>CAZFTD010000344.1:0-1516 GCA_964521525.1 uncultured Marinilabiliaceae bacterium | reverse complement strand
GTAATAACAATAAGCAAGAGCCAATACTGGCTTTTCTCATCTTTATTCCATCCCCACCATGAGCTTTGATCAACAGCTGTAAACCCAACCGGCAGTTGATTGTTTATTAGCTCTAAATATCTGTCGCGAACCCGCCGGTTGAGTTCCCACGGGCCGGTAAAGTCATATTCAACCATTAAACGGTATTCCTGATTTTCCTTTCTTATCATATCGCCGGTGCGTTCGCGTTTTAAAAAGCCTACATCTTTAAGTCGGAAGGATGCCGAAGTGGAGCTTAGCATGTTGTTGTTCATATCCCAAACTGAAGTGGTTCCGGCCGATACTTCTCTCAGGTAAACCGGGATAGAGGTTCTGTTGCCGGGTACAGTGCCGGCAAATATTTCCCGGGGCGACTGAAACAACAACTCGTAATAAATGTTCCTCAGCGAGCTGCCCACCTCCTCAAGCTTATTACGATTCAGTGCCATGACGAATCCGTAGCGGGGCTTCCCTCTCCATGAGCTGCCTGTTTGAAGAATAACCTCCTGAATACGTGGATGGTTTAATAATGTATCCCTGAAAATACTTGCCTGTTCAAGCATCAGCTCATAATTGTAGCCTCTGAACTCTATGCGATTATTGCGCATCCCATCATAAAATGCGTTGCTAAAGCCTTGTCCAACTCCGTAAATGGAAAAATCGGCACTGCCAATTTGAATTGCCTGCCTAATGAGTTCATTTTTGAGGATGTGAGGGAACGGCCCGTTTTCGGCTTCGCGCTTAAAGGATATTTCAATGCGGGCATTGTCAATACTGTTAATATTGGTGGTAAACAATTCAATCTCATCAAACTGCGCCAGATAATTCTCCAAATGTATAAACACATCGTTCATTTGGTGTATGGTTGAGCCATCGGGCATTGACCCACTGGCAATTAATTGGGTACGCGAGTTATCCCAGTTGAAACTGCTGGTTGAATAATAATTGGTAAACCAATACCAGCTGCCACCCAAAATTCGGTTTATCCATGGTTTTATTTCGGAAACAAATGTTGGATGTCCCAGCGTTGAGTTGTAGGTTTTTTGGTACCATTTTGGTTCTTGTTCTTTCTCTATTTCGAGTTTATCGGGTAAAAAGAAAACCGGCAAACCGAAACCCCAAATTATAATAAGAATAAAAGCCCATCGCCATCGAAACGAAAACCGCAGAAAATGCTCGTACAACCGGGAAAATTTAACCACCCTGCGTTTTCGGCGGATAAAGCTTTTCTTAAATGTGATTTTTAATGGAAGTCGGGTTAATAAAGCAGGAACAAAAAACAGTGCCACAGCCAGCGATACCAACATATTTACAAGCATTACTATGGCAAAATCGATTAAATTCAGTTTTTGCTCTTCTTTTAAGAAGAAAATAATAACCAGGGCACCCATGGTGGTGAGGGTAGCGGCCAATATGGCCAGAAAAGCCTTTCGGTTACCTGTGTGGCGAATATGGTCGGCCATTACAATGGTGTTATCGATTATCATTCCCAGCGAAA
>CAZFTD010000343.1:0-1531 GCA_964521525.1 uncultured Marinilabiliaceae bacterium | reverse complement strand
ATCTGACATCGGGAATAGGCCAGAACCTGTATTTTTTAGGTATATTTCCATTATTTTTAATTTTAATGCGGCCAGATTTTACTTATGTGTTGACGGCACTCAATTACTCTCTGTTTTATCAACTCAATGACTGTTTCATTTTTCTCAATATCAAACACTTTGATTTTTAAGCTGTCAGGCACATCAGAATAAGTCATTTTGTTAAAAAACTCATCATAAATATCTTGGTCAAGCTCATCGAACCCGTTTTCATAACAGTATTTTTTTGCCTCTCTAAAAATCAAATGGTCTGGGGTATCCGATAAAACATATACTAATTTGAAATGGTCAATACCAGTTAGTTCCATGTAGCATTGAGCCTGATAATAATAAGAATCATTTGGAACCTCATCGGAAAAAAGCGGAAAAGTGAAGGCATCCCAACTGTTTTTTACGTCTATAATTAAATTTTTCAAAACAACATCGGGTGTTCCTGTCATAAATTCGTTTTCATAATGCCTCTCATTTTTTAAAAGCATGCCGAAACCTAACTGCTCAGCTATGTAATCAAGGCTATTATCTTCAACTATATTTCCCTTTTGCGTGTACTTATTGCTAAACTCTTTTTTGCGGCTGTATAGCTGTTCTTTCAACCACGTTTCGCAATAGGTTAAGCCAGTTTGGCCTAACCCTTTTTTTCCCATGATAGAGCCACATGCAGAAGCCCTTATCTTAAATTCTTTCATATAGATTCTGATAATAACTGTTCCTGATTAGTTTCGGAAATTGACCATTTTGATTTAATTTGGTCAATGGTAAATCCATTTTTCAAAGCTGAAACTACTTTATCCCAATTAACTTTATCGGATGGCAGTAATTCAGGCATTTTAGTTACTGGTTTTGCTGGCCTTATCCGCAATGCCTCTACATCATCTTCGCCAAATGCCTTCACACGTGCAACGTAAAGGGTTATTTGCTTACCGGCCCAATCCTCAATGTATGGAGTGCCGTAAATTTTGCTAATCGTTTTCATGTTTGTTCGGTTCAAAATAAACGGCTTTTGACCTTTAAGTGTTGCTACGGTGCATTCTTCTTTTTTGCCGCCAATACCTGTCACCATTGTGCGACTGACTTTCTCAATCGTAACGGTTAAATCCTTGTTTTCTTCGAGCGAATAAGCCCCTATGAAATCAGGATTTTCAAATTTTTTCCAATGCGTCTTGCTCATATTCTGTCTGTTTTTGATTAAACTTATACAAATTCAGTAAATAATTCTATATACTGAAAATTAAAAGTGTTAAAATTTAATTAAATTGAATTGAATTTTTCAATCAATACTTCTGGAATGGTTTCAACTGTCCAAATTTTTCCGTTGATTGTAAAATAATAATCTGTCCGGCAAAAGTTCTCCTCTCCATCGTAAATATCCACTTCTATAAGTCCTATATTGTGTTTGCTCATTAAGGCTTTTAACTCAGTCTTAAATGATTCAATTTTTTTCTTTGCAAGTTCTCTAACTTCAATTCCGTTTCCAGTTTCGGAAAGTGTTTGA
>CAZFTD010000342.1:0-1618 GCA_964521525.1 uncultured Marinilabiliaceae bacterium | reverse complement strand
TGGACTTTTGAAATGGATTACACAAGAAACGTGGCTCGTGGTACCATTGATAATCCTCAACATCGCAGGGTTTGGCATCCTGCCTATCAAAAATGGTCTGGTATGGTAAATGCGGATTCATTGGGTGGTCGCGGAAATGGGCGTTTAAGGCTGAGTAATTTTATGAAATATACTGTTTGGAATGGATTAGATGGCGATATCCGTAATAGTAATTATAACATTCGTCGATACACCTTTTATAATCGTCCTAATTATAGCGAAGTTATTGGCGTAGATGCCAAAGGATTTCGTGTATCAAAAGATTCTCCGGTTGCTGTAGAAGTAATTACTGTAAAAACAGGTGATCGTGCAATTCCATTTGAATCTGATAGTTTGGAAGTTTGGTATCCCTACTGCACCAAATGGGGAGGTTATGATCCTACAGATGATTTTGGATATGCAATTGTAAAGGATTGGCCTGTAATGCGATACGCTGAAACGTTTTTGTTGCGTGCTGAGGCTCGTTTTCGTCAGGGTAATTCTGATGGTGCAGCTGACGATATTAACATTTTACGTGATAGGGCTTTTAAACTGGCAAGACAAAAAAGTGGAAATCCAGAATTAGGCAAAGTTAATTCGAGCGAGATAAGCATTGATTTTATTCTTGATGAGAGAGCGCGTGAATTAATTGGTGAAGAAAATAGACGGATGACACTTGTCAGAATGGGTAAGCTTAAGGACCGCATTCCTCTGAATGGCGATTTATTGCCAGTTGGAAAAGTAATTACAGGATTTAAGGATTATAATTCTCTACTACCTATTCCTCTTAATGAAATACGTTTAAACAAGGATGCGGAAATAGTGCAAAATACAGGTTATTAATGTCTATTAAAAACTAAAGTTTAAATAATTAAGATAACCCTCTGTGATAATCTTCTTTTCTTGTGACTTATTTCAAGATTGGCTGTATATCACAGAGGTTTTTCATATTAAACCAAATTTTGCAGACTATGATTATTCGTGAGTTGGTTTTTTTCATAGGGTAGGCTTCAAAAGAGTTCAATTTCAGGATAATTAGTTAACTCTTTATTACCTCTCTTCAATGAACCACAATACTTCCGTTTTTCTATTTTTAGTTGGTTTGAGCTTAGGTTTAACTACCTACAATTTTTCCCAAGAGTCTGAAGCGCATTTACTCCATTCATCATTTAACCCCGGTCAGTTATGGCCCGATAACGAAGGCAACCACATCAATGCCCATGGCGGTGGAGTTATTTTCCACGATGGCACTTATTACTGGTTTGGCGAACACAAAGGCGAAAACTCAAATGCAGCCTGGGTTGGGGTTACCTGTTATGCTTCTAGCGATTTGTATAACTGGGAATATAAAGGAGTAGCATTATCGGTGGTTGACGACGAGTTGAGTCCTATTGTAAAAGGTTGCGTTATTGAGCGCCCTAAGGTTATTTACAACCCGAATGCCGATAACTTTGTAATGTATTTTCATTTGGAGAAAAAAGGCAAGGGTTACTCTAGTGCTGAAGTTGGTATTGCTCAATCCAGTTCTGTTACAGGGCCATATCATTTTATTCGCTCTTTTCGGCCTAATGCCGGATTTTGGCCCAATAATATGTGCACC
>CAZFTD010000341.1:0-1618 GCA_964521525.1 uncultured Marinilabiliaceae bacterium | reverse complement strand
GGTTTATCGGGTGCCGAAAATTTAAATATCTCAATGGAGTCGCTCGAGTATAAAATAATGGATGTTTTGCGCCGGTTAATGGGTGAAGAGCGCACAGCTGTGGCATTTCTGGAAGGTCATGGCGAATTGGATGAGTTGGATGTGATGGATATTACCGATGAATTATCGGCTTATTATCAGGTCGACAGGGGGAGTTTAACCGATGATCCTTTTATTCTGGATGCTTATAAAGTATTGATTGTTGCCAAGCCGCAAATACCATTTAGCCAGAAGGATAAATTTGTGATAGATCAGTATATTATGCGTGGAGGGCGTGTTTTATGGCTTGTAGATGCTGTGAATGTAACGCTCGACAGCTTGCGCCGTTCTACCCAAACGGTAGGGCTGGCTACCGACCTGAATATCTCCGATATGTTATTCCGCTATGGGATACGCATAAATCCCGTTTTGTTGCAGGATATTCAATCGGCCATGATTCCGATTAATGTTTCAGCCCGGGGCGAAACACCACGTTTGGTGCCTGTTCCCTGGTTGTTTAATCCATTGTTAAATACGGCCATGCATCATCCTGTTACAAGGCATGTTAATGTGGTTAAGTCGGAGTTTGTCAGTAGCATCGATACCGTAGGGGCACAATCAGGTTTGGTTAAGGAAGTTTTATTGAGCACCGGCCGTTATACCCGTGAAATGTCGGTGCCGGTGTTTATTACACTGGCCCTTGTGAACGAGAAACCGGAAAGAGAAGATTTTCGAAGTGCCTATATACCGGTAGCAGTGTCGTTGGATGGTGTGTTTCAATCGGCATTTACCAACCGTCCGGTACCACCCGGTATCAACATCCGACCATCAGAAATCAAACAATACAGTGAGCCAACACGCATGATTGTTGTGGCCGATGGTGATATTATCCGCAATGAAGTTCGGCTGAAACACTCAGGATCGCCTCAGGTGGTACCTTTGGGTTTTGACGAGTTGAGTAATCAAACCTTTGGTAATAAGCAGTTTATTTTAAATGCTGTTAATTATTTGGCCGATGATAAGGGATGGATGGCTTTACGGGGCAGGAATTATGAGTTAAGACTATTGGACAGGGACAAGTTAGCCAGCGAAATTAACTTATGGAAAACGCTCAATATTGTGCTTCCGGTTATTTTACTACTGGCAACTGGTTTAATAATTCCTTTCTGGCGACGAAAACGCTTCAGTAAGTAATTTGCAATCTTGTTTATAAAAGCAGTATTTTTTTATCTCATCACATGGTCGGGTGAAAAGCTTTTTTGTATATTCGGGAACTTTTGTGCAGGATTTTTTATGCTTTTTAACTGCTTAATTCATTGATATTTTATATATTTAAGGTTTGTTAATCCGCCTTTGGATTGACTGATAATGAAGCAGTAAAATTTATAATAGTTGCATACGGTCAATAAAAACTAAAAAAATTAAGCAATGAAATTTGTCGTATCCAGTTCAGAATTATTATCGCATTTACAGGCTATCAGCCGGGCTATTTCAACCAAAAGTCAATTGCCTGTACTCGATTGTTTCCTTTTCGATTTAAAAGATAAGGTGCTGAATATTACTGCATCTGATCTTGAGGTAACCATGACTACCACTATGG
>CAZFTD010000340.1:0-1667 GCA_964521525.1 uncultured Marinilabiliaceae bacterium | reverse complement strand
GGTGTCAGCCGGGTTGAAAAAACCATAATTTTGTTCGACAATCCATAAATACCTAAGGGTTTACGTTTCATTATCAATTTATACCCATACTCGGCCACTTCTTTGGGAGTGGCATGTGCCATCAATTTCGACATAGCAGTTTTTTTCGATTGCGCCACCTCGTGAAACAAACTGTCGGTAACGCCGGGGCACAAAGCTGAAACCGTAACGTTGAAACCTTTTAGCTCGTGATTAACGGCTTGCGATAAACTCAATACAAATGCTTTGGTGGCGCAATAGCCTGCCATGTGTGGACCCGGCTGGAAGGCGGCTATAGATGCAACATTGAGAATGCGACCAAATCCTTTTTCTTTCATACTGCGGGCAAAAACTTTGGTGAAATAGGATAAAGTAATCATATTCAGATTGTACATATCGAGTTCCTTTTGCCAGTCGATTTTGAGGAATGAATCGTTGATGCCAAACCCGGCATTGTTTACAAGATAATCGATGCCAATGTTTTTGGATTGAAGGTCGTTATAAATAAATTCGGCATTGGCGAGGATACTAAGGTCTTTAGGATAAATAGCTACAGATATAGAATGCGCCGACAACTCTTCAGCTATTTTTACAAGTTTGCTTTCGTTGCGTGCCACCAAAACCAGGTTGAATCCGTTAAGAGCAAAAATACGGGTTAATTCAAGCCCAATGCCTTCGGTAGCTCCTGTAATTAGTGCTGTTTGAGACGATGGTTGCTTCATATTTGAATGCTTTAATTGTTATATACTGTATGATAGCAAGCAAATATACTGAACTCTTTATATAGTAAAAATCTCATATTCACATATCTGACTCAAGCTTGTTTTATTGCAATGAGAATATTTGATTATCAGAGTTGTTTTGCAATGGTAAAGATAACTTTAAAACTGATATTATTTCAAAGAATCTCTTAATCATGGTTCGTTATAAAAAGTTTAAACGCAAAGTATCAAAGATGCAAAGTTTTAATACCTCGCTATTTAATGTTTAAATCAAATGTACGTCATTCCCTATGGAGACCGGTTATTGAAGATAGCTCCATTATAAGAACTAACTATTTGATGACATTTTCAATATCAATGGTAAGGCTTCTTGTTCTGAAAATTTCATTAATGGATGCACTAATCAATGGTGTCCCTTTCCAATATCCCCTCTCCGGCCATCTGTCTTCAGTTTCCACGCGCCCCTCACCATTATAACACAAAAATACTATTGTCTGAATTTAAACCATTTATAAATAAAACCTAAAATCCCAATAAACACAGGGGTTTTAATTAATTAAACTTCACACATTTGCAAAATTGAAAATAAGAGTATAATTTAATGCAAATAAGTAATGGCATAAAGTTGGTGATTCGGTGCGGTAGGTAATGCCAATGAATCAATGTTCTTTCAAGTTAAAACCCTTTGAACTAAAACTTTAAGTCAAATGAAAAATCTGCTTTTGTTGTTACTCCCCTTCATTTTTGCCTGTCAGGGGCCCAAAAAATCACAACCTTCTGATGCAAAAACCGATGAAACAGTTGTTACCTATAATCTAACGGTAGAGGGAATGACTTGTACCGGTTGTGAAAAAGCCATACAAACAGGATTAACTTCATTGGAAGGCGTTACCAATGTTGAAGCCTCGCATGAAACAGGACTTGTGG
>CAZFTD010000339.1:0-1690 GCA_964521525.1 uncultured Marinilabiliaceae bacterium | reverse complement strand
TGCGGTGCGAAAATAATTAAAATTTCGGTTGGTTATACCTCTCAAAAAAAATGACCAGTTAGCCCCGAAAGGGTTAACCGGCCATTTTTGATATTTAATTAATGGCATTAAACCAATACTTAATATGTATAAATATGATTTAATGCACTTTAATCAATCGTTTAAGCTACCGCCTGACCAATCAGAATGGCGGCTACCAGCGATAAAATAGCATATAATTCGGGGAATACGGCTAAAATAAGCGATTTACCAAAAACATCATGTCCGGCACCAATTCCGGCAATACCGTTGGCGCAAACCTGACCCTGACGAATGGCCGACAATAATCCCACTAAACCGAGGCCCAATCCGGCGCCAAAAACTGCGCCAGCCTGCAACCAGGTGGTATTGGCGTTTAATAAACCAGACAACATAAAATACCCGATAAACCCATACAACCCTTGCGAACCAGGCAAAGCACTCAATGTTAAGTAACTACCAAATGCTGAATCATTCTTTTTCATAGCACCAATAGCGGCATTACCGCCCATTGAAGTACCAATGGCACTGCCAATACCTGTAAGGGCTACCATTAAACCAATTCCAATATAACCAAAAACTACAGCTTCCATAATTTCAATATTAAGTTAATTTGTTTATTAATTTCCTTGCTTTCCAAATGGATTATAAGGTTTACCACCTCCTTCGAAACCGGCATTCTTATAAAATTCTACAAATGTTAAACGAAGCGGGTGCACCATGGAACCCAACCCCGACATAAAAATATTTATGGCATGGCCGGCAACCAAAACCAGTAACATCAAAAGAACTCCAACTATCTGAATAACAATATTCGCATCTGGCATGATTAACTTTAAAGCTAAATCGTTAAAAACCAAACCCAATATGGCACTTGCCAAACCCAGAGCAAACAACCGAACATATGACAACAGGTCGCCAATGCCACCTACCAGAGTATTGTAGGCATCCCAGAGCCCAGTACCAAAATTCAGAAGCAAACTTTTGCCGGGACTGTTCATAAAGAAAATACCGATTGCAAAAATTGCGGCTAAAACCAAGTAAACCGGATTGGCAAAAGCAACAATCCCTTTCGACGACAATAAATAATTAACGCCTGATGCAATGATGATTAAAGCCCAGCTGAGCGTGGAAATGGCATACTTAAACCCAAGCTGACGGGTGGTTTTTACAGCCCGAAGGAACATACCAAATAAAATCTGAATCAGCCCCAAACCCAACGATGCCTTAAACATGATATCCTGTATTATTTTATCGATGGGATTTTCAACTGTACCATATGCCTGTGCAATGCTGCTGTAAAACGGCAGATTGGTTTTATACAATTCAATGCCGAAAAAAGTACCACCTAACAGTCCGAAGAACATAGTTGAAGCCCCAAGCAACTGAATTAACGATAATATCGATGTTGATTTAGGTTTCTTCAACTTAAAAAAAGTGGCAACTGCAACAAATAGCAATCCATACCCGGCATCGCTGAAACAGAATCCAAAAAACAGCAAATAAAAGGGCGCTAAGAAAGGCGTTAAATCCAACTCCCCATAATTCGGCAATGAGTACAGATTGCTTATCATTTCGAAGAGCTTTGTAAACCGATTGTTCTTCAGCAAAACCGGAGGATGCTCTTCGGGCTTGCTTATTGATTTCAGATACACTACGCCCATCTGCTCCA
>CAZFTD010000338.1:0-1696 GCA_964521525.1 uncultured Marinilabiliaceae bacterium | reverse complement strand
GAAGAATAATCCTAATAAGTATTAGTTATCCATAGGGCTGGGAAACCAGCCCTTTGATGATTTATTGGTACTTCAAAAATCTCAATCGCTGTTAATGAGAAAGAGAAACTTATCTACACAGCTTGAAGCAAGGATTGGCTATGAACTTGGGCATAAAACGCCTAATCTTAACACTACCAGAAAATAAGGTAGATTAATTAAAAACTCTGTTTCATTACAGAGTTTTTTTAATTTTAGCCTAAATTGAAAAAACATTTAATCTTTAAAATTATGAGTACAGTAACTTTAAACATTGTTAATACAGGTAAAAATGC
The DNA here is from genome assembly GCA_964521525.1 of uncultured Marinilabiliaceae bacterium. Lineage (GTDB taxonomy): Bacteria > Bacteroidota > Bacteroidia > Bacteroidales > Marinilabiliaceae > CALEUX01. The sequence goes on along the minus strand of CAZFTD010000338.1, from coordinate 1,382 downwards.
AGGTACCTGTAAATGGGTTGCAGATTTTCTTTCAAATTGTGATTTGAGAATCACCTACAAGGATGGTGATTTTTATATCCAGATTGGAGATAAAACCGATGATGAAACAAAACGCAGGTGGACAACCATTGCCAAAACATATAATGATGATATGGGTTGGCAAATAGTTGTAAAAAACGGTATAAAGATGGCCGCTATATGGGAGTCTGATAAACAAACACCAGACCCACAAGTGCCTGCTTTATTTGGGTCTTTAACAAAAGCTGCTGAGGACTATACATGGCAGTTCATTGAGCTTTGCTGTAAAGAATTATCAGATTACATTCTGAATGATGAAAAGAAAGAGTTCAATCTTAAAATTGTACAGAAATAATAAAAGAAAAAGCCCTGGTATTGCTATCAGGGCTTTCCAAGTTCCACAATGGTTCGGTTGATACTATAAAATTGTATTTCAATTCCAGTTTGTGGTATAACAAAACTACAAAGCTATTTTTGTAAAATCAAACAAAATTAAAAAAATGAATGTTTTAATTAAGACTACGAAAAGAAATTCTTATTTCAACTTTAATGATGACATATACATCTTAAGAAAAAAAATACAGAGAAAGCCAAATCAACTGATTTAGTATTATTTTAATCTGGTCAAGCGGGGATTAATTCCCTGCCTGACTATAAAACTTATGAAATGTAACCTTATTGCCAACGATGGCGGTATGATTATGTGTGCCTATCATATCGCTGTCAATTTGCAAATCGACTTTAAAAGGCACATTAACTATACCGCTTGTTAGCGTTTCGTTTTTGAGCGTGGGCGGTGCAAAACTTAAATTATGAACAGATTTGAAAACAGTGGAAAAATTGTGAAGCATCTTAAAAATGGTAAAAGAGGTAGAACCTTTGATAATAAGGGAATGATAAATGGGAAAGTACCTGTTTATTTTGAAACTAAAAAGCGATTTATTTTTGAAGAAAAAGCAACGTTATGTAGTGTTGAATATCTTGAAATATGTGGATATATAGACTGAGCGTTGGAAAATGAATGCTAACGGTTGGCAATATGAGTAGCCAATGATTTTAAAACACTAAATTATAAAATTATATGAAACGTAAAATTGAAAAACAAAACTTGAATAAACCACATCACCATTGGTTACTTATATTGCGGGTTATGTGGCGTTATTCTTTTCGTTCAAAGTGCTATCCATCTTATTTGTATAACATATACGGAAGTGAAGGACACTCACCTGACAGGCACTATGTGGACAATTTAATTAAACAACACGGATTTTGGAAAGCAGTTCGGTTGATTTGCCATAATGCCACATAGCGGTCGAGTGTAGCACAAGTAAGGTATTGCGGAGTGCAGCCCTATCAAACTACAC
>CAZFTD010000337.1:0-1729 GCA_964521525.1 uncultured Marinilabiliaceae bacterium | reverse complement strand
CTAAAGTTTCGCACTTAATTTTTTATTCTTAAAATCAATAAATTGCATTTTGCAGCTTATTGTATGTTACTGTATTTCATTATTAAATGTTTTTCCATTTTCGGTTATGCAGCACACATAATACCTTGGGAATCATCCATGAGCCTTGCGATAATACTGAAAGTCTTCTCGTCATGGAATATCTTCTCCATTAATTGTTCCTCATCGATTTCATTGAAGGTTGTGGTGATAATTTGCAGAAGTGCAATAAAAAGTCCCCACAATCTTTGATTCAGCCGCTGCCCCAAAGTTTGTTCTTTTATCTCAGAAAACAAACCATTCATGGTCTCGTAGGTGTCAATTCGGTATCTTGTTGTTAACAGTATATACTGAATCATGGTAATAGTTGTGTCAGCTATCTGAGCATCAAAGTCTGTTGACTGGCATTTACCCAGTCCCAGCAATTGCTTGGCTTCTTTATTGAAAACCTCTATGGTCCAACGGGTTTGGTAAATTTCAAGCATTTTTATAAATGACAAGCTGGTATTGGTGCATAAGAAAACCCTCCATTTATCTTTGCTGCCTTTTCTACTGAAAAATAACTTAACCTGTTTGCCTTTAAATTCAACGTCTGCTTCTAAATAATGATAACCGAGTTTGCGACAACGACGGGGTTTACCTTCCATGTTCCGGATCTCATTATATGTGTACGACTTTCCCCTGTACAAAAATTTAGATCTGGGTGTTTTATACATTCCAATCAGATAGATCGTTTGCTTTTTCACGGACTGGACTGCATCAATAAAGGCGTCGCAGGTAAACCAGCTGTCCATCAAAACGTAATCAACAACATACCCCATGGATACTGCCTTTTTAAACATCTTAATGGCACTGTCAATTTTTGACATGTCGACTTCTTTAACCCGTTCATTGGAAAAAGAACCCCCTTTGCGGTGCTTCCGGTATTGTTTTTTGTACTCCTTCTTTTTCAGCCCAAAGGGCTTTTCCTGGTTCTTTCCCCGTTCACGGTGTATCGAAAAATCCAGCGGTATGAACGATGTCCCATCCCAATATCCCATCACCAATAATTTAAATCCAAGGACATATCTCTGAGTTACATGGTTCCAGACTCGTGATACTTTCTCTATGCATTTACCGGTTTTTGCCAGCAAAGTGTCGTCAAAAATCAGGCATTTAATCCCACCATTATTTGATAAGCGGTTATTTGTCAGATCTTTAAACTTTGATGCAAATAACCATAAAACAAGCCTCCAGCTAATCCCAGGATTATTCTTTAACCGATAAAATGTGTCTTTGCTTGCCTGAATATGATGTTTTACGCATCCGTTCAACATTGAATGGACCGATGCAGCATCAATAAATGGCATAGATAGCAATATGGTCAATACCCATTCAAAACTATACCCTTTTAACTTGATCAAGGAAATACTCTTACATAAACTCGAAAAAGAGAAACATTTCAAAGAACTTGCAATAAATTCCGGCTCAACCCACATGGGGGTAAAACCGTTTTTTAATTCAGAAATATTTTTAATATCTTTACACTGTAGCATGGTTTTTTGTTTTTGGACAATGCTAATATAATGAATATCAAAATATTAGCCAAATTTCCATGCTACTTTTTTTTCATAAAATCTTTATTTTTAACTACTTTATTTATCTGCGAAACTTTAGTTACTTTATTATAGGCATAACGGCACTGGTATCGTATATTGCATTTACCAACAGG
>CAZFTD010000336.1:0-1745 GCA_964521525.1 uncultured Marinilabiliaceae bacterium | reverse complement strand
CCTTTGGCTGATTAACACATTATTAACCATTTAAAACTATAATAAAATGGGTGCATTTGATATTAACTGCGCTGCAAAGCGTAAAAACACAGGCATAAACCGGTTATGTCAGGACTTAGGCCCGATTGCTGGATTTATGTTAACACCTTACAACTGGGAGAAATCACAGGATGATATTGTGCTGGAAGCTACTTTCAATACGGCTATCCATGCTGATGTCGATGAACGTATTTATCCTTTCCCACCTGTATTGGCAATGACCAACAATTCAGAGGAAACTGTTTATCAGGAATTGGCATTAGGCCGGTTGTTTGTGAAAAATGGTAAAACTATTCTGGCCTTTGAAATGGATTCAAGCCGTTACAAACATGAGGCTTTAAAATCACATTCATTGCAGAAATGCGGGATTGTTTTGTTTGACCTTCAAAACAGATTGCACGGTGTGAGAAGTGGCGAAAATTTCAAAGCTATAAACCTCCAGGAGTTTGTTGTTGAAAAGCTTATTATGAATGATGGTGCTGGTGAGGCTACCCGCACACGCGTATCTTTAGTTTTAGCCGACCCCGAAGAGTTTGAAAATTTACCAGCCGTTGTATCTGGGCTGCCTTTCCAATTATCAGCATTAGAAGGTTTGACCGACATTAATGTTGATGTTGTAAGTTCTTCGGCTACTGGTGTAATTGTTAACTTTTCAGTTGATAAAAGCGGTCAGCCTTTTAATCCTGTTGGGCCTACTGCTGAACCGTTAACAGATGGTGACGTGGTTATTAAGACTTCAGCCGGTGTCGTTGTTTCTGTAACTTCTGTAACGTCAAACAATGGAACAGCTACCGTTGCAGCTACATTAACACCAGCAGCTACTTATACCGTTGACCTTTACAAACCTTCATTGATGGTAACTAAGGGCTACGAATCAACTGGCCAAGCATCTTTTACCGTTCCTAATTAAATTTAATGGGGCCTTTGCGCCCCTTTAATACTTTTATGTTATGATAGTAGAAAGTCATGGAATAGGATTCAGAAAGGAAGCTTTTAAAAATAAGACCTTTCACCAGTTCAAAGAACAATATCAATTTCAGCAGCCTTTCAGCGAAATGACCCCTGTTAAACGTGATAAAGCATTACAAGAAACATGGGAACTGCTAAAAGATAACAGCGATGAGGTTGAAGAAAATAAAGCCCCGGATAACAGCGATGAAAGCAAGCCAAAAAAGTACAGGAAATAGTATTGATTAAATGAAATTAATATCATACATTTGTAAGTCGTAGGGTTTCTGGATGTTCTTTTCTGCTTTTGTTTTAGTTTGTTTGTGTTTTTGAAGGGGTTTTGCATTGAGTTGCTGAACCCCTTTTTTATTATAAAACCATTTTTGCCATGTTTGAGAATATAAAGAAAATAGCTGACGAAATTAAAACAGGGCTTGAAGCTGCTAAATGGGAGGCTATTGATAATAACCTTTCGACCATGGCTGATGCAAATGTTTACAGGATTGAGAGGGGTAAAAACGCGGATGGTAATAAAATAGGGTTGTTAAGAAGTGAGCCATACGCGCGTTACAAAAAAAGTGCTGGTGGTATCGCGCCTTTTGGCGATGTCGATTTAAAATATTCAGGTGACTTTTTATCTGGCTTATTTGCAAAACGAAATAATAAAACAATCATTTTCGGGAGTACCGATGAAAAAAGCGGAATGCTACAGGATAAATACGGATCTAATATTTTTGGCCTTCAAGAAGAACAGCGAA
>CAZFTD010000335.1:0-1755 GCA_964521525.1 uncultured Marinilabiliaceae bacterium | reverse complement strand
TGGCAGAAGATTTTGAATCGTTTAACACCGGTAGCGGAGATGCTTATTTCTATATTCAGACTAATAATAAAGGTTGGTTCGGATTTAGTATTCAAGGAACAATACAGCCTGATTTGAGAGTGTTTAATAATAATAAATACGTGCAGTTTTCGGCCCACCGTAATGCAATTACTTCACCAATAGATCAGGAGTTCTGGTTGCTCTCACCACGTTTGGATTTAACAAATGCCCCTGAAAAAGTGATATCGTTTGATATGGCTGCAGGTTTCTTCAATGAAAATGCCGTTTTCGAAGTATATGTTATTGATGGGAATACACCTTCAGATCCAAAAACAAAATTGGAAGGCTGGAGAATTCCTGTTGCAGCTGATTTAATAAGTGGTAACTACACGCCGTTTATTAATTCGGGCTCAATTGATGTGTCAGCTTTCAGCGGAGTTAAACGCATTGGCTTCTACTATAAAGGAACCAGTGGAAGTCATAACTCAACCACCTATCAGTTGGATAATTTCGTTTTTGGGGATGTGCCTACAATGGATGTTGCTCCTTCATCGCTGTCGTTCGTTCGCGAAGGTGAAGCTAAATCGTTTACTGTAACTTCTAACAGAACATGGACTGCTACTTCATCCGATTCGGATAACTTCGCTGTTTCGTATGTTGATGATGAGGTGACTGTTACTGCTACTGAAAATACAACCGGTGCTTCACGTACAGCTACTGTTACCCTAGCAGCAACAGATAATAGTATTTCAAGAACAGTTTCTATTAGCCAGTCAGGTACATCGGCAGCCGGAGATAACCTCGTTCAAAACGGCGACTTTTCAGCACCATGGACTGAAGGTGTTCCTGCAGGATGGAATGTCGATTTCACTGACAGAATAACCATCACCCAGGGAAGTGGCTCATTCATTGTGACTAATCCAACTGGAACAACCAAGTTCTTCCAGGAAATTCCGGTAGAGGCTGGTGAAACCTATGAGTTGAAATTTGATTATTCCGCGACACATGCACGTTTACGTATATGGTCAGGGTTCAGGACACAAACCGGAGGATCAATTACTTTCCTCACAGGGTCAGCAGCAACAGATCCATTGCGTACCAACAACGTGTATTATATCGCTGAATCATCACCCAAAACGATGACTTATACATTCACTGTTCCGGCAAATCAAACTATCTTCCTCCTTGAGTTCAGATACTATACCCAGGCAAGTAGTTCGTTTGCGTTTAGTAATATAAGTTTGGTAAAGCAATAATTAATTATAAGAAAAGGCCATGAAGCATTTTTTTAAACTCTATTTGTTGGATTTGCGTTGATAAATCTAACTGAGCAAAGTTGTTTAATATAACTTTTGCCGAAACGAATGGGGTTAATGTAGAAACAATCCAGGTAACTAACCGATTTTTTAAAAGATATTTCGATGTCAAAAACAATGAATAAAGCCCTTCAAATAACTCTAATAATTCTGTTTTCCATAACTGAATTACACTCCCAAAACACCCTCACCGGCTCTTTTTCTGCCTTGGGTAATCAGCCGGTACGGCTCGTTGGTTTTGATGGTTTTGGAATCTATACAATCGATAGCATAAAAGCTTCAGCCAATGGTGCTTTTGCGATGAGTTTTTCGGAAAAGGACTATGGGATGGCTTATTTGGCAACGGATGATAACAAGTCTTTCATCATTGTACTGGCAAATGAAAAAATGCATATTACCGGCGAAAGCTTTGCTAATCCTGAAAGCATACGCATCAGTG
>CAZFTD010000334.1:0-1776 GCA_964521525.1 uncultured Marinilabiliaceae bacterium | reverse complement strand
CGAACAGATATACCCGGTTATCTGAAAGGGCCAGGAAAATACGATAATCTTTGTTGTTATCATAATCGAATACCGACAAACCATTGGTGGCTGTTGATGGCAGTGTGAAAGGATATTTTGCTACATGGTTTCCATTTCTATCAATCAGATAAAGCTTGCCTTCTGTGTTAAACAGGTATTGCAACTTCCCGTTTTTATAAAAATCAATCTGATAAATTTCGCTTAATATCGGGTTTTCTAATGGTCGTTTCCATAATACGCGCCCCATATTGTTTATCAGATATAAATTGTAATGGTTATCCTGAACAAGAATTTCTTTTTCGCCGGTGTTATGATTATCTACCAATGTTGGTTTCCCTATAATGGTAGAATCAAGCCTGCTTTGCCAAATGGTTTGGGGTTGTTTATCGCGTTGTGGCGTATAATTGGCATACACCGATGTGTATACCAGGTTTTGTGCTGACGATAATTGAATGCCAAGTCCATAGAATTTACTTAAAGCCTGATTTTGATTATTGGTAGGATGAAATATAGAAGGGTTGAGACTTTTTTGTGCAAACGGGAAAATATATGGAACTTCGCAAAACAGGAAAAAATTCTCCTGAAATGAAAAGTTTTCTAAAAAGGGGGCATAATATGGGTGCCCCGATAGAGATTTGTTTAATACGGTGGCATACATAAAGGTTTTCAATTCTTCGGGCGAATTGGCAAACACAATATAGTTTCTGAAGAAAGTATAATAAGCCGAAGGAACCACCGGGAAAAGGTTTTGCCAAAGCAGAGTCATCATTTTTTGCGATAGCCCGCTGTAAACGGGGAATTTAGTTTGGTCGTCCAACTCAATCCATTGTGTTGGGGTTGTTGCGTTCTCCTGTTCCTGATTAATTACACGTATAATTTCCAATGTTTTGGATTGCCCTTGTGTGTTGAAAATTAAATACCGGTTGCCTGACGGATTATCACTGGAAGGCTCAGTATAAATCAATGCTATTTCTTTGTCGATAAAGGAAAAAAAGAGCTCTTCAAACCCAATGCCAGCTTTAGATCTAAAGGATTCAGATTCTTTTAGATACGTATCTCCCGAAGGACTTACAGTGGCATATTTCAGAAGATTTTCCTTAAACTGACGGTTCCCATTGAAAGAGTAGCTCATCAAAAACTTGGTGTCGTCGGGTATTATTTGAATAATTTCTGATTTTTGGGACGACACCCCCTTAAAAAGGTTGGCAAAATGATTCTCTTCGTTCGTAATTGTAAATCCGTTTAATGAAATGGCATCATTCCTGATTTCAAGGTCGAGTTCGCTCCAGTTGGCAATCCGCTCAATAAAACCGGCATTGAACGAGTTAGAATTAAACAGGCCCGAAGATAATTGAGCCATTTGGCTGAAGTTAACATACACCGAAACCGAATTTGCCACCTGCGACGTTTTATGAATATTTCGGAACGCGACATCATCCAGCAAGGAGCGATTCTCATTGCGCTGATTAACCGATAGATCAAGCGTAGATCGGTTGTTGCTAATAGAAACTATGCCCTTGTATATTGTAATATACAATGAGATTGGTATTTGCGAGCTCTTTTGAATGGATAGAATTGTGCTTCCATTGTATTTAGAGCGTTCGGCATCGGGCTCAAGCCTTATAAGATGTTTGGTAATTTCTTTTTCTTCCGATTTTTGTTTTAACGGAATGGTTACCAGCCAATTGGCTTCATGTTTAGCAGAAGGGTGTAATGATATGATACACGGCCTGTTCAGGAGAGCTCTGGAATATT
>CAZFTD010000333.1:0-1822 GCA_964521525.1 uncultured Marinilabiliaceae bacterium | reverse complement strand
GGGAAATAATAGGTTGCAACCAGAAAATTAAGCCTAATTCGTAAATAATTTGTTTATGGTTGTATGGCTTTCTGCACCACCGAATATGTTGCCTCAATTTATCAGTTGAATACTGCTTGCCGGAAGAGAAGATCTCATATCGGGTATTTTATTGGTGTTTGTGCGCCAATGGCGGATGTTTGTAGCAATGAATGCTTAAACGTGGTTGTAAATAATAATATTAATAAATTCCTTTTTAAGATATTTATCCCTTTTTTGATTTGCAGTATGTTACTAATAGATTGAATTTTCCGAAAAACTAAGTCAGAATAATGCTTTTTATTCCAAGGGGGGGGGTAGTATGTGTTTGTTTATAACTAAATTAAGCGTCATAGTGTTGTCGGTTTAGGGTTTTATTTTATTAGGCGACAAGATTTTTACATCGCAAAATAACCTTGTTTGTTAAAATTAAAAAACAAACAGTTGAACAAATATACAAAAAAAACGAAAACAGCAAAATACTACTTGCCTCTTAAAAATCAGATTAAAACAACACAAGAAGTTAATTTTACCTGTTTTATAGGGTGTATTACATAACAATTAATTTCCTCATCAAAAATATTTTGACATTTTGGGGCAAAATACTTTTGATGAGTTTTTGGTGTGGCTTGGTTACATTAAGTAAAATAGAATTAAGCCGCTATTTCTAATAGCCTTTTCAATGCTGCCTCTGCTTTCCCTGATAGTAAAGATTCTCTGGCCATATCAATGCAGGTCTGAATGTCTTTTTCGGGATAAAAGCAATGAATGGCTAATCCTGCATTGGCAATCACCACATTATTCTGAGCTTCGGTTCCATTGCCGGAGATAACACCGGTGAAAATTTTCGCAGCTTCTTCAACCACGTGACCACCGGCAATCTCCTGAGGTGAAAGCGTTTTCAGATTTAAATCGGTCGGAGTCATTAATCTTTCGCCGTTTTGAGTAATTACCTTAAAGGGCCCGGTGAGCGAAATTTCATCATAACCATCGATGCTGTGAATGATTGAAAATCGTTTGGTTCCCTGCTGGTAGATGTATTGATAAAGCCGTGCCAGTTCAAGATCGAAAACGCCCACTAACTGACTGCCGGGGTTGGATGGGTTTACCATGGGGCCCAACATGTTGAAAAAAGTTTTTATTCCCAGTTCGCGACGAATGGGCGCCACTGCTTTCAGGGCCGGGTGAAACATTGGCGCGTGTAAAAAACAGATGCCGGCTTTGTCTATCTGACGTTTTAACAGGTCGTTATTGTCGGTAAATTTATAGCCAAGGTATTCCATCATATTTGACGAACCACATCCAGAGCTGACGCCATAGTTTCCATGTTTGGCAACTTTTACACCTGCCCCGGCCACAACAAACGACGATAGTGTGGATATGTTAAACGTATTTTTTCCATCGCCACCGGTACCGCAAAGGTCAATGGTTTCAAATCCTGATAAATCTACGGGGCGACAAAGCTCGGCCAGGGCATCGCGAAACCCCGATAATTCTTCAACCGTTACCGGACGCATCATAAAAACCGACAGAAAAGCCACTACCTCCGATTTGTTGTAAACCTCGGCTGTAATATTGGCAAGTATTTCATGTGCTTCACTGTGCGTCAGGCTTTGATAATCGAACAGTTTTTTTAATATGGATTGTAACATTTTGAAAAGACATTTAGTGTTTTAGATTAAAGCCGTTAGACTCTCAATGTATAATTGAGAAAATAACGTTTGATTTATTTATGCAGAAAGCCAGTTTTTTATCATGGCTTTTCCATGCTCGGTTAAGATGGACTCGGGGTGAAACTGAACAC
>CAZFTD010000332.1:0-1830 GCA_964521525.1 uncultured Marinilabiliaceae bacterium | reverse complement strand
AATTTATAAACTGTTCCAAACGAATTCCCTACCATAATGCTAATTTTTGTTTTCAGTTTTAATAGAAAATTGCTTTTAATTTTCCTTATTAACCACGCTGTTTTGCAATTAAACAAAAATACGGTTTGAAGCAATAATAAACAAAAAAGGTGCTCCTGAAGAACACCTTTAGTTAATTATTTTGATAATCAGCAACTGCAACCACCTCCGCAACCGCCTGAACCGCATCCGCTGCCGCAGGCATCCATCAGTTCATCTTCGGTAGCTTCGCGAACAGCTATAACAGAACCTGAGAAAAAGAGGTCGTCACCAGCTAACGGATGGTTAAAATCCATTTTTACCAATTCATCGGAAACTTCCAGTACAATGCCGTTCAAACGGTTTCCATGAGCATCCTGCATAGGAACAGTATTTCCAACTGACAGCATTTCTTCATCAATTGAACCGTTAACTTCAAAAATATTTTTTGGCAGGTCAACAATAGCATCTTCGTTAACATCACCATAAGCTTCGTCAGCTTTCAGTTCAAAGTTAAAGGCATCACCGGCCCCTAATCCTTCAAGTTTATGCTCAAACATCTCAAGCATACGACCAGCTCCAAATACAAACTCCAGAGGGTTTTCGTTACCGGTTTCTTCAATCAACTCGCCATCGGCACCATTCAGTCTCAGCTGGTATGTGAGTGATACAAACTTGTTTCTTTCAATTTTCATTCTTAAATAATTTAGTTAATTTATTGGTCAGACGGCCTACCATTTTTAATGTATTTAACCAATTAAATTATCGGTTTTAGGTAGTTCTTCTTTCCGGGCAATTTTTAAATGCACACTTATTTTGAATCAATTAAAAAATTAATGAATCAAATAGCAAAGAAACAGAGTTTTTTAAACTTAATCAAAAAAGAGTTGAAAAAAAGACAATATAATCCTAAAAAAAAAGTTTTCAAAGTGAAATAATATCGTTCTTTTTGTATCAATACAAAATTCCTTTAAAGCATGAAAATGCTATATTTGCGAACTTGTAAACGCCAATGTTTTGAAGGTTACAGTGCTATTTTATAAAGGTTAAATTAACCAAAAACCGATAAGAATCATGTGAAAGGCTATTTGGCCGACATTAATATGGTTCGCAGTATTAAAATACACCAATTAACTGGGAAGAGGCCTTTTGCTGCGCGTAAAACAGTCCAAATTTATAAATAAAATATTTACGGATGAAAGATAAAGTTGTTATTATTACCGGAGCTTCATCAGGCATTGGCTTAGCCTGTGCCAAAGAATTTGCCCGTCGAGGTGCCTATTTATCTTTAGCCGCTAGAAATATTGAAGCACTTGAAAATCTGCAAAAAGAGCTGATGATTGTTGGTCATCAGGTGGTTGTAACACAAACAGACGTAAGCAATGAGGGCGATTGCCGCAGGTTAATCGATAACACCATTAAACATTTAGGACGTATAGATATATTAGTAAATAATGCAGGAATTTCCATGCGGGCACTCTTTAAAGATGTTGACTTGCAGGTTATAAAAAGATTAATGGATGTGAATTTTTGGGGAACAGTTTATTGCACCAAATATGCCCTGCCATATCTTTTAGCCGCTAAAGGCTCGGTTGTGGGCATTTCTTCCATTGGCGGCTTTATTGGATTGCCTGGCCGTGCAGGCTACTCAGCCTCCAAATTTGCCATGCATGGATTTTTGGAGACTTTACGTACAGAAAACCTTAAAACCGGATTACATGTATTAATAGCCGCTCCTGGATTTACAGCTTCCAATGTACGTAAAGCTGCACTTACCGCCACCGGCGAGCAACAGGGAGAAACTCCCAGAGC
>CAZFTD010000331.1:0-1838 GCA_964521525.1 uncultured Marinilabiliaceae bacterium | reverse complement strand
TGAATTGCAAAAATATCAGTGGCAATATCCTGTGTTGCTGATGCCATAAATGCAATAACTATCAACAGAATAATAGTTTTGAAGTCTGTTTGCAAATCAAAAAAACCAACTGCCACAATAATAATGGCATAAAACAATTCTGCTGAAATTATCCACCTGCGAATTGAACGCCACGATTTTGAATTATTATCAACCAAAGGAGCCCACAGAAATTTAACAATCCATGGTAATTTTATCAGTTGAAGTAATCCGATTGATTCAAGAGAATATTGTTCTTGCCTCATAATTACCGGCACCACCGTTGAGAAAAAACTCATTGGGATGGATTGAGCAATATACAAGCTAAATAGTACCGGGAATTTTGGCCAGTTCTTTGTTGCCATAAAACTAGAATTTAACAGAAATACTTGCACCAATTGTCATTGGCTTATTCTCCTGAGCATATACATTACCTAGTGCTTCAAACATGAATGAATTGAACCGGCTATTCGTAAGATTTTTACCCCATATCTCGAATTGCAGGTTGTTTTTTATAAAGGAAACATTAGCATTAAGGACTCCATACCTTTCCTCATTTAAAGAGTTGCTTAGATTCCAGTATAGTTTTCCGGTTTGTTGATATAAAGCATTCAGCCTTAAATTCTCAAACCAGGTATTATTTCTCAGAATAATATTTTTAGTAAGCTGCATAGCCATTGTATGCCTTGGAATATAAGGGGTGTATTTATTGTTATAATTAACCTCATTATTAACCTTATAATCCTTAATTTCAGAATGGGTATACCCATAACTAATCATACCTTCAAATCCATGGTGGGGTCGAGTCTTTAGTGTAACCTCAACGCCCTTATTCTCTGATAATCCAGAATTATCGAGATAAGATCCTCTACCGCTGGGTACAGTTCGATAAATTTGTTGATCTTTAAGTTGCGTGTAAAAAAAGGCCAATTCGGTAAAAAACAAATTGCTCAGTAATGGGGTCTTAACACCAATTTCAAAGTTATGACTGGTTTCATTTTTAAACATCAGGTGTTCTGGCTTTTCAAAAGTAGAATTATATCCACCTGGTTTATATCCTGAAGAATAGGAGGCATAAAGATTTGTTTTATTCAACAGATAGTTGATAGCGACTCTTGGAAGAAAAACATGATCTTTCAGTTTTGGGAAGATCGTATCCTGACCAGGCAAATCTAATCCCGCCATAGTTGATATATAGGTATAAGCAAGTTCTGCTTCTTCATAATCAAACCGCACACCCCCTGTAAATGATAAATTTCTGGCTATCTTTAAGTTCAACTGATTAAACACTGCAATTCCTTTAGTATCTAATCCATAAGATTTCAAATACCATACCTTATTGGAATAAGAATCAACATCCACATCAGAGTCTGAATATTGTAAAAAACCAAACACACCAAATAACCAGCGAAGTCGGCTATTGCTTATGGTTCGAAAAATAACCTCATTTGAAATCATGTGTTGTTTCTGATATTGACGCACGAAAAACAACCTCGAAATAGTAAAATCCTGATCAATTTTTTGAGCATCATCCAAATATTGATAGGACAAAGTATTAGAAAGCTCCCAACCAACACTGGAATATTTCAATTTAAGTGCATCAGAAAATAACATTCTATTATACGAACTGGTTTGATTGTAATTGATTTTGCCATTTTCCCCCTCTTCAACATTAAAAACAGCATATGGATAACCGCCCTGTTCGCTGTTATCGAAGCTCACAATGTTTTCAATTTCAACTTTTTCAGACGTCTTATAGATTAATCGGTTCCTTAACCCAAACGACTCAAGGTTATCAACCATTTTATTTCGAAAGTGGT
>CAZFTD010000330.1:0-1859 GCA_964521525.1 uncultured Marinilabiliaceae bacterium | reverse complement strand
TTCTGATGCCGGCGGTATCTACCAAAAGAAAATCGTGTCCAAATTTATTATAACGTGTATGAATGCTGTCGCGCGTGGTTCCCGATATGGGCGTTACTATATTGCGGTCTTCGCCAATAAACGCATTAACAATAGATGATTTTCCTGCATTGGGCCGTCCTACAATGGCAAATTTCGGAAGTTTTTCCTCTTCATTGTCAATATTTTGTTCTTTCCTGGGAAGGGCACGAACCAGGTCGTCCAGCAAATCACCGGTGCCCGAACCATTAATTGATGAAACAGTAAATAAATCTTTAATACCTAATGAGTAGAAATAGGCTGCTTCAGGCGATTTGTCGGGGGTGTCAACCTTATTGACAACTATAAAAGCGCTTTTTTTCGATTTTCGGATGATTTCTGCTACAGCTTCATCATAATCGGTAATTCCTGTTGTAACATCCACCACAAATAGCAAATGGTCGGCTTCCTCTATCGCAATCATAACCTGTTCGCGAATGGCTTCTTCAAACACATCTTCCGAGTTGATGGCATATCCGCCGGTATCAACTAACGAAAATTCAACTCCATTCCAAATGGCTTTGCCATATAAACGGTCGCGTGTAACGCCACTAACTTCATCCACAATGGCATGTCGAGTTTGGGTAAGCCGGTTAAACAAGGTGGATTTCCCAACATTCGGACGCCCTATAATGGCAACTATATTTCCCATGTTAATTGGTTTAAATTCAAAAAAATCGTGCAAAGGTATACAAAAATGGAGTAACTGACAATTTCAGCAGGTTCAGGTAACTTGCCGAAAATACAGCTAAACGTATTACACCGGGGATTTCTAATGCTCGTAGCCGAAATTCTTTAAAAAGTTATCTTTATCTCGCCAGTCTTTACTTACCTTAACATATATCTGTAAAAACACTTTCCGGTCCAGAAAGGTTTCTATTTCTTTTCGTGCTTCGGTTCCAAGTTTTTTTAATGCTTTTCCCTGATGCCCAATAATGATTCCTTTTTGCGAATCGCGGGCAACGTGTATAATGGCACGTATATCAACCCGGTCGGGCTTTTCTTTAAACTCCTCAATTTCTACCTCAACCGAGTAGGGAATTTCCTTTTGATAATAGAGTAGAATTTTTTCACGTATGATTTCCGACACAAAGAAACGCTCCGATTTATCCGTTAAAGCATCTTTGTCGAAATACGGCGGTGCCTCAGGAATAAGCTCCATAATTCTCGACATCAGGTTATTGGTGTTGAATTTCTTCAACGCTGAAATTGGAAATATTTCAGCCTTTGGAAGCAACTCTTTCCAAACTAAAACCAACTTTTCCAACTCTTCCTGACTCGAAAGGTCAACCTTATTAATAGCAACTAACACAGGCACATTCGTTGTTGACACGTCTTTAATAAATTCTTTGTTTTTACCGGGAGTTTCAACTGTATCGGTAATAAAGAGAATTACGTCCGCATCAACCAAAGCCGATTTACTAAACTTCAACATTGACTCCTGAAGTTTGTAATTTGGCTCCAGCACACCCGGTGTATCTGAGAATATGAGCTGGTAGTCGGGGCCGTTTAATATTCCCAGTATTTTATGACGGGTGGTTTGGGCTTTCGATGTAATAATTGAAAGCCTTTCGCCCACCAAAAGGTTCGAAAGGGTTGATTTTCCAACGTTTGGATTCCCAACTATGCTGATAAACCCCGATTTATGTGTCATTTTTTGCATTGTTTTAAGCTGCAAAGATAGCACAATTAACCCGTCTGTTTTTGTTCATAATCTATAATAAACAATAAAATTGAACTTCATACGCATTGTCTTCCAGCCCCTTCATATTTTTTAACAGATAAAAGGATTAAAAACATTT
>CAZFTD010000329.1:0-1883 GCA_964521525.1 uncultured Marinilabiliaceae bacterium | reverse complement strand
GTTCGTGAGCGCTTCGATAAAAAAGAAAACCCGGTTAAACAAAGCACCGAAATATTTATTAAAAACAACTCTTCGCTGGTAAGGGTTAAATTTGATGATATTTTATGGATTGAGGCTTTGGAAAACTACGTGGTACTCAATACTTTTAAAGAAAAGTATACCATCCACTTTACCATGAAATCTATTGCTGATAAAATGCCTGCCGACCGTTTTATGCGTATTCACAGGTCTTTTATAGTTAATTTTAGCAAAATTAAAGTTATTGAAGACAATTCCGTAGTAATAAAAACCGAAACCGGCAATAAGGTTATTCCTATAGGAAAATCGTATCGCGACAAATTAATGAATGATATTAATCTCATCACACGATAATAAAAAGGGGATGCTATAGCATCCTTTTTTTATTCTATAAATCCGGCTTTATCCAATAGAGTCCAGCCTTTAAGCCAGTTAAATCCAGGTCCTAAAGCTCCTTTATAATCAACCTCCTGAAACCAACTGTTGGGGAAAGTTGCCATAGTACCATAATTTGTGTTCTGAGGTATTAAACCGTATGGTTTTTCAACATTAACACCCGGATCCAGAATGGTATTTTGGCCTCCTTCAAAATGCGCTTTAAAAACCAAATCCTGATTGGTTATATCGCTGCTCACATTGGAATAAACCCCAAATATTTGTAGGGCAGAGTTGCTACCAACATGGTAAAAAAGGTTGTTGTTGAGTTTAAGATGGCCCGATAAATATTGTTGGTAACTGTCCAATAAGTTTCCACTGTATTCAATCTCAAGTCCATTTTTTTGGTTCAGAAATATTGAATTGATAATGGTTCCTGCCGAGCTGTTGTCGAATCTCAAAACCTGATTGTTAACAGTAGGGCCCCGACCAATAAAGGTTCCATTGGAGATGACGGGTCGGGTTAAAGGGTAGTTTTCTCTGTCGCTGAATTCCATCAAAAGGTCGCCGGTGGCTAATGATTGTATACCAACAATAAACTGACAATTTCCTATATAACCCAAATCAAAGTCAAAGGCGTCATCTCCACAAAATGCCGCTACAAGATAGCGGGCATTAACGGTGCCACCAAAAAATTCAAATCCATCATCGCGGTTCGAAATCACTTCAACAAATTCAATGATGGTTTTATTGCCAACGCCCCCCAGAGTAAGGCCATTGATTTCATTGCCGGGGCTTAAGCTGGTTCCTCCGTGGCGTATGGAAACATATCTGAAAATGCCTGAATCGTCCTGAGGATTATTACCTCCATAAGTAGCTCTTGGCTCTCCCAAAGGAATGCCCTCAATATGGTTTTCGCCATTTTCACTGTTAATGGGAGCACTGCCTAAAATAATCACACCACCCCATAATCCGTTGGTTTCAACAGGAACAGAGCCCTGTAAGTCATCACCCTCAACCGTGAATATTATTGGTTTTTCCGATGTTCCCTGAGCCAATATTTTACCTCCTTTTGCAACAATAAGCGCACTGGCTTTGTCGCCCTGACCAGTTTTTGCATGTATTACAGTTCCAGCTTCTATGGTTAGTGTCTGACCGTCGTTAACATATACTTTGCCATCCAACAGGTACTTCTTATTGGCCGTCCAGGTAGTTGTTCCGGTTCCATTACCATTATCTTTAATCACAATATATTCACCTGCCAAAATGTATTCCGATTTCCGACAGCCTTGAATACTTATGATTATTATTAAAACTAACAGCAGGGCAATTAATTCAGGATGTTTATATATTGAAACTACTTTTTTCATCATTATAAAATTTGAATGTGAAGGTATGATGGAACTTGCATGTGGGTAATTTTATTACTTCTGTGTTTCCCGAGAAATCGGGATAAGTTGTGTTTGGTAAAACATGCTCGTTTTATAACA
>CAZFTD010000328.1:0-1957 GCA_964521525.1 uncultured Marinilabiliaceae bacterium | reverse complement strand
CAATACGGTCGTTTTTAAGCCGATCGGTTAAACGGCCAATGGCTTGTTTGGCACATTCCAGACGCGTGGGTTCAATATCGTTCGAGTTCATACTGTTTGAAACATCAAGGGCAATAATAAGCTCTATGCCTTTGCGTTGAACTGTTTCGAGGCGTGTTCCAAATTGTGGCGCCGATAGCGTGAAAATCAAGGCTGTAAGCGCCAGTAATAACAAATAAAATTTCACCACAGGTCTGAAATACGACACGTCGGGCATCAGATGCGATAAAAGCTCAGGGTTCCCAAATCGTTTAAGCGCTTTCTTTTTCTGTGCGGAAAAAACAAGCTGAATAAACGCAAGAATTGGGATGAGTACCAGCAAGTATAAATATTCAGGGTGTCCGAATCGAAACATAGCTACAATGTTTATTATTAAACAATTAAGGAATGGTTCTTAAAACTGTATTCCTTAATAAAATTTCTGAAAGCAGGAAAATGAAGGCCAACAATGCAAAAATCAGAAACTCTTCTCCTTTTTTGGTATATTCCTGAATTTCGGTTTTTGTTTTTTCCATGGCATCAATTTCCTTGTAAATCTCTTCCAGCTTATTTTTATCGGTTGCTCTGAAATAATGACCACCAGTTAATGTGGCTATTTCTTTTAGCATGGCTTCGTCAATTTTAACTTCCATATTTTGAACCTGTTGTCCAAAAACGGTATTAATAGGGAAGGGTGCAGTGCCAATGGTTCCTACGCCTATGGTATAAACCCGAACGCCAAAGGTTCGTGCTATCTCTGCGGCAGTTAACGGCGCTATTTGCCCCCGGTTGTTTTCACCATCTGAAAGCAGGATGATGACTTTACTTTTCGAGTCGCTGTCTTTAATTCGGTTGACTGCTGTTGCCAACCCATCGCCAATGGCAGTACCATCTTCGAGCATACCGGTGCGTATGTCACGGAAAAGATTGATTAACACAGCATGGTCGATGGTTAATGGGCATTGAGTGAAACTCTCAGCCGCGAAAATTACCAGCCCAATGCGGTCGTTGGGTCGTCCCTGTATAAAATTAATAGCTACCTCTTTGGCTGCTTCCATGCGGTTTGGCTTAAAATCCATGGCAAGCATACTGGTTGATATATCCAGCGAAATCATTATATCAATACCTTCGGTGGTCGATTTTTGCAGTTTGTTTGAACTTTGCGGACGTGCAAGAGCAAAAATGAGCATGGTAAGGGCTAATACCCTTAAAATAAAAGGTATATGCCTCAGGTATATTTTTTTTGACTTTCCAATGGTGCTAAAACCTCTTAATGAGCTGATTTGTATAGAGGCGTGCATACTTCTTTGTCTCCATATGTACCAGCCAATCATTGGAATTAGCAGCAGCAACAGGAAAAAATATTGTGGATGAAGAAATTGAAAATTCATTCTGTTTTATTTTTTAGTGTTGCACAGTCTCTTCTTTTTCTCTCTCAATTGATTCTTTAGCAGCTTCTTCGGGTGATTTTAAATCTTCTATCTTAGTCTGATTTACAAAGAAGAAAGCGCTGATTAAGCTCAAGTCGTTTTCATCGGGCAGCGGCTCGTATTTGGCAAATTTTGCCAGATCGGCCGTTTCAAGAATTTGTTTCATTTTTTGAAACAGCTTATCGTCAGGTAAATCAACACTCTTGAGCGATTTTAAAATATCGGATGTAATTTGTTCCATGGCCGGAAAATGGTAACGCTCTTCCATGTAAACTCGCAGTACATCAGTCAGCTGTGAATAGAATTGTTTTACCTGTCCTTTTTGCCAGATTTTTTGATTCTTTATTTGCTCTAATTCCCGCAAGGCTATAACATGAGCAGGCTCTTTGGGCTTTTCTTTAAATAGCAATTCCTTTAATGGGTTGCGCTTTTTGAGCCACCAATGAATGCCCAATACCAACAACGATGAAATCAGCATAAATGCCAGAACCCAGTTAAAAAACTTTAAC
>CAZFTD010000327.1:0-1959 GCA_964521525.1 uncultured Marinilabiliaceae bacterium | reverse complement strand
AACCCACGCGTCTGGAACGTGCCAAACAAGCCATTGGCCGTTTAACCGATCGGCTTAAAAACGACCGTATTGGGCTGGTTGTTTTTGCCGGGCAGGCTTATGTGCAACTTCCCATCACAAACGATTATGCATCGGCCCGAATGTTCCTGAATGCCGTAAATACCAATGTGGTTCCGGTTCAGGGTACTGCCATTGGTGCAGCCATAAACCTTTCGGTGGCATCGTTTAGTCAGCAGGAAGGCGTAAACCGGGCCATTATTATTATTACCGATGGTGAAAACCATGAAGATGATGCCATTGGTGCTGCCAAAAATGCAGCTGAGAAAGGTATAAAAGTTTACACAGTTGGTATGGGAACACCCAAAGGAGGCCCTATACCAACAGGAGGAGCTGGGAACTTTTTAACCGACCGCGATGGCAATGTTGTTATTACCCGTCTTGATGAAGAAATGTTGCGACAAATAGCCGTTGCAGGACAAGGTGAATATATTCCGGCCAATAACATCAGAGCGGGCATAAATGCCCTGATGGACCAGCTCGAAGACCTTGAAAAATCGGAGTTCGAATCGAAAGTTTACACGGAGTTTGAAGACCAGTTTCAATATCTGGCTTTTATTGCTCTGCTTATTTTAATTATTGACTTTATTATTCTTGAGCGGAAAAACAAGTTATTGAAAAATATTGACCTTTTTACAGTTGAGAATATTAAAGAAACAAAAAAGGAATAAGATTTAGGTTTTAGAAGGATAGATCTGCCTGCCAGGAGGCTGATAAGATATTTAAGAGTATAAAAGATATCTGAGTAATCTAAGAAACTAATCTATCCATCTAAATATTTTAAATCTAATCATCCTATTCAAAATTTCAATGTAAGATTTAAAAAGTTTCGTAATATACGGTTCTTAAATTTGCAGCGTTTATGAAAAGAATTGAAAGAATAATGAAAGTGCAATTTCCCTTATGGCTAATTCTTTTTAGCACCCTGGCAACTTCTAATTTGCTGGCGCAGGAAGAGAGACGCTTCATTCGTAAAGGAACCGAGCAATACAATCAGGGGAAGTATCTGGAATCGGAGAATGAATACTGGAAAGCTTTAGATAAAAATAACAACTCGTTTGAAGCTCGGTTTAATGTGGCAGCAACCATGTATAAACAGGAAAAGTATCAGGATGCCATCAAACAATTACAGGCACTGTCAGCACAAACAACCGATAAGGATAAATTATCGAAAATTTATCACAATATTGGAAACAGTTATCTGGGTTTAAAAGAAATCGACAAAGGAATAGATGCCTACAAAACAGCATTAAAAAATAATCCATTCGACGATGAAACCCGGTATAACCTGATTGCTGCCATGAAAATGAAGCAACAAAACGATCAGCAGCAAGACCAACAGCAACAACAAGAACAGCAACAACAGCAAGAACAGGACCAACAACAAAACCAGCAGCAACAACAACAGCAACAACAGGAAGGTATTAGCCGTGAAAATGCTGAAAGAATTTTGCGTGCCATGGAACAGGATGAGAAACAACTTCAGGAAAAAATGAATAAACAAAAGGAAGCTCAACCTGTAAGAATTGAGAAAAACTGGTAATCCGGTTTAAGAATATAAACTATTAAGCGACAATAATTTACCTTTTGGGGAATGAAAAAAATAATAATATCAGGACTGATAGCTTTTTTAGGAACTCTGGCACTTTTTGCCCAGGATGCCATTTTTTCGGCAACCGCACCAAAAACAGTGGTTCAGGGAACGCGGTTTCAGTTAGTTTATAGCATAAACAAGGAAGCCTCAGATTTGAGAGTACCGAACATTCCTGATTTTCAGATTTTAATGGGGCCTACAACTTCCTCTAGTTCGCAAGTGAGTATTATTAACGGGCAGGTTACCCGTAATGTAAACTATTCATTCACTTATATGGTGCCTCGTAGCTTGGCGATTCTAACCTGACC
>CAZFTD010000326.1:0-2002 GCA_964521525.1 uncultured Marinilabiliaceae bacterium | reverse complement strand
TTATCGAAAGGCATGATTACCAGATGGAAAGGCGCGCTTTTTTTCCTGACTTATCTTACCTATCTTTATTTTTTATTTACCTGATAGTATTATGGTTGAAGGAAAAGGCATTGAAAAGGCATTTGGCAATCTGAGAGTTCTGAAAGGAATAGATATACAGATTGAATCGGGCGAAATAGTATCCATAGTGGGTGCTAGCGGAGCAGGAAAAACCACGCTGCTTCAAATTTTGGGTTCATTAGATGCTCCATCAGCCGGTGAAGTTTATATTGATGGAACACCCATCCATAAATTAAATGAATGGCAGTTGGCTCAATTTCGTAACCGTAACATTGGATTTGTTTTTCAGTTTCATCAGTTATTGCCTGAATTTACCGCTGTTGAGAATTGTTTTTTGCC
Source organism: uncultured Marinilabiliaceae bacterium (assembly GCA_964521525.1). Classification (GTDB taxonomy): domain Bacteria; phylum Bacteroidota; class Bacteroidia; order Bacteroidales; family Marinilabiliaceae; genus CALEUX01. Next base: position 1,603 of record CAZFTD010000326.1, on the reverse strand, counting down.
TGCTTTAATAGGTGGTGTTAAGCATGCTGAAGCTGAAAAAAAAGCCGTTGAATTGCTCGATTTTTTGGGCTTATCGCACCGGTTAAATCACAAACCATCTGAATTGAGTGGTGGTGAAAAGCAAAGGGTGGCTGTTGCCCGGGCGCTTATAAACAATCCATTGGTCGTATTTGCCGATGAACCTTCAGGAAATCTCGATTCCAAAAATCAGGAAGAACTTATGGATTTGTTTGTGTCGTTGCGCAATCAGTTTAAACAAACCTTTGTTATTGTAACACACGACGAGCATCTGTCTGTTAAATCGGATCGCACCATCCATATGAAAGACGGCGAAATCATAAATCATGGTCACTGATGATAAGCTAAAAGCATTTCTCGACGAAAAGGCCGAATATTATAGCCAGAGGTGGTTTGTTACCAACGATCCAATTTCCATACCCCATCAATTTAGCAAAAAGGAAGACGTAGAAATTAGTGCCTTCTTAACGGCTTCTTTATCCTGGGGAAAACGAAGTGAAATTATAAAGAAGGCTTCGTTGTTAATGCATCTGATGGAAAACCAGCCATTTAGTTTTGTAACCGGCGCCTCTGAAAGTGAATTTAACCGTTTTGGACGTTTTGTTTACCGAACCTTTAATGGTTACGATTGCCTTTATTTCATCAGTGCTCTAAGGGAGATTTACATATATCATGGTGGACTGGAAAATGCTTTTTTGAAAGAATATGGTCAGGGTTCGGTTAAAAATGCCATTATTGGGTTTCGAAAGCTGTTTTTATCGTTCGAACCACTCAAAAGAACCGGAAAGCATGTGGCCGATGTTAGTAAAAACGCATCAGCCAAACGCATTAATATGTTTCTAAGATGGATGGTGCGAAAAGATAAGTCCGTTGATTTTGGAATTTGGGATAAAATGAAGCCAGCTGATTTGATGATTCCTTTGGATGTTCATGTTGGCCGTATGGCAAGAACTTTAGGTTTATTAAGTCGCCAACAGGACGACTGGAAAGCAGTTGAAGAGCTCACTGCCAATCTGCGTTTACTGCGGCCCGACGATCCTGTTTACTACGATTACGCTTTGTTTGGTATCGGTGTTTATGAAAATCATTAGTTCTACTTTGACAGATTACGATTTTTTTAGGTTATTTTAGAAAACAGTCATACTTAAAGTGAATTATAAATAGCCAGCCCCAACGGGGCTATATCAACAGCATAGGGCAAGCGCCCTGTGGATGTAATCCAAACCAAATAATCGCCCTGTAAGGGCAATTTAAAAGTGTCAAAGTTGAATTAGGCATTAATTAATAATCTTTCATGCCAAATCATTGGTTCGAATTTAAACAGTTTAAAATCTATCAGGATAAAACAGCCATGAAGGTTGGAACGGATGGTGTTTTACTTGGTGCCTGGACAGAGTTACCATTAACAGGCAAAGTATTGGATATTGGTACCGGAACCGGACTGCTGGCTTTAATGATGACTCAGCGTAACCCTGGGTTATTGATACACGCTATAGAAATTGACGAATCTGCATCTATTCAGGCTTTGCAATGTCCGTTTCCGTGATGGCGCCGGTGGCATTATGAATAATGTTGACCTTCACTT
>CAZFTD010000325.1:0-2030 GCA_964521525.1 uncultured Marinilabiliaceae bacterium | reverse complement strand
GAGTCTGATTGGTTTTGACCGTGAAAACAATTACACTTTTGGAAACGACCGTAATAAAATGCAATTGGGTGGTTACCCTGCAGTTCTTGCGAATCCAGATGTTACCTGGGAAACCTCTGAGCAGATTAACGTTGGTTTAGATGCTTATTTCCTGAATTCAAGGCTTCAAACATCTTTCGATTATTATGTAAAAACTACCAAAGACTGGTTGGTACGTCCTCCAATAGCTGACGTTCAAGGACCAAGAGGTGCTTTTGTAAATGGTGGAGATATCGAAAACAAAGGTTTTGAATTGGCTTTACGTTGGAACGACAATATTGGTGGTTTAACCTATGGTGCTCAATTCAACATTTCTAAAAACGAAAACAAGGTTACCAAATTGGGCGATAACTCCGGGTTTATCCAAAGTAACGGAAGTATTATTTCTCAGGGAACTGATCCAGTATGGCGCGTTGAAGTAGGCTATCCGGTTGGTTATTTCCATGGTTATAAAACTCAGGGAATTTTCCAGAATGCACAGCAAATTGCTTCATGGGAGCATGGTTTTCTACAAAGCAACCCTCAACCAGGTGATGTTATTTTCAAGGACGTAACTGGCGAAAACATTGTAAATGCTGAAGATAAAACCATGATTGGTAACCCGCATCCTGATTTTAGAATTGGCTTTGGTCTTAATTTCGCGTACAAAGGATTCGATTTGGCCATTAGTGGTAAAGGTGCTTTCGGACACCAGATTCTGACATCTTACCGTTCATTTGCCGATAACGAATTTCATAACTACACAACCGACATATTAAAACGTTGGCATGGTGAAGGAACTTCAAATAGAATTCCCCGAATGACAGCAGGTAATGGTGTTAACCGAATAAATATTTCAGAAATTTACATTGAGGATGGTGACTATGTTAAAATTCAGAACGTAACACTTGGATACGATTTTAAAAATCTGTTGCCTAAAATGCCATTCGGACAAGCACGTTTGTATGTTGCGGGGCGTAACCTTTGGACCATTACCAAATACTCCGGCATGGATCCGGAAGTGGGTTATGGTGATGACCAGCCTTTTGTTTCTGGTATTGACCTTGGTTTTTATCCGGCTCCCAAAACCTATATGGTGGGACTTAATTTGAAATTCTAAAAACCTTAATTATTGAAGATTATGAAAAAAATAACATATTTGATTGTTGCAGCGGCCTTAATATTTAGTAGCTGTGAGGATTTTTTGAATGTTGAGCCCTTAACGCAGAAAACATCAGCAAACTTTCCTCAAACAGCCGATGACGCCAAGCAAATGATGGCTGGTATTTATACTACCATGAGTAATGAGCAACGGTTATGCGACATGAGCCACCTGTTTGTTTGTGAAATTGCCAGCGACGATAAATTGGGTGGTGGTGGTATGAACGACATAAAAGCTCAGGCTTACGAAGCGTTTATGTCATCTGACACTGAAATGTTGGGACATAACTGGGAAGCCACTTACGAAGGTATTCACCGGGCAAATTTTGCCATTGAAAACCTGCCGCTGTTGAGTGACAATGTTGTTAGTCCAGCCCTTAAAAATCAGTATAAAGGCGAAGCTTTATTTTTAAGAGCATTCTTTTATTTTAGATTGGCTACCCTTTATGGTGAAGTTCCTCTTAAAATAACTACTGCTCCTGCAGACCTTCCTGGTTCTCCTGCCGATAAAGTTTATGCTCAAATTGCATCTGATTTGAAAAGTGCCATCGAGCTTTTGCCCAATGTTCCTTATGGATCAACTGAAGAAGGCAGAGTAACCCGTTGGGCTGCTCAAGCGTTGATGGCACGTGTATGGCTTTTCTATACCGGTTTTTATCAGCAAACCTCTTTGCCTTTAGTTGAAGGTGGTAGTGTTTCTAAACAAGATGTGGTTACCTGGTTAGGCAACTGTATTACCAGCAGTGGTCATAGTCTGGTGGGCGATTTCCATGAACTTTGGCCTTATACAAACTCTGTTACTATTGGTGAGTATGACTATATTCAAGACTATATGACTACCACTGGAAAGA
>CAZFTD010000324.1:0-2136 GCA_964521525.1 uncultured Marinilabiliaceae bacterium | reverse complement strand
GGGTCGTTTTTAGCCTATCATATCACTGCACATGCTGATACGATTCGTAATCTGAAACTAAAGAAAACACAACCAGATAAAATGCCTAAGGATTCAATAGGAATTTTTATGAGTGGTAATATTAAAAGATATCCCAATATTAAAGAGTTCAAAATTCCCGAAGAGTCTGGTCAATGGATTGCAATTCATTTCGATAAATCATCATCCATAAGCAGCGATAATGTTAGTAATAAAAAGAAAAAAGGATTCAAGCCAGATGGAGGTCCATTAGTTTTTCTAAATCCTATTGAAGGAGACAGCTTAAGAATAGAACATGTTCAGCAATTCGCAATTGCTAAATCGGGAAATAGCGCTTATGTAATTCAAAGCTTGGGTGATTCAATAGAGTACTCTTCCTTATTAATTTTCAATCCAGAAACTTTCCTTGTTGATACCTTAATGAAAGTTCAAGGCAAAATGTCGCAATTGGTTACTTCAAAGAAAGGAGACCAGTGCGCTTTTCTTTTTTCTTCTGATACAATAAATCATCGAGCCTATAGCCTTTATTATTTTAAGAAGGGCGACCGGAATCCTGTGGAAATTTTATCTGTAGATAATAAAATCTTTAGTAATGGGTGGTGTGCTTCTGTTAATAGCCAAAATTGGTTTTCTGACGATGGTTCAATGTTGTTTTTTGGAGTTGCTCCAAAACCAAAACCAGAACCTAAGGATTCGTTGACAGAAGATGAAAAAGTATTTTTAGATGTTTGGGCGTGGACTGATAATGATATTCAACCCAAGCAAAAGGCCAGACTTAAGCAGGAAAAGGAGAGGACCTGGCTGGTTGGTTTTGATGCTCAACGTAGAGCTATAATTCCGCTTTCAAATGAACAAATTAGTCGTGTTGTTCCATCTTTTAAAGGAGATGCACGTTTTGCTCTGGGTTTCGACGATAGTTCATATAGAAGATATGCTGATTGGATGGGAGGCATTGCGGCAGATGTTTACAAAGTTGATTTATTTACAGGTTCCAATTGTCTATTATTGGAAAACCATTCCAGCGAAGTCTCATTATCTCCAAATGGTAATTATCTTGTTTATTTTCATCCAAAAGATAGCTCTTTCTTTGTAATGAATACACTAAATGGGGTCGTATCCAATTTAACAATAACGGCAGGGGTTTCTTTTTATGATGAATTAAATGATGTTCCAAATCTTCCAGGCTCATACGGTATAGTAGGTTGGACAAAAGATGGAAACAGAATTCTGATTAATGACCGATTCGATGTATGGTTATTCGACTTGAAGAATAATCAGCGAGTCAACTTAACAAACGGAAGAACCCAACAAAACCGTTATCGCTACATTAAGTTAAATCCTGACGAAAAATTTATTGATATAAACGGAAAACTTTATTTTTCATTGTTTAATGAAAACGATAAGCAATCAGGCATGGCTTTATACGAAAAAGGAAAAGTCAGAACGCTATTTAGAGGTGATTATAGTACCGATATCCCAATTAAGGCTATAGAGTCAAATTGGTTTATTATTCGTAGGGGGACTTTTGAACGGTATCCTGAAATAGAATTAACGGACCATAACTTCAGGACCTTTAAAACCATTACAGAAACCAATCCACAACAAAATGATTATTTTTGGGGAAAAATACAGCAGGTAAATTGGCATACCCCAATGGGGAAGAATTTACAAGGCTTGCTTGTAACGCCTGAAAACTTTGATCCAGATGAAAAATACCCTATGTTGGTATATTTCTACGAACGTAGCTCTGACAGGATTCATCAGCATTCAGTGCCCCGCCCCAGTCGTTCAACTATTAACTGGCCGTTTTGCGCGAGTAATGGCTATATTGTATTTGTTCCAGATGTTACCTATACCACTGGAGACCCAGGTGCAAGCGCCTACGATGCAATTGTAAGCGGTACCTTAGAAATGATAAAACAGTTTCCGTATATTGATTCTACCAGAATGGCTCTTCAGGGACAAAGCTGGGGTGGATATCAAACAGCATGGCTTATAACCCAAACTAATTTGTATCGTTGTGCTATGGCCGGAGCACCAGTTAGTAATATGACCAGTGCCTATGGTGGTATTCGTTGGCAAACTGGTATGAGTAGAATGTTTCAGTATGAACGTACT
>CAZFTD010000323.1:0-2157 GCA_964521525.1 uncultured Marinilabiliaceae bacterium | reverse complement strand
ACGGGCTTCGGTAGAAATTGCATCGGCCACGTTTTGAACCAATACACTATCGAAAGTAGCTGCCAGGGCTATAGCCTGCGGAAAAACGGTTGCCTTTCCTGCCCGGGCAACGCCATGCAATGCTTCGTTCCACCAGTTATAGGTGGGGATTTGTAAACGCTCAATGGCCGGACTTACATACCCCAACATGCCAATTTTTTCGTCGAGTGTTAGTTCTTTGAGCAATGCAGCGGCACGTTCGTCAACCGACAAACAACTGTTACGGAAATCGTGGGTTTGGCTGTTAGCAATGAAAATATTTGCCAAAAAAGCCAGACACAATACAATTAGGTGTTTTTTTTGGTGCATGGTTATATTTTTATTGGTGTTTGTTTGCATTTTTGCTGATAATAATAATATCCTAACGACTGGAGATTCTTAGATTACTTTCAACATCAGCAATTTCGCGCATTTTTCTTATTTGTTCGGGTTTGCATGATACCGGTTGTCCAAATCCAAGATTATCAACAGCACTGTTTTGGTTGGGAATAAAAATTCGGGCCGATGAATGAAACTCCCAGGCTCCTGTTGCTTTAATAAGTTGTTTCAGGTTTTCAGCTCTTACTCCTGAACCGGGCATAATTGAAATTCGATGGTCGGCCTGCTCAACCAGTTGTTTTAATAAAGTGGTGGCATTGGCAGCATTGGATGCTTGTCCCGAGGTGAGTATTCTTTCACATCCGGCTTCAATGATTTGTTCAAGCGCTTCAAACGGATCGGGAGTAATATCAAAGGCTCTGATAAATGTTACCCGCATGGGATGAGCAAGTTCTACAATTTGCTTTAATCGCACCAAATCAACCTTATTGGTTTTGGTTAAAATGCCAATGGCAATACCTTTGCAACCAAGCTCCTTACAAATTTGTATATCGTTTTTTATCAGTTCCAGTTCATCGTCCAAATAGCAAAAATTGCCACCCCTTGGTCGGATAATAGGGTAAACCGGAATTTTAACCTTTTCGCAAGCTGCTTTAATGAGCCCGAAATGCGGTGTTGTGCCGCCTTCCAGAGGATTACTGCACAGTTCAATGCGGTCGGCCCCTGCTTTCTCTGCAATTTTAACAGCATCTATTGAGAAGGCACATATTTCGATGTTGATTTTTTGCATCTTTTTTTGATTGGATTTTTAGGATCATTTCAAATATTTCTGTCCAATTATACTTGTTATTAGTGTTGAAATTACTTTTTTCTCTTTAATAAAACGAAATGGTTGTGATTTGAAGCCAAAGCTGCCATACTTTTATTAGATTTGAATATAAGTTTGAGATTCAGAATTTTATTATTAATTACTAATATTAAAAGCTATGTAAATATACAACTTTTAAGAAAAATGTAAATTCTTTTATAAAAAATTAATAAAAGACTTGCTTGTTTTATTAATTCTGTCTTAATTTGTATTGTCGTTCATTTATGAAGTTTATTAATTCAATTATGAAATCGCATTTAATTGAAAATGCCTTGTTAAGCAAGCTCGCAGGTTTGGAGCGTAAAAAATACCTGTTGGCTGTAAAAGTTATAAAGTATTGTTATTTCAATGGTGAAAAATCCATAGCAGATATATGCAAATATTTAAAAGTGAGCTCTCCAAACGGGATTTCTCTTTTAAATGATTTGATTGATAAAAAGATAATGGAGAAAAAGGGGTTTGGAGCCTCCAAAGGGGGGCGTAAACCCGAGTTATATGGTATAATGAAGGATGTGTTTTATGTCCTGAGTGTTGATATGGATATATTCCAGACGAGGATGACCATCTATAACAGTGCCAATGAAAGTGTGGTTGAAACCAAAACTATTAACCTTGAGTTAAACAATAACCCTGAAACGCTTGATGCTCTGATTAGAAATATTGATGATTTTATAAAAGAATCAGGAATGGAGCGGAATACACTTCTGGGCATTGGGCTGAGTATTCCCGGGTTGGTTGATTCACGTAAGGGTATAAACCACACCTATTTACATTATGGGACAAAGCCGGTACGCGATATTTTACAGGAGCATTTAAAAATTCCGGTATTTGTTGAGAACGATGCCAAAGCCATAGCACTTTCGGTTTGGCGGTTTGGAGTAGCCCAAAGAAAAAAAGACGTGCTGGTGTTGTTTTTAAACTGGGGTATTGGT
>CAZFTD010000322.1:0-2190 GCA_964521525.1 uncultured Marinilabiliaceae bacterium | reverse complement strand
GTGAAGAATTATCTAAAAAAATAAAAGCTGATTTTATGGTCAAAGATTTTGGTCAGCAAATCAAATCTAATAAAAATGACACTCAAAGCATTTCATATAAACCTTTTAAAGATGAAGTCTTATTTAATAAGTCTGAAAATACTGATTATCTAATGACTGAGATTGAAAAACGAATTGAAAATGAAATAATAAGTCAAAAAAAGCAGAATATTGATATAATCAAAATTGAACAACCTGAGATTGACATCAAATCTTTCACCATCAACTATAATAAGTACAGAATTACAAATGATCCAAACCATTGGATCAATCAACAACAAAGTAGCTATTATAACGTTAAATCGATAATAAATATTTCTGACTAACAGATGGAACTATTTACAGGATAACTACATAGCTGCATCAAAAATTGATACCCTTGTGGCATCCGAAAGCTTTGCGATAGTTAAATTACTAGTAATCGGAGCGGAATAATCTGATTTGGTTTCAATACTAGATTTTAATAAAAAGCGTATAAACTTGAATATCTCCATCACCTCCCCCTTAAAAAACGTCATAGCCACCATTAGGCAATGCATAATAGGTTTATAATCAATGACATTTTTAATAAATTTACAAATCCAATTGTAAAACAAGAAAAAGGAATGAACTACTCTGATATAGATGAAATTATAAAGCAGGGCGAAAACTCTTCTATCGAGTTTAATTCCTCCACTGTAAACCCCGACAGTATTGCAAAAGAACTAATTGCTTTTGCAAACATGTATGGGGGCATTGTTTTAATTGGCGTTGAGGATGATAAAACAATTAGTGGCGTATCGACCGAGAAAAACTGGGAAGAGTGGATTATGAATATTGCGCGAAACAATATTAATCCCCCTTTGAATGTCGATTTCAAATATGCTGAAATACAAGAAAAAACCATTGCTTGTGTCTCGGTTGACAAAGGACAAAACAAACCCTACCAAACCATTGATGGGAAATATTATATTAGAATTGGTTCAACAAACCGAATAGCATCAATAGCAGAGTTGATGCGATTGTTTCAAGAAAGTGGGGTTTTTCATTACGACCTCACCGGTGTTGAACGCACTTCAATTAAATCACTAAATTACAGCATAGTAAATCAATATTTTAAACCATATGATATTGATTTTGAAAATGAAACCGAAGAAGGTAAATTAAAATTACTCACTAACACCGATATTCTTTTGCCAAATGGCGAATTGAGTTTGGCCGGATTGCTGGTTTTTGGTATAGAACCTGATAGATATTTACCACAGTCGGGCATTACTTTTGTGCACTATAACGGGCTTGATGTAACAGGTGAAATTATTGACAGCAAACATATTAACGGCAATTTAGAGTTTGTTATTTCAACTGCCTTTGGGTTAATAAAAAACAACATTTTAACGCCATCAACAATTATAAACATCAAACGTGTTGACACAAACCCAACCTATCCGGATAAAGTATTTCGCGAATTAATAACCAACTGCTGCGCCCATCGAAATTATGCAATAACTGGTTCAAAAATCAGAATATTGATGTTCGATGATAGAATTGAGTTTATAAGTCCCGGTAAACTTCCCAATACCATCACCATCGAAAAACTGGCCTCGGGCGTTTCGTACCGACGCAATCAACTGCTCGCTAAATTTATGGTGGCACTTCGCCTAATGGACACTTTTGGCCGGGGGTTACCCAATATTATTGCCGCGGCCAAAAAACTCAACAAAAATGTTCTGTTCCAAGAAATTGGCGAAGAATTTAAAGTGACTCTGCAATTATAAAACTGTTGATAAGGACAATTATTAAATGCTTAATATCTCCATCGTCATCCCCGTAAAAAATGGCATTGCCGCCATTAGGCAATGTCTGGATGCTATTTTTACGCAAACACTAATTGACCAGGCCGAGGTGATTGTGATTGACAGTGGCAGCACCGATGGCACGCTGGAGGTTTTAAAACAATACCCGGTACGTCTGTACCAGATACCACCCGAAGCGTTTAACCATGGCACCACCCGCAATTATGGTGTATCGTTGGCTAAAGGTGAGTTTGTGGTGATGACGGTGCAGGATGCTGTGGCTACCAATAATATATGGCTTGAAAAAATGCTGCGTCATTTTGAAGATACTAAAGTAGCAGGAGTATGCGGCCGGCAAATGATACCACAAAAAAAAGAA
>CAZFTD010000321.1:0-2218 GCA_964521525.1 uncultured Marinilabiliaceae bacterium | reverse complement strand
AAGCACAACTTTACTCGTTTCCTCATTGTTGGTCAGCCCAATAAAGCAAAATTAGCCAGTATGTTACAAGAAAACCGCATCAATAAATCATCATTGGTGTTCTCATTGCCACACGAAGAAGGAAGCCTTTCAAAAGTACTTACCATTCTGGCTTTTTATAATATAAACCTGTCGAAAATCCAGTCTTTACCAGTGGTGGGTCAGGAATGGCAGTATCTTTTCTACATCGATGTTATATTCAACGATTATCAGCGTTACCAGCAATCGCTCGATGCCATTCGACCTTTATGCCAGAAGCTGAGAGTATTAGGCGAATACGAAGAATCGCACACCCTGTTCGAAACAAATGGTTCAGGGCAAGCCAAAATTGCCGAAATAATTAAAAACAAATAAATCACCAGTCATGATTGAACCTGCCCAACGTATCAGCCAGGTTGAAGAATACTACTTCTCTGTTAAGCTGAAAGAAATTGATCGATTAAGAAGCGAAGGTAAAAACATTATCAACCTTGGCATTGGCAACCCCGATCAACCACCGGCACCATCGGTACTTGAAAAATTGAACGAAGCATCGCTGAATCCCAAAAATCATGGTTATCAAAGCTATATTGGTATTCCCGAGCTAAGAAATGCATTTGCCGGCTGGTATCAGAAATACTACCACGTAACGCTTAATCCTGAAAATGAAATACTTCCGTTAATTGGTTCAAAAGAAGGCATCATGCACATCTCCATGGCTTTTTTAAATCCTGGCGATGAAGTTTTATTGCCCAATCCGGGCTACCCAACCTATGCTGCTGTTACCAAATTGGTTGGCGCTGTGCCACGTTATTACGATTTAACCGAACAAAATAACTGGCAGCCCAATTTGGAATCCATCGAAAAACAGGATTTATCACGGGTAAAACTCATGTGGATTAATTACCCTAATATGCCAACAGGAGCGCAGGCCGACCCCGATGTTATGAAAAAAATTGTTGATTTCGGCAAAAGAAATAACATCCTCATTTGCAACGATAATCCTTATAGTTTTATTCTGAATCCAAAGCCAACAAGCCTTTTATCAATTGATGGAGCAAAAGATATAGTTATAGAAATAAACTCGCTGAGCAAATCGCATAACATGGCTGGCTGGCGAATGGGTATGGCTGCATCAAATTCCAATTTTATCAATTATATCCTCCGTGTAAAAAGCAACATGGATTCGGGTATGTTCCGGCCATTACAGGAGGCTGCCGCTGAGGCCCTTAAACTGGATGATGATTGGTATAGCCAGGTTAATAAAACCTATCTGAAAAGAAGATCCCTTGTTTGGGAACTAATGGATATTCTGAGTTGTTCTTTTGATAAAAATCAGGTGGGCATGTTTATATGGGGAAAAGTACCTGCTAATGTGCCAAACGGACAAACATTGTCGGATAAAATTCTTTACAATGCTGATGTTTTTATTACTCCAGGTTTCATTTTTGGAAGTAATGGCGAGCAATACATCCGAATTTCGTTATGCACGCCAGCCGATGTTTTAAAAGAAACCATTCAACGAATAAAAAAATACAATAATAGGCAATAAACCAAAGCAAAATAAATTCAACCATTATGTCGAAACTGATTATTGAACCAATACAGCTACCAGGGCTTGAGTTAAAAAGACCTATAATAATCTCGGGTCCCTGCAGTGCCGAAACCGAGGAGCAAACTCTGGCAACTGCTAAGCAATTATCGAAGTTAGGCGTTAAAATTTTCCGTGCTGGAATATGGAAACCACGCACCCGTCCGGGAGCTTTTGAAGGCGTTGGAACGCTGGGACTGCCCTGGTTAAAGAAAGTAAAAGAAGAAACCGGCATGTTTGTTAGCGTGGAAGTTGCCACCGGCCATCACGTTTACGAAGCGCTTAAACACGGCATTGATATGGTTTGGGTAGGAGCACGAACCTCGGCCAACCCATTTGCCGTTCAAGAGGTGGCCGACGCGTTAAAAGGGGCCAAAATACCTGTACTGGTAAAAAACCCTGTAAACCCCGATTTGGAGCTCTGGATTGGAGCCCTTGAACGCATCAACAATGCGGGTATAACCCAAATTGGCGCCATTCATCGGGGTTTCAGCACTTATGGGCGCTCTGAATTCCGCAATCATCCGCAATGGCAAATTCCCATTGAATTGCACCGCCGAATTCCCGATTTGCCAATTATTACCGACCCCAGCCATATAGCCGGAAACC
>CAZFTD010000320.1:0-2252 GCA_964521525.1 uncultured Marinilabiliaceae bacterium | reverse complement strand
AGAGAAAAAACGGTGAAGAGATAAAATATTCATTTACAAATGCCAACCTTGAGCAGTACACTACCAAAGCTTTAGCTTATATGCAAGGACAGCGTTTTTTCGTAGAGCATTGCATCAAAGAATGTAAGCAGGTTTTGGGTTTAGACCAATTTCAAACCCGCAAATGGAGCGCATGTAAACATCAGGTGGCTTTGAATATTATGACAACTTGCTTTATAGTGAAAGAGAAACTATTCTGTTTTGAAGATTTGCCATTACTTTCAGCATGGGACATTTAAGCATGGATTTGTTTTAAATTCTTTCAGAAATTGTCTGATGATGACATGGTTAACAGGATGTTTATTAAGCATGTGAAGCGACAGGTTGATATTAACAGGGTTTATATAAAAGAAGAATTTGGAAATGTGTCAAAGTAGAATTAAATATCAAAATCTATTGCCATTATTTTTCAGAAAAACCATATGTGCTCTTCATTTCGGATTGTAGCTTACCCTTAGGCATAATCATATTCCAAAACCATTAATCACAAATAATTCAAACTTGCTGTTTTTTGCTATTTTTGCAATTCTGTTTTCATTTTCAGATAGACAGGGTTTATTTTAGCAACTTCTAAGCAAATAGTGATATAATAATCATGGAGATAGCAAGCAAGTACGATCCCTCGCAAACTGAGGATAAGTGGTATTCTTATTGGATGGATAAAGGTTTTTTTAAATCGGTGCCAGATCACCGTGAACCATATACCATAGTAATCCCTCCGCCAAACGTAACAGGCGTTTTACATATGGGGCATATGCTTAACAATACAATACAGGATATCCTGATCAGACGTGCCCGCATGTTGGGAAAAAATGCCTGTTGGGTACCTGGTACCGACCACGCCTCCATTGCCACCGAAGCAAAAGTGGTTAACAAACTTCGCGACGAAGGCATTGAAAAAAGTACCCTTACACGTGATGAGTTTCTGAGTCATGCCTGGGAATGGAAAGAAAAACACGGCGGTATCATTCTCGAACAGTTAAAGAAGCTGGGCGCATCGTGCGATTGGGACCGAACCTGCTTTACCATGGACGAAATCCGAAGTGAAGGCGTTATCAAAGTTTTTGTCGACCTGTATAAAAAAGGTTACATCTATCGGGGCATCCGAATGGTTAACTGGGACCCCAAAGCCAAAACAGCCGTATCCGACGAAGAAGTTATTTACAAGGAGCTTAAATCAAAACTTTACTATATTCGCTATCGGGTAGAAGGTTCCGAAAAAGAATTTGTAACCATCGCCACCACCCGTCCCGAAACCATTTTGGGCGATACCGCCGTTTGTATTAACCCGAGCGACGAACGTTTCCGCCATTTGGCTGGCAAACGTGTTCTGGTACCGCTCATTAACCGCTCCATCCCAATTATTGAAGATGATTATGTGGACATGGAGTTTGGTACAGGCTGCCTCAAGATTACACCGGCTCACGATATTAACGACTACGAAATTGGAATGCGCCACAATCTCGAAAGCATTGATATTATGAACGATGATGGAACGCTGAGCGAAAAAGCCGGACTTTTTGTGGGTGAAGACCGATTTGTGGTACGCAATAAAATTATTAAATCGCTGGAAGAAGCCGGTAACCTTGATAAAATAGAAGACTACACCAATAAAGTTGGCTATTCTGAACGTACCGATGTTGCCATTGAACCAAAACTGAGTACTCAGTGGTTTTTAAGGATGACTGAGTTGGCAAAACCTGCTTTGGATGCTGTTATGAATGATGAAATCCATTTTCATCCGGCCAAATTTAAAAATCTCTATCGCCACTGGATGGAGAATGTGAAGGATTGGTGTATTTCACGACAACTGTGGTGGGGACACCGCATACCGGTTTATTACCTGGCCAACGGTTCGTTTGTGGTTGCCGAAACCGAAGCCGAAGCCCTTGAAGAAGCAAAAAAAATGACCGGTAATGCATTGCTCACTTTAGCCGATTTAAAACAGGACGAAGATGTGCTCGACACCTGGGCTTCGTCATGGTTATGGCCCATTACCGTATTCGACGGATTCAATCCTGAAAACAAAGAAATAGATTACTATTATCCCACCAACGATTTGGTAACGGCTCCGGAGATTATTTTCTTTTGGGTGGCACGTATGATAATTGCCGGTTACGAATATCGGGGCACCTATCCTTTTAAAAATGTTTACTTTACAGGTATAGTACGCGATAAGCAACGCCGTAAAATGTCAAAATCGCTGGGTAACT
>CAZFTD010000319.1:0-2261 GCA_964521525.1 uncultured Marinilabiliaceae bacterium | reverse complement strand
TCTAGAAGTAATGGATGGGGTAACGAGTATCGAGCATTGAAATTGACGCAATTTGGGTAGTGTAAAGTAACGTATGAAAAACCTGCTATTTATAAATCAGTAAAAAAAGAAGGCTCAAAAGAACCTTGAAAAGGAAATATATTGATTGAAAATTAAGTGGTGGCATCGCACGCCAACCTTGAATGCAACAAAAATAAATGCTCTGATGATTTTGCCGACGGTGAAATAACTCAGAAACAGATAGTATATTCTCCGTCGGATCACAGCATTTTAGCATTTATTTTTATTGCATTCAAGGTCTAGCCGAAAGTAAACTTTCGGTGGCTATGTTATTAGCCTCTGGCTCTTAATCTAGAAACAGATAGGTCATTAAGCTGATTATTCTTGTTGCATCTGATAGATTTTTTCTTGACCTAGCTTGATAAGAATTTGCCACTTTGCAGGCATAGTGTCTGCTTTGTTGAATTCATCTAATTCGTTTAGTGGTCTCCAATAATTATAAGGATGGGGTCTTAAAAAGTTATAATAGGCAACCCAAAGGGAAACACCGTAAAGGGCGCCATTATCGCTATTGTATCCATTGGTAGAACGATAAGAAGCCTTGAAGGTTCTATTAGTACGTTCCACGACTTGTTTTACCCATCTCCATTCAGTGGAGACAGCATCATCATTAGTTAAACCGATTACCTGTATAACGTCAAAGTCCCAACCTTTTTGTTCTTTGCATTGCTGGGCAGCTAAAAGATAAGAGCTATATCCATCTGCTACAAATTTTAGAGCTTTACCAGGGAACTCCTTGAACTTTTGAAAGGCCATGCGCATCGCAAGAATACATGGACCGACTGATCGAGTATCAGAGACTTGGTAGCCAATAATACTTTTTTTACAGGCATCCATAATAAACCAGACATAATGTTTTACGCCAAGTTTTTTGATATAAGTTTCATCAGCAGAGAGGATTTTAGATGGTTTGTAATCGTAAGAATCAACAAAAGGCTTAATAACAGAAGCTGCAGTCAGAGCATAATTAGCGACTGTAGTGTGAGAGATTTTAATACCATGAACTTCTTCTAATGCATGGGCAGTTTGCCTAGTGGAGAGTTTCAAGTTTACGTGATAGGTAAGAACCAAACCGAGTATGTGAGGATTAAATTTCTTGAAGTTGAAAGTAGTAGCATTTTTAGGAAGAGAAAACAAATCCATGTCAAAGAAATCTATCGTGAATTCTCGGTAGATGTAGTGAAGTTTATATTGGTATTTTTCTTCTTGTGTTAGATCCTTCGGTAAGGTCTTTTGTCTAGATAGATAGTAGGGGCATTTTTTATTCTTGCATTTATGTATTTTAAAGGCTTTACGCTCTTTAATGATTTCGAGAGTATTGCCACAATGAGGACATTTAAAAGTGATAGGTTTTTTATGTTGTTCCCCAGTTTTAAAGGTACAAGAGCACACGGAACATTGATATTGACCTTTGCCGCCATTGTTATCATAGAGATAATTATGAGGGGCACCACAACGAGGACAGAAAGTGTCTTCAGGAACAAAGCGTTTCGAGTTATTTCGGACAGAAACGGGTTTAATACGTTTTCCGTATCGCCTAAAAAAGTAATCAATGAGAGCAAGGTAATCGTAAAATTCACGCTTTATGATAACAGGTGGAGCATCTACCTTAAACTTTTGGTATTCAGGAGAATGGGAGTCTTCAAAAGCCCATTGCTTAAGAGGAATATATTTGCAGATGAAATTTAATAACCAGCAAATTTGTTTATGCTGTTGTTGAATAATAGTAACTAAATAAGGTATAATAGGTTCCATAACAATAACCAATCCTTTCGGGTGTTTTTTGGTGTAGGAACCTTAATTATAACCGAAAATAGGGGGTTATTGTTTTTTTGTTAAAAAAACCTTATAACCCTTGATAATAAAAGGATTTAAATAAATAAAGTAGTGTAAATGTTTACACTACGATTACATAAAAGGAGCTTAACATATGAAAAAAATACTCTTTATGATTGCTACAGGATTTTTTTGGTTTTCACTTTATGCCTATATTCCTGAACTCGCAACTTATGCTGAAGATTTAGGTGCAAGCTATAAAATGATTGGTATTATTACAGGTTCATATGGATTTATGCAAACGATTTTAAGAATTCCATTAGGGATACTATCGGATAAGTTAAATAAGCGTAAGATTTTTATAGAAATTGGTTTGTTTGTTAGCGTTGCCAGTTGTCTTATCACTTTTTTTTACCTATCTATAT
>CAZFTD010000318.1:0-2263 GCA_964521525.1 uncultured Marinilabiliaceae bacterium | reverse complement strand
GCTGCCGTTAATTGGCATGAAAGCCGAAGGACAAAAAAGCGAAATGTATCTGCAACACCTTATTGCCGAAGAACTTGGCGTAGATGCTGATGAAATAATTGATTTCGATTTAACATTAAACGAATTTCAGAAGGGTTGTATTATGGGGGCTCACAATGAATTTGTATCCAGCCCCAAACTCGATAATCTGGCTATGACACACGCCGGACTGAAAGCTATATTAAATGCCCAACCATCGCGAGCTACCCAAATGCTTTGTATATTTGATAATGAAGAGGTTGGAAGTGTTACAAAACAAGGTGCCGGTTCACCAATATTCAAAAATCTGTTTGAAAGAATCTTACTTCATCTGAATAAAACAGGCGAAGAATACCACCGCGCTATATATCAATCGTTTATGATTTCGGCCGATATGGCACACAGTGTACATCCCAACCAAACCGACAAGCACGATCCGGTTCTGCATCCGGTTTTAAATGGCGGACCTGTTATTAAAATACATGCCAACCAAAAATATACTACCGATGGTGACAGCGGTGCTGTTTTTGAATCTATTTGTAAAAAAGCGGATGTACCATACCAGAAATTTGTGAATCGCTCCGATTTAATGGGGGGCTCCACTCTGGGTAATGTATCAACCGGTCAGTTGGAAATTAGAAGCGTTGATGTTGGTAACCCCATGCTAGGAATGCATTCGGTTCGGGAATTGGGTGGTGTTAAGGACCACGCCTATATGGTTAAAGCTTTTGAAGCTTTTTACAATTTATAAAATATCAAACACAAGGATGCATCATTACTAAAAAACCATATAAGGTAAAAGAGTAAAAAACCCTTTTAATCCTTATATGGTTTACCCAAACACTACAAAAATTCGTATCGAACAAAAGCCTCAAAGGCTTCATATTCGGCCATTCCCAGTTCATCATAAGTACGTGCTGTACCCCGGTTACGTTCTTCTGCTCTTTGCCAGAATTCACGGTTGTCGCCACCCAAAAACATGGCACCATCTTTTTGCGATTGATGCTTAAATATGGCATTTCGTTTACGCAACAGCTCATCGGGACTAATTGGAACTGCCATTTCAATCTGATGAATTTCCCACTCGTGCCAGGCTCCTCTGTATAGCCAAACCCAGCAATCTTTCATCCAGGGTTCATGCTTTAATTGCTCAATGGCAGCAAAAATAGCATCGAGACAAACCCTATGCGTTCCATGAGGATCGGACAGGTCGCCGGCAGCATAAATTTGGTGTGGCTTTACTTGCTGTATTAAATCAGCTACAATCTTAATATCTTCGGGACCTATGGGATTTTTTTCAACTCCACCGGTTTCGTAAAAGGGCATCCGTAAGAAATGAACATTATCATTTTTTACATTGGCATAGCGGCAGGCAGCTTTGGCCTCTCCTACCCTAATAAGCGCTTTAATGGTCTGTACTTCGGGTAAATCAACTGTATCATGTTGTTTATTTTTAATAAATTCTCTGATACGATTGTGTTCCTCCTCCAAAGTTGTAGTGTCTTCACCTTCTACAGATGCGCTGTAATCTCTCACAAAATCAAGGTATCGCAGCACATCGGAATCGCTTACTGCAATGCTACCCGAAACCTGGTAGGCCACATGCACATCGTGCCCATGGTCGACCAAACGTAACATGGTGCCGCCCATCGAAATAACATCATCATCGGGATGGGGGCTAAAAATAATCACTCTCTTAGGAAATGGTTCCTTGCGCTCCGGACGGTGGGTATCATCGGCGCCCGGTTTACCTCCAGGCCATCCGGTAATGGTATGTTGCAGTTCATTAAACACTTTAATATTAATGTCGTATGCAGAACCTTTCTCGGCCAGCAAATCACCCATACCATTATCGTTATAATCCCTATCGGTAAGTTTTAAAATGGGCTTATTAACCTTCTGGCACAACCAAACAACCGCTTTTCGAGTCATGCGGTCGGTCCAGATAATGGAATCAATTAACCAGGGGGTTTTTATACGTGTTAAATAGGCACCTGCTGCAACATCGAGAATAACTAATGTATTGTTATGATTTTGAAGGAATGATGCTGGAACTTCCTCGCTTTGTGCATCTTCAATACTGCGCTTAAGAATTCCTGCTTTACCCTCGCCCCAAGCCAATAATCGAATTTTCTTTGATTTTAATATGGTTTTAATACCCAACGTGATTGCTTTTCGGGGAACATTATCCTTCCCAAAAAAATCGGAAGCGGCTTCGGTTCGGGTAATGTCATCGAGCGAGACT
>CAZFTD010000317.1:0-2283 GCA_964521525.1 uncultured Marinilabiliaceae bacterium | reverse complement strand
ACTTTGCGCTACATTGCAATAGAGATTATGAATGCCCAAAACATCAAAAGCGTAACTGATAAATAATTGAAGCGCTTCTTTTGCCAATCCTTTCCCTCTGAATGATTCATGAATTAGAATTCCCAGCCCAGCCCTGTTGTGAAAGGGGTCAAAATCAAACAGATCAATCATGCCAATTGTTTTTTCAGGCAACGATTGATCTGTAAATTCAATTATTAGGCGCAACTGACGGGTTTGGTAAATATCAAGAGATGTTGACCGGATATATTTCTCAAGCTGATATTTGCTGAATGGCACCAAAGTGTTTGAAACCTGCCATAACGACATGTTGTTTTCCCATTGATATAGTAATTCAACATCTGCCAGTTCAACCGCACGTAAAACAATCTGTTCGCCTTTTATCATTTAAAACGCTTATTCTTTTTCCATAATAAATGATGGTACATAAAAAGCCCTTTGCCGGGTTCCGAAAACATCTCTCAGTGGCACAAAAAACTGGTGGTCAATCTTTTTAAATCCCTGGTTTTCAATTTCAAGCCTATAGTTTCGCCCTGAAGGCAAAATGGCTACAAATTTTCCGGTAAGGGTGTTGGGGCGAAAGACGCCCATTGACTGAGCTGTTTCGGTATCAAACACTCTGATAACGGCTTCGCCCATTGGCGTTTTATCTGGATTGAAAATATGGCTGGCTACCACTGCCAGCGAACGGGCATCATCTTCGGGGAAAGCAATGATATAAATATCTGAGGCTCCCATTCCTCCAACCTGACGCGACGAATAGTAAACGCGTTGTCCGTCGGGAGTTGGCAGGTAAAAGATATCATCATCAGGCGTATTAATGGGATAACCAATATTAATAGCTTTCGACCATTGGCCTTTATCGTCGAGTTCGCTCTTAAAAATATCATATCCGCCCATCGAATTATGACCTTCGGAAGAAAAGTACAAGGTGGTGCCATCGGGATGAATAAATGGACTTTCCTCATCGAGAGGGGTATTGATGTTGGCTCCTGCATTCAGAGGTTGCCCCCAGGAGCCATCCGGTAAGAGATAAGAAACATAAATATCTTTCCCACCAAAACCACCTGGCCGCGTGCTCGAGAACCAAATGGATGAACCATCACTTGAAAGACTGGCATGGGTTTCAATATATGTTGAATTAATTGGCTCAGGGAGAGGTACTGGTTCAGTCCACCCGTTAAAAGTGTAACGGGTGGTATATAAACTTCCCGAAAACCCATCGTTTTGGTAGAAAATCAGTGTTTGTCCATCAGAACTTAAACTAACAGTGGCACGGTTTCCGAAATACTCGCCCGGCAGAGCCAACTTCTCAGCGCGTGTCCAACCGCCATCTCTCCAATGCGACACATAAATGCTTTCGAAAAATCCACCACCTGTTCTTTCCATACCCTTTTCGGGTCGGTTTGAGGTAAAATATATGGTTGACTCATCAAGGGCTACCACAGGACTGTGGTCTTCGTAGGGAGAGTTAATGGCTTGCCCCAGTGTGTATATCTGATATTTTAAAGGCTTTTTGGTTAGCTCAAGCGCATTAATACTATATGCCATTTCACGGTTAAAGGCGTTTATCAGGCTATTTTGTTTGGTTGAAGAGAGTAATTTTTTATATAATTCAATAGCCTCGTTGAATTTATAGTTTTGATGCAATGCCATAGCAAGGTAAAAGTGCGATTCAATGGCATTTCTTGAAGCTTTTTTCTCCAGAGGAAAAAATCTGGATGCTAATTCGAGGTAATGCAAGGCTTTTGCATCTTCACCTGGAATGTACAAATAACAATAGCCGGTTAATAAAACGGCTTCGCTATTCTCATTGCCTTCCTGAACCAGTGGCTTTAGGGTTTCAAGGGCATTCAGATAATCTTCTCTTGAGATTTCAGTTTTTGCCTTCTGAATTAACCTGGCTGGTGTCTGCGCCTCCATTTCAAAATAGCTGCAAAAGACAAAAATTGCGAGTATTATTAAGTAATTACGCATGGACAATAGTGTTAATCTTTAAGACCATTAAATTACGAATAAAAATCCTGTTTTTTAAACAATAAACTTATAAAATTTCGCAAAGTATTGAATGTTTTGTGGTTATATGCTGAAGTGTTGTCTCGTTGAATTAAGTAACTGTTTAAATTTAGTTTCCTAAGTTTATTAAAGACTATTAGAAGTTAAGACACGTGTTCCGGTTCATCGGAACACGTGTCTTAACTTCTTTTTCCCGATACTCGGGTACCGATTTTCGGCATTCCACTTCGTTACAACTTCGCGTCTATT
>CAZFTD010000316.1:0-2308 GCA_964521525.1 uncultured Marinilabiliaceae bacterium | reverse complement strand
AGCTAAAAATTCATTCATTTAACAATCTAAAAATTATTATTTGTTTTAATTTTAATCAATCAAACTTGTGGTAAAACCGAAACTAAAGTATATCTTTTTTTGAATCCTCATAAATTAATTTACACCAATTTATCTTTTTTGTTTACCAAAGTATTCCGATGCTATATTGTAACTTTCTTATTCTGTTTTCTCCATATTAGACGTTTGTTTATCATTAATAATACTTGCTTAGTGGAAATAATATAAATAGAAATTTTTTCCTTATTAGTTTTACTTTCATAAATACCAAACCAACATAATGGCGCGTCAGCATTTTATCGATCAATTAAAAGCCGTGAGTATTTTTTTAGTGGTTTATGGCCACAACGATGGAATTACAGCTTTTAACGATTTTTTAACCACTTTTCGCATACCGCTTTTCTTTGCTTTGTCGGGATATGTCAGCAAGGATAAGAGCACCCTTGAGTTTATGCCATTTATAACAAAGATGGTTAAGCGGCTGGTTATACCTTATTTCATTATTTCATTTATTCTATATATAATTTGGTTTTTAAAGGCCTGGCATCAGGATTTTAACTGTGTTTTTTGTAATCCGGTTAAGAACTTTATCGGAATTTTTTATTCGCAAGGAGGAGAAGCCTTTATGGCCTGGGGAGTACCCATGTGGTTCCTGACTGCCTTATTCTGTGTGGCAATTATTGATTTTTTTGTTAGTAAATTCCCTCTGAAAATTCGCCTCTTAATTGCTGTATTACTTCCTTTTATAGGCTTGTTTATACAGCATAACCTACGGTATAAACTTCCCTGGAGTTTTACGGTAGCCATGGTAGCCTACTTTTTTTATTTTACAGGCGTGGTTCTTCGTCGTGTCGATTTTATAAAATTTATAACCGGGAAAGAGTGGCTGGGAATTGTAATTGGACTTGCCATACATTTATCATTATACCGTTTTAATTATCCTGTTGATTTTTTCTATGGTAATTTCGGTTCTATTCCTTTGCTGATGATTAATGGTCTTGCAGGTTTTTTATGGGCATTCTCGCTCTTTAAATTATTGCCTGTATCTAAAGCCATTACATGGATTGGACGCAATACGCTGCCCATACTTTCATTCCACTTACTGGCTTTGGGATTGGTGCATTGGTTAGCATTTGAAGTAATCTTTCCCGAATTATCAGGAAATGTGTTTATTTTTATGCTCTTTTCAAGTATTGAGATACTTATTCTGATACCGGTTATCATGTTTCTGAACCGTCATTTGCCTATGATTGTTGGATTGCCGATAAATACATCAACCAAATTACAGCCGGTTAAATTAGAGGGATAAAAGCCAAAAACAAAAGAATGGTTATGTTGGCAGTATCAAAACTCAATACTCCAATTGAGAATTAAGGTTGAATCTTTAGGTAGTAGTGAGAAATGATTATATTTTTATATTGAAAGGCATGGAGCGTCAGGGATTTATTGACCAATTAAGGGCACTCAGTATTTTTTTGGTGGTTTATGGACATACCGACGAGATTTCTTTGTTTAATGAATACCTGACAACATTCCGGATTCACTTGTTTTTTGCTATTTCAGGATACATTAGTAAAGAAAAAGCCGGGATTAATTTCGCCTTCTTTTTAAAAAAAACTTTTAAGCGACTACTAATTCCATATTTTGTTTTTTCATTGGTTTTATTTCTAATCTGGTATATCAGAGAGTGGCGAATTGGTTTTAACTGTGAGTATTGTAATCCGATAAAGAACTTTATAGGCATTTTTTATTCGCAGGGAGGGCCCGATTTTATGGCTGGCCGTGGACCTATGTGGTTTTTAACTGCTTTGTTTTGCGTGGCTATGATTGATTTTTTTATCAGTCAGTTTGAATTTAAGTATAAACTTTTATTGGCGTTGGTGCTCCCTTTTGTTGGGTTGATGCTTACTTCAATTTCTCATTATTGTGTGCCATGGAGCCTGGATGTGGCTATGGTTGCTTATTTCTTTTACTTTTTAGGCACGGTTCTTAAGCGTCTTAATTTCTTTTCGTTAATTAAAGGGAAGGTGCTGTTAGTAAGTATTCTGTTTTTTTGTATGCACCTATTTTTTTACCGGTTCAACAAGCCCGTTGAGTTTGTTTACAAAAACTATGGGTCGTTGCCACTATTGTTATTAAATGGCGTTACTGGATTAATTTGGGTATTCTCAATTTTTAAAACAATTCCGGTTTTACCAATAATAACCTGGGTTGGCCGAAATACGCTATTAATATTAGTATTCCATTTGTTGGCAAAAGATGTTGTTTTCTGGATTTTAGACGATATTTT
>CAZFTD010000315.1:0-2314 GCA_964521525.1 uncultured Marinilabiliaceae bacterium | reverse complement strand
TGCAACTAAGCATCTGACTTGTTGAGGAAAGAGTTATTTCATTCACGGCCGTTCCACTTAAAAAGTAGTTGATGTAATCGGCCATGAATAAAATCCTGTTGGTACAGGCAAGTGTTTCAGAATCTTTTATGCTAAGTAACTGGTAAAGTGTGTTGAAAATATTGTAGTTGACACCCGTTTTCAAAAATGTTTCCTTTTCGGGCATCATGGTGTTCCACAAATACTTCATTCCGGAAGTGCGCTGGTCGCGATACGAAACCGGATTCTCAACGGGTTTGCCATCATCACCCACCAATACAAAATCCACACCCCAGGAATCTACGCCAATACTTGTAATTGGCACATCCGTTTGCGATAAAGCTTTGTCAATTCCCAAAGCAATACCCCGGGTAATTCTTTCAAGATTCCAACGGTCGGCTCCATCAATATGTTCAATATGATTATCGAACCGATGAATTTCCTTTAGAATGAGTTTTCCATCGAAAATTCCCTGAACAATGCGGATGCTTCCGGCTCCCATGTCAACTGCCAGGCAAGAAAATGGCTTCATCGTTAAATCCCTTTTGCTCTTAAACGTTTGGATTCGTTTTCGCCGCCATTTATAAGGAACATTAATGGTTGTGGGCGGTCGTAACCTTCTACGTAGCCCGTTCGTGCCTGCCATGGTGCAACCGAAAGCACATTAGCCAGGTCCATCCAATACTGAAGAACGGCAGGCTTTAAACCCCAGGTCATGTGGAAATGGTTGGCTGGGGCAAACTGCTTGTACTCGGTCATGGTGGCATATTTGGGAACAATCCAACTATGAGGCCAGGTTACATTTGAACTGTTGGCAACCATTTCGGCCAGTTTGTCGGGTAAATCAACTGTTTGAGCTTCGTCCCAAATAAGGCTGAACATGCCATTTAAATGGCTGTATGTTAAGCGGCTGGCAATTCCTTCGATGCCTCCGGGTGAAACAAAATTAACGCTGTTGCCTCCGCCCGGAAAATAATAGAGTTCGGCTGCCGGCATGGATATTTTTTTAAGGATAGACTCCATTGAGTCGCCGGGCATTCCTGCCCAGTTTAAGCTGGCCGACCCTGAATTATCACCATCAACAATGCCTTTGAGCGCCCATAATTCATCGCCATTTATCCTGATGCCCAGTTTACTGGCAGCAGCCACCAGTTCAAATGGTTCCCAAACTTTGCGGAAATCCATAAATAATGGAGGATTTCCCCCTGTTAGCCAGGTTTTAAAGAGCATGGTTAATGTTCCCTGCATATCGGCTTCAGTCCCAAAAGGAATAACCGGCTTACTTCCATTGTGGTCGAAGGTTGAATTAAAAAGCGATTCTGCCATATCGCAAATTGGCTGTGGTATGCCCCGTCGGTCGCTTCCCCATTCTAACTGGTTCATAAAGGCACCACCTACAGCATTTAAATCGGTGAGCAAATCGCGCATTATCAGGTATAAAGCCAGTGATTTGTCAAGATTCTCACTGCCATTGGGCTGGGAAACATCAATAGATTTAAGGTGTTTTGTGAGCCATGAACGCAATGCTTTTAACTCATCTTTATTGTAATCGCCTTTCTGCAACTTGTCGGAAAGCAATTTCATATCGAGACGGGTAACTTCAATGCCAAAGGTTTGACGGGTGGCATTTACATGTGTGAGAGCTGTTTCCATGCCCATAGAATCGTGGCCAAAACAAACAATGCGCCGTCCTTTTAAGCCAACATAGGTAATGGCCGCAAATGCCCAATCCACCAGGTTTTGCAAAGTTGCAGGATTGATAACGGGATTAAGGCCGAAATCGTCCCAGTTGCCAATGTTTAAATGGGTTAGGCGACCTTGTTGCGCAAAAGCTCCGTTTACTGCATGGGCGAAAACAACACCGGGTTTAGGTGCACTATTGCCACAGGTGATGTTCAAAGGGGTATCGTTCGGGAAATGTGCCATCAAACTGATTAGGGTTAATTGCGGAAAAGCCCAGGTATCGGGCGTGCATACTACAATATTCACCCCTTCCGATTTAAACTGACGCGCTACCAGGTCAGCATCAGTTTCGCTTTCGATTAACGAAGAAGTCCAAACTACTTTCACAGGCTCGCTGGTAGGTGTTTTTAGATTGGATTGCAGGTGATTGGCAATCATTTCAATAATATTGCGGGTTCTAACGCGCGACTCTTCATCAACTCGCGGGTCGCAGGTGGCGCATACCCCAATTGTTACCGAATGTTGCTTTTTTTCTGAATCGACCTGTTTAATTTGATGTGCAGTTTTCACGGGAATGAGTTTTAAATTGATTAATTGGATTCATGGATGAACC
>CAZFTD010000314.1:0-2318 GCA_964521525.1 uncultured Marinilabiliaceae bacterium | reverse complement strand
GTAACAGGGGCAATAAAAGCCCAAACAACCGCCCACTTTCCAAAAGCAATTTTTGCCAGAGGCCACCGTGACTCAACAATACCAGCCGCCACGCCAACAACATCTGCTATGTTAACCGGTTTATCTATATGCACCAAACCATCACCCCGGGTGTAAATTATCCCTTTCGGTTTGTTTTGACCAACCAACCGGTGCAGAACTAAATTAGTACCTGATTTATAAACGACAATGTCTCCAACTTTAAAATCATCATCCTTAACAGGCACGACCAAAACCACATCGCCGCTTAATAAAAATGGAAACATGCTCATCCCCCTCACCGGAATTTTAACGGGTTGGCGTTGGCTAAGCAAATCGATAAAAACAGAATTCAAATGATTGCTTATTGATTGAGACATATATGTTGCTCTATTTAAACTATAAAAGTAACATTCATTAAACTTTATAACAAAAACATTGCTTTATTATGCAAATTAAGAATTGAATACAGACAAGTTTTTACGGTAATATAACAAGCAAAAGTTTGAAATATTATTAACAAAGAAACTATTTGAATATAGTTTTCTGATTTTATTTAAGACTATTAGGGTAGCTTATAATTTTAAATTATTATTATATTAAATCTTTTAGGATAACTCACTTATATTAGGTGTACTTTTAACATTTTTTAAGAAACTTTACCCGGGAATTAACGTACAAAACAACAAAATGATACAATATTTTTGCAGTCTATTAAGAATTAACCAAATAGCAATATATGAAGAAGGTTTACTTTGTGAAAGGGATGATTAGTTTGGTATTCACCTTTATCCTGAATATAGGATTAAATGCACAAACCACATGGTATGCTATAAACAGCGGAAATTGGGACAACCCCAATCATTGGACACTGGATCCTGCTGCTGCAATACATTACAACCCATCAAACAGTTACCCACAGCTAACCACCGATAATGTGGTTATCAAAACTGGTATTACCATTACTGTTCCGGTAAAAGACCCGGCACTTGTGCTCAATTGTGGCACAATTACCGTTGATGGGCGCCTCGATTTGGGAACTACCACCGGGCATGCTTTTGCCGCCATTCGTGGTAGCGGACGAATCCTGATGAAAGCTGACAACTTCCCTGCCGGTAATGCAACTCATTTTGTCACAAAAGGACAAGGAGAAGGAACTGTGGTTTTTCAGGGCAACTCATTTGCCATTACCAATAACCGCACCTTCTATAACATGGAAGTGCAAATGAATGCCGGACAGGCCTTAGCCTTAGGAGCCAATGTGAATCTTAATAATAACTTAAACGTACTTTCAGGGGCACTTAATATTGGTAACAGCACCACCCAACGCTCATTGATTGTGAACGGTAACATAACAGTGGATAATGGGGCTTCATTTGGAGTAGGAACAGCTAATGCCATTCATTCGCTTGAACTATATGGAAATTTTACCAACAATGGTACTGTTCAGTTCTCAAATTCGGCACAATATGCTGCTGCCAGTAATGGCGCTGTAAAAGTGCTGTTTAGAGGAGCTTCAAACAATAGTTTGGTGGCCAATGGCACTACCAATTTCTACAGAATGATTGTGAACAAAGGGGTTGACCAATCCTTTGTGTTGTCATTTTCTGCTAATAATGCCAATAATTTCAAACTATTTGGCCCTGTAACCGGTACAGCTGGACTTGATGCTTCTGATGGTACATTGGGCTGGGAACAGCTGCCAATTGTGCTGCGCAATGGTACTTTAAAACTAGGAAGTAATATTGTTATTCCACAGTTGGGGTACAATAGAGGCAATAATAACCCAAAAGAATTTACCATTTCGCCAACAACTCGATTATGGATTGATGGAGCTAACGTGACAAGCTGTGTTATGCCAGGCAGCTATATAGAAGATTGGACCGGAATAACTGTTTTTGGAACACTACAAATATCCCAGGGAACTTTAACTACTCCTGCATTATCATCAGGTATTTCTTATTATAGTAATTCCGCCACTCCTGCAAGTTTTGTTGTTGAAGGAGGTAATGTATTTGCCACTCAGTTGAGACAAAAAGATACTAATGGCCGCTTAAATTACACCCAAACAGAAGGAACCGTTCATTTCAATAATTCTGCTACGAACAATTGGAGCTCACCTGTTTTTTCATTGCCAAATCCGAGCCAGGTATTTGAGATGAAAGGTGGAAACCTCATATTTAGCGTTGCAAATAATAATAGTGTTACGGGTATCTATATTAATTCTGCCGATGGCAATCATCATGTGTCAGGTGGTACAGTTGAAGTTCGCATACCTTCATCACGCGATTTTAAGATTT
>CAZFTD010000313.1:0-2369 GCA_964521525.1 uncultured Marinilabiliaceae bacterium | reverse complement strand
TGGTAACAATTCGGTTATTGTTATGATGCACACTCATAACTTTGATTCACCAACCTCGCACTCGTTTACCGCATCAATCAATGTTGGTGCCGAGAAAGATAACAATATGGTACCGGCTACCATTGAAGGTGATAATTCCTGGAAAAGTGGCAACTACTACATATTGGTGAAATGCCGCGACGGAAAAGCCAATTGGACTGTATCTGACAGATATCCTATTGTAATAAATCTTTAATACTCATTATAATTCCCGGGATAATATGTTTGTTGTTCCGGGAATTTATCTATACACAAAGAAAAGATGAAGAAATTGACGATTACTCTCAAAATTGCAATTGCAATCTTTTTGCTTGTCGCATTTTTTTCGTGCAACAAGGATGATGTTGACACCGAAAAACCGCAAATTAATCTAGCCTTAAGCGATGCGTTCCCCATAAACTGCGACACACTCTATTTTGGCGAGACATTTACCTTTAAATCGCTTTTTACCGATAATGCAGAACTCGGCTCATTCAGCATTGATATCCATAATAATTTTAATCATCATTCTCATAGTACTGAGGTTACAGAATGTAACCTTTCACCCAAGAAAGAGCCGGTAAACCCTTTCCTATTTATTCAGGATTACGATATTCCAATGGGATTGAAAGAATTTGAAACAGATACCCCAATTACACTGCCTTCAGCCAACAGCAACGGCCTTTTCGACGAAGGAGATTACCACTTTTTTATCTCATTAACCGATAAGGAAGGATGGTCGGACCAGAAAGGTCTAAGCATTAAAATTTTGTACAGGAAGCAATGAGGATACGATTGCTTTTTTAACCGGACGGACGTATTTTTAATATAATGCTTATTTAACCCGGATTATTTATGTGTATATAATTTGTTTTTCAATGGCCACATAGAATATCCATACTTTGAACCATATAGTTGATTATCACCTTCAGTTTGTATGGATATTTCATAAATAATCCCTGTATCCTACAGCAACGAAGGTTCAGTAAAAACTTTTTACATAAGTATAACTTCGCCTAAGTCGGGGTTTGTCTGCACTCAATCCATTAATCTGTTGATTTATGAATGGTGCAGGTTAAAAAAACGAATTCGTTTTTTTAACTAATCAGCCAAATTTATTCGGGTACGTATATAATTTCGCCGTTTTCGAGTTCGTAGGCAACGCCCACGCGTTTGCCCCTTGTTCCGGATGCGTTTTGGTCTTCGCTGGGGGTGTAACGGTTTATGGTATTTCCTTCGCGAGTGATTATTTCCATGTTGTCTTTACCGGGGTTTTTTACCATGGTAAAGTCGTCGGTTGAAAATATCTCGGTCATTTGATAACGAGCAACCAGTGCTACCATAAGAGCAACAGCAAAAACCATAGCCACATCAAAAAGATTTGCTACAACGCTTATGGGGTCGTTATCGTCGGTTTGCCTAAGAAGGTGCTTTCTCATTTTTAAAATCTTTATTGTTTCTGTTGGTTTATCGACTGCGATAATAGTTGCACTAGATATTCCAGGTTTGTAAAATCCTGTAGATACCACCGTTGTTTAACTTGCAGGGTAATAAAACCTATGGCTCCGGTAAGCAGTCCTATAACAGTAGTTGCAAAGGCTACCTGCATGTTATGTGCCATTGAAGCTATATCGCCAGTGGCAAGACCCACCAATGCAGGTCCCATTGGAATTAGAGTGCCCATTAAGCCTAGTATTGGACCCAATTTGGTTAAAGTTTTTGACAGAGCTAAATCTTTGTCGGCATCGATTTCGAAACAAGCCAAAAGACGTTGCATCATCGGCATGTTACTCCTGTTTTCGGATATTTTTCGGATATAACTTACAAGCAAAGAGTTACTATTTTGAGGCAAAGAGTCGCCAATTGATGTGAGGTTATTTAAATTTATCTGCTCGATTGTTTTATGTATGGCTTCATCGGTTTTAACTTTTTGAGTGTAATGACCAAAAAAGCTACCTATTAAAACCAACGACCTGCCAAAAAGCAGCAAAAGAGCTATAACTACCGGGACAAGAAGCCCGGTTGATATCCAGTAAAGAGTATTGGTGATTGTTTCCATTTTAAAATTAATGCTGATTTGTATTTAATTATGATACTTTTCGATGCGTTGCTTGTCTTTACGAAAGTCGCGGCAGTTTACCAACTCGCGCTAGAGGATTTATATTTAATCTTTTAATCAGATAACCCATGGTGCTAAGTAAAATCACAACTGAGAGTAAGGCAAGCAAGCTTAACCACTGTGGATTTTGTTGGTTACGAAACACGGGGGTTGCTTGCGCAGGAGCAATAGCGGCCAGGATAATCACTGCAAGGGAGATGATAAACACTAATTCTCTGCGCAACTCCCTTTC
>CAZFTD010000312.1:0-2462 GCA_964521525.1 uncultured Marinilabiliaceae bacterium | reverse complement strand
GGGAAGCTCTACCGTGGGGCTTCGGGGTTTGCAGGTGAATTCAGCCACATCCCTATAGTGGAAGATGGCGACTTGTGCATATGCGGAAAATTAGGGTGCTTACAAACCCTGGCAGCCGGTACAACTTTAGTTAAAATGGCCAAAGATGGCATTAATGAAGGCAAGAACTCTATGATTGCCGTAGAAGCTAAAGGGGATTTAGATAATATAACCATTAAGACTGTTGTGGATGCTGCTTTGCGTGGCGATCAGTTTGCAATAAATATTCTTTCGAGAATAGGAAAGAATTTAGGAAAAGGCATAGCCGTTTTGGTGCAGCTTTATAATCCCGAGATGATTGTTTTAGGCGGCAAGATGGCCGAATCGGGGCAATTTCTTACAACTCCCATTCAACAAGCGCTGCATACATACTCGATGTCGCAAATAAGTGACAGATGTAAGGTTGAAGTATCAAAAATGGGGAGCGACATTGGATTGCGTGGAGCCATGGCGGTTGTTATGGAGGACGTATTCGAGTTTGTGGTTAAAAAATAGAGGGTTTTATTGAGGAAACCTTTCAGCATAGAATGTGGTTGTTTAAAACAACAATCACATATGTAGATGTTTAATAATTTTAAAGCGAAACGCAAATAACATTTATGGTTTAATAAAGGGTTTGCTTGTATCAGGTCAATCAAAATTAAACGCTAGAAGTTAGCTGCTGGTAAAAAAGCCACGAGCTAAGAGTTTCTACCTTATAACCATTGACTTTTTACAAGTATCCGGCCAAAAGAGGCTGGGTTAAACTCTTTTCAGCATGTTCGTTTTCATAATTGAATTGGGATAAGCTTCAGGATACAAATGGACGACAACGATTTGATATCGGAGATGTTGTTATTCTGAAATATATTATGGAAAAGAAGAGCATGATAGGGGTTGATGTGGGTGGAACTAAAATCCATATAGCCCGAATTGAACTTGATAAGGTTGTTGCTGAATTGCGCATTCCTACTGCTGCTAACAGAAGCCGCGACGAAATCGTAAACGATTTGTCGAGCGGTATTTCTCAACTGCTTACCCCCGAGGTTACAGGTATTGGTATTGGTGTTCCCGGTTTGGTTGATATGGATTCAGGCACTATCAGAAACGTGCTGAACATTCCTGCTTGGAGAGATATGCCCATAAGAGAAAAATTGGAGAATGTACTTGGCGTTCCGGTTTTTGCGGGTAATGATGCCAATTGCTTTGCCCTTGGCGAAAAATATTTTGGTAAAGCCCGCCATTACAGTAATATTGTGGCGTTGGCTTTAGGAACCGGGGTTGGAGCTGGCGTGATTATAAATAATCGGCTATACGTGGGAAATGGTTCTCTGGCCGGAGAATTTGGCGGAATCAAATACCAGGATTCTGAATACGAGAATTATTGCAGTGGCAAATTCTTTCTGCACAACTACCATATTGATGCTAAAGTATTGGCTGAAAAAGCAGCCAGTAAAGACAAAATGGCACTCGATGCTTTTACTGAGTTTGGCAGGCATGTTGGCCATTTAATTGAAACCATTCTATACTCCGTTGGTCCCGATGCCATTATAATTGGTGGGTCATTATCAAATGCCTTTCCATATTTTAAGAAGGGAATGCAGGATACGCTGTCAGCATTTCCGCATATGCAGGCACTCGAATCAACTCACATCGACATTTCAGGGAATCCCGACATTCCTGTTCTTGGCGCAGGAGCTCTTGTTTTATCAGCAAAAAACAGTTTGGCAGTAATCGAATAATGTCTCACTAGGGTGGGGATTAACTGGTTGTAATTATTCAGCAATAATGTAATAAGCATTTTTCAGGTAAAAAGTCAATGAAGGGAAAAACTTTCCATATCATATTTCTGAGCAACTTGCTTCTTGGTGTTTTTGGATGTACCAGCGAACCATTGATTCGCGATCACCAAAAAAGGGCGGAGATTAACAGTCGCTTCGAACAACAGAAAAAGCTGGCTGATGGGCGAAGCAAACAGCTTTTTGATGTTTTTCAAAAGCAGTTAACCGCAGCCGAAGAAGATGCTTTGAAATTTTTATATGCCTATATGCCATTAAGCGATTTGGCAATATATGATGGAGATTTTTTTCTGAAGCAGGCACAAACAGCATTACAGGCACGGCAACATTTTAGCTGGGGATCGTCTGTACCCGACGATATATTTCTGCATTACGTATTGCCGGTTAGGGTAAATAATGAATATCTGGATTCGGGACGGGTTGTTTTTTTTAACGAATTAAAAGAGCGGTTGAAAGGGTTAACACTGAAAGAGGCTGCACTTGAAGTACACCATGGGTGTCACGAAAAGGTTACTTACAAATCGACCGATGAGTATCGCACCAGTTCACCATTAAATACTGTAAAAACTGCGTTTGGGAGATGTGGTGAGCAATCAACTTTTACAGTTGCAGCCATGCGTGCAGCCTGTATTCCGGCGCGTCAGG
>CAZFTD010000311.1:0-2493 GCA_964521525.1 uncultured Marinilabiliaceae bacterium | reverse complement strand
AAGTAGAAGTGAAATATGATATTATGATATTATAATACATGAAGGATAGATCCGCCTGCTATCTGGCAGATCTATCCTTCTTAATATCTTATACTGAAAACGGGAACTTTGTAAACATTATAACCAAAAATTTCTAAAGAGATTTCGATTAATTATTAAAGCAACTGTTAAAGATTAACAGTTCAATTTTTAAACACAGGGATTAATTGACTTTTGGCGTTATGCAAATCAAACTATCATTTTTACAATTTTTTCTTTCTCTGCTGATAATTCAGGGATCAATAAATGTAAAGGCCGACGAAGGGATGTGGCTGCCGTTTAAACTGAGTCAACAGAATTATCAGAAAATGCAGGCGCTTGGGTTAAACATCCCTATGGAGCAGATATTCAACACGTCAGCGCCATCGTTAAAAGATGCGGTGGTGTCGCTCAACAACGGGTCGTGTACCGGCAGTTTTATCAGCAACCAGGGTTTATTAATTACCAACCATCATTGCGTACTAAGCGATGTTCAGTGGCATAGCTCCATTTCGAACAACTATCTGGAAGATGGATTTTGGGCTGCCGATTACGGTGCCGAACTACCCATTCCGGGTAAAACAGCCTCCGTTTTAATAGATGTGATAGATGTTACCGAAAAAATTCTGAATGTGTTGCCCGATGGCATCAGCGAACAATACCGTACCTACCTCATCGACAGCATTAGCAACGAACTCGTTGACCAATATCAACTTAAAACCTCTTATACTGCCGAAATCAGCCATTTTTATCAGGGCAATCAGTTTATTCTGTTTTTAACCGAAGTGTTTGAAGATGTTCGTTTGGTCGCATCACCGCCATCATCCATCGGTCAATTTGGAAAAGATGAAGACAACTGGATGTGGCCCCGCCATTCGGCCGATTTTGCATTGCTTCGGGTTTATAGCACTCCCGATGGCAAACCAGCCCCTTATAATGATAAAAATGTGCCTTATCAGCCCAAAAAGTTTTTAAACATCAGTTTAAAGGGTGTTGAGAAAGATAATTTTACCATGGTTATGGGTTTTCCGGGAAGCACTCAAAGGTTTCTTTCATCCTACGGTATCCAGGAGCTTGAGCAGGTTGTAAATCCTGTTATTAAAGAGGTAAGAGGCATTAAGCAATCCATTTGGGAAAACGACATGCAGCGAAACGCTGCCATCAAAATACAATATGCCTCCAAGTTTGCCGAATCGAGTAATTACTGGAAATACGCCATTGGGCAGAATCTGTCCATCCGCAGCAGAAATATGATTGAGAACCGACGCGAACTTGAATCAAGGTTCACGAGCTGGATCTCGCAAAATCCGGATAAAGCAGAAAAATATGGCCATATTTTGCCCTCGCTGGCCATGATTCATACTTTTAAATCATCGCTGGTTAAAACGGGAGTGATAACCATGGAAACCATGATTTCGGGGCCCGATTTGTTTCTGCTGGCATTGGAAGCGCTATACTTTAAATCGCAATTGGAAGAAATTCAAGAACAACCGGAGATTCTGGAACAGGCGCAGGAAGAGTTTCGGCAATCGATTAATAATATCCATAAAGATTTTAACAGCAATCTGGATCAGAAAGTATTTGCAGCTTTGCTCGACTACTACAGAAAGAACATCGCCGATAGTTTAAGAGCTCCGGATAATGAACTGTTTGATTTAAAAGATAAACTAAACAGCAATGCCTTAGCCAATCGCATCTATGCGCAGTCGGTTCTCACCAATCCTAAGCGATTTGAGCAATTCATGGCCAATCCTGATGCTGACAAGCTTCAGAACGACCCCGCACTTCTATTCGTAAGCACCGTCATGAACCATTTCGCCAAATCGTTTTTTATGATGGAAGAAATAGATGCTCAAACAGACGGATTAATGCGGCAATACATTATGGCGCTAAAAGATATGAATCCAGATCAGGAATTCTACCCCGATGCCAATAGTTCTATGCGTTTGTCGTTTGGAACCGTGCAGCCATATAGCCCACGCGATGGCGTTAAATACAATTATTACACTACCACAAGGGGTTTGCTCCAAAAAATGAGAACTTCGCCACAGGTTTATCAAATACCTGCCGATTTTGAAAAAATGCTGATTAAAGGGGATTTTGGCGCTTACGCCAATAGCGCCGGACAAATGCCGGTTTGTTTCGTCTCGAACAACGATATCACCGGAGGCAATAGCGGAAGCCCGGTTCTTAATGGTGATGGCGAACTGATAGGTTTGGCTTTCGATGGCAATTGGGAAGGCATGGGCTCAGATTTAGAATATATGGATGGCTTGCAAATGTGTGTAAATGTTGATATCAGATACGTTTTATTTATCCTCGACAAATATGCAGGCCTGCAACGCATACTCGACGAGATGTCGATTACCAAGGTTGAGCCTTAGCAGGTTAAGATGTTAAGTATCTGTTTAAATTTAATATTGAAATTATTATTAAGATGATTAGAATTGAAGTTTACGGAATCCCGAGTATCGG
>CAZFTD010000310.1:0-2519 GCA_964521525.1 uncultured Marinilabiliaceae bacterium | reverse complement strand
GACATTAAAGAACTTAATGAACGAATTAAGCAGGAGAGTTCATTTGTTGACCTGTTAACCCTGGAAATGAATAAAGTAATAGTAGGCCAGAAACATCTGGTTGAAAGTCTTTTAATTGGGTTACTTTCTGATGGACACATATTACTCGAAGGTGTTCCAGGACTGGCTAAAACCTTAGCTATAACAACACTCTCGAACATTGTTGATGCCAAATTCAGTCGCATACAGTTTACCCCCGACCTTTTACCGGCCGACCTTTTGGGAACAATGATTTATAGCCAGAAGAAAGAAGAGTTCATGGTTAAAAAGGGGCCCATTTTCACCAATTTTGTTTTGGCCGATGAAATTAACCGTGCCCCTGCAAAAGTGCAAAGTGCTTTGCTCGAAGCCATGCAGGAACGTCAGGTTACTTTAGGCGACCAAACCTACCCGTTACAGGAGCCATTTCTGGTATTGGCCACGCAAAACCCAATAGAACAGGAAGGCACCTATCCACTTCCCGAAGCTCAGGTTGACCGTTTTATGCTGAAAGTAGTAATCAGCTATCCCGAGAAAAATGAAGAACAGCAAATTATCAGGCACAATCTGGCGCAGCAATTTCCAAAAGCCAATACCATCCTGAAACCCGACGATATCATCAGAGCCCGTAAAGTGGTGAAAGATGTATATATGGACGAAAAAATTGAGAAATATATCATCGACATTGTTTTCGCCACCCGTTATCCCGAAAATTATAAGCTCGAACGCTTTAAAGATATGATTTCGTATGGTGGTTCGCCACGTGCCAGCATCAATTTGGCTATGGCAGCAAAAGCTTATGCTTTTATCAAGCGTCGTGGTTATGTTATACCCGAAGACGTAAGAGCTGTTTGTCACGATGTTTTGCGCCATCGTATAGGCTTATCATACGAAGCAGAAGCCAATAATGTAACATCGGAAGAAATTATAAGTGAAATACTGAACACCGTTGAAGTGCCTTAGTGGAAAATAGTTGAGAGTTGAGGGTTGAGGGTTTGAAATTTAACTTAATAACCGGCAACCAAAACCAGTAGCAGCCTACTACAAACTATTTTTATTACTATTATCTGGTAACTGATTACTGATAACTGATAACTGATAACTGATTACTGTTAACTGATTTAAATGGAAACAGCTGATATACTTAAACGGGTAAGGCAAATTGAAATAAAAACGCGGGGACTTTCAAGCAATATCTTTGCAGGAGAGTATCATTCAGCGTTTAAAGGGCGCGGTATGATGTTCAGTGAAGTTAGGGAGTACCAATTCGGTGATGATATCCGAAACATTGACTGGAATGTTACCGCCCGTTTCAATCATCCTTACATCAAAGTATTTGAAGAAGAGCGCGAAATGACCGTTATGTTACTAATTGACGTATCGGGTTCGCGCGAATTTGGCACCACATGGCGCTTCAAAAAGAACATCATTACCGAAATGGCTGCCGTTTTGGCATTTTCTGCCATACAAAACAACGACAAAGCCGGTGTTATCTTTTTTTCCGATAAAATTGAGAAGTTTATCCCTCCCAAAAAAGGGAAAAAACATATTCTGCACATTATTCGTGAATTAATCAGTTTTACCCCTGAAGAGCGCAAAACCGATATATCAGGAGTTTTAAAATACCTCACCAACGCTATTAAAAAACGGTGCACCACTTTTGTTATCTCCGATTTTATTGACGATAACTTTGAAGATGCGCTGAAAATAGCCAACCAGAAACATGATGTAGTGGCATTAAGGGTTTTTGATCCGCGCGAAGCTGAAATGCCCGATATTGGTTTTGTTCAGTTTAAAGATGCAGAGACCGGCGATTATCAATGGATAAACACCTCGAACCGAAAAAACCGGGAGATGTATCACCAGTGGTGGATAGAAAACGAACAGCGCATCAAATCAGTTTTTACTCGTTGCGGAATCGATAATGTGGCTGTTAAAACCGATGAAGATTACGTAAAAGCTTTAATGTCGTTATTTAAAAAACGAAGTTAAAATGATAAGAAAGAACAAGCAGTTCAACTCATTTATACTACTGATTGCCATAACGGTATGTTCGTTAACAGGCATCACCGGGAATTTACGGGCACAAAACATTTCGGTGTCGGCATCGCTTGATTCTACATTAATGGTAATTGGCGGACAAATGAATTTTACCATTGATATTACCCAACCAATCGGGTTGGTGGTTCAGTTCCCGCAATTTATCGATACAATTACCAAAAACATTGAAATTGTTGAGATTAGCAAACCCGACACCATTGTTCAAAACAATAATCTTTTAAACATATCGCAGGTTTTCAGAATTACTTCCTTCGACAGTGGCTTGCATTACATACCACCTATTGCATTTGAATACAAGCGTGGTGAGTTAATTGAGAAACAAAATTCCAACGCGCTGGCCTTATTGGTAGTGAACCCATTTGTAAAAGTTGACCCAAATGAAGGGATATTTGACATTAAGCAACCCATTAACACGCCCTTTACATTTGCAGAATTGTTAA
>CAZFTD010000309.1:0-2534 GCA_964521525.1 uncultured Marinilabiliaceae bacterium | reverse complement strand
GCCGCAGTTAGTTGGGTGTTTAAAAACATTGCATCCTATGGTGGCAATGAATCTCTTATTTTCCTCTCAGGACATTCTGCCGGAGCCTATTTGGTTAGTATGATTGGTCTCGACAAAAAATGGTTAGGTGCTCATAACATTGATGCCGATAAAATTGCCGGATTAATTCCATTAAGTGGCCATACCATTACCCACATGACAATCAGAGAAGAGCGAGGGATTAGCGATTTGCAACCTATAGTAGATGATTTTGCACCTTTATATCATGTCCGAAAAGATGCCCCTCCCATGTTGCTAATTACCGGCGACCGCGAACTCGAATTGCTTGGTCGGTATGAAGAAAACGCCTATTTTTATAGAATGATGAAGCTGGTAGGTCACCCACAAACTGTGCTTTACGAGTTGGATGGTTACGGTCATGGCATGGTGGAACCTGCTATTCCTTTATTATTGAAAGAAATTGAAAGAATACAAGCTAAATCAGAGTAAAAACTCATTTTACTTGGAAAATACATTTACAGCCATTGATTTCGAAACAGCCCAGGGATACCGTTGGAGTATCTGCCAGGTAGGATTGGTACGGGTTGAACAGGGCGAAATTGTCAAAGAAATAAACCTTTTGGTTCAACCTCCCCAAAACTATTATTGGGCTAAAATGGTTCAAATACACGGCATTACGCCTAACGACACTGCCGAATCACCCTTTTTTGATGAAATTTGGCACTTAATTGAACCGTACATAAAATATCAAACCGTTGTGGCTCATAATGGTTTGTCGTTCGACTTTCCGGTTTTAAAGAGCACTCTTGAATATTATGACCTTCAGGAGCCCGAATACGAAAAACGTTGCACATACCGTATTTTTCGCTCTAATCTCGCTGCTTTATGCAGCCAATATCAAATAGCACTCAACCATCACGATGCATTAAGCGATGCCAGGGCATGCGCAGCCCTCTACTTGTTGCACTTAACTCAAAGAAATCTTTAACCAGCCTTTACAGTTAAATCCAAATCCTGAAACTCCCTAACCTTTATTAAAGCTTCGTCAAAGGTAGCGCAAACATTCTCTTCGCCAAGCAGTGCCACAATACCATGTCGTTTTAGTTCACCAAAAACGCTTTCGTTCACTCCCGACAACATTACATGCTTTCGTTTATGTATAAAAGTATGCAACATGGAGTTAAAATTATGAATACCAGTAGCATCAATCATGGGCACGTTTCTCATGCGAATGATGATGATATCAGCATGGTCTTCAATATTATGCATTACTTCTTTAAATTTATTAGCCACCCCAAAGAACATGGGTCCCGATATTTCAAATACATCCACATTATCGGGCAGTTTTAATCCAACCATGGCAGCATCATCATACTCCTCAGTAGGATAAGAAACCAATGGTTTAACCTCACCCACGTCGGCCATCCGTTTCATAAACAGCAAGGCAGCCAGCACCATCCCAATCTGTATTGCTACAGTTAAATCAACAATTACAGTAAGAAAAAATGCTGTTAACAAAACCAGAACGTCGTAACGCGAGCCTTTCAGTATGGCAACAAACGAACGCCATTCGCTCATATTATAGGCCACTACAGCCAATATTCCAGCCAAACAACTTAATGGAATATAAGTTGCCCACTTACCCGCAAATAGCATAATGATTAACAGCACTACCGCATGAACTATACCTGCAACAGGTGTTCTCCCTCCGTTTTTAACATTGGTGGCTGTGCGGGCTATTGCTCCGGTAGCAGGAATACCGCCAAATAAACCACTGCCAACATTGGCAATACCCTGTGCAATAAGTTCGGTGTTGCTTCGGTGTCTTCCTCCAATCATACCATCGGCTACAACCGCCGATAACAACGACTCAATAGAGCCAAGCATGGCAATTGTAAAGGCCGGGCCAATATGTTTAACGATTAAATCCATATCGAAAGCCGGTAATGAAGGAACTGGAATGGAACCTGATATTTCTCCGAATCTGCTGCCAATGGTTTCAACGTTTAAACCCAAAACGGGCACCAGCACTACACTTATTATTAATGCAATTAAAGATCCGGGTACTTTATTTGAAATTTTTCCCCAAAAAACAGTAATCACTACACTTATAACAGCAATACCCAGAGCTGCCCAATTTGTTGTATCAAAGTTGCTAAACATAACACCTACCTTGCCAATGAAATCGGCAGGAAGATCTCCTGTTTGCAAACCAAAAAAATCTCTTATTTGCGAAGTAAAAATTAAAACAGCTATACCGCTGGTAAATCCAACTGTTAGTGGGTATGGTACAAAGCGGATAATAACGCCCAAACGTAAAACACCAAAAAATATCATAATAATTCCGGCCATAATGGTTGAAATGATAAGGCCATCAACCCCATAGTTTCCAATTATGCCTGCAACAATAACCACAAAAGCCCCTGTAGGCCCACCAATTTGAACCCGGCTTCCACCAAGCAACGATATTAAAAAACCTGCAATAACAGCAGTTATTAAACCTTTTTCCGGGCCTACCCCAGAAGCAATGGCAA
>CAZFTD010000308.1:0-2549 GCA_964521525.1 uncultured Marinilabiliaceae bacterium | reverse complement strand
CCGAAGGCGACCCTTTGAGGTTTAAATCAAATTGAACCGATTCCTGGCAAACACCATTAATAACTTTAAATTGCAATCTATAGGTGCCTGCGGGTGAGGCGGAGAAAAGGGTGGATGGATTATTGGCTGGGGAGAAACTTCCTGTTGAGGGTCCCGATATTGTTGACCATTCATAAACATCGCCAAATGGTCCGGGAGTGGCTGTTAAAGGTATTGAGTAACCGCAACTTTCGGCGAAAGGCATTGCAGCAGGAGTGGGTTTTTGATACGATGTGATTATTGCAACGCCAGAGGTGTTGGTAGTTCCAGTTGTATTTGAAAACGACCAATCTGCAATGGTGGCATCAAAAACGCGAACAATTGAAATTTTAATGTTTCTTGCATTTGAAAACGAAGCAGGGTCAATCATTACCTGTTTGGTGTAAACATTGGCAACCATATCGCTTTCAAAAATTTCATTATTGCTCAGTTGCTCAGTTCTTATCAACGCGTTGGTTTCATTATTACGATACTCAATATAGGCTCCAAATGGCTGCGAACCAGTAAATTTTATTTTTAAATCAATTACCGCATTTTCACATATTTCTGTGTTGGGGGTGAGTAATTCAGCCGATGGTTGAGCCAAAATTGATATAAAACTTAACAGCCAAAATGGCAAAGCAATAGATGAAAATATGATTAGCCGGGTTTTCATTTTTTTTATTTAGGTTGTTATCACTCTACTACAAAAAAATTATAGAGTATTATGGTTTGGTTTTTTATTGTAACATCATAAATCAGATATACTTATACTGTTTTGTTGCCTAAAAGGTTCTGTTTTGAATGATATTATGATAACACAGGCCATCAGTTTTTAGTCAATTCAAACCTTGAATGACTTCAAATTGACTGTAGGTTATAATGTTATGGTTTTTACTGATGGTAAACGTAAAAGGGTGTTACAATATTATATTTTTTTAATAAAACCACTTGCGATTCTTTATCAGTACTTCTCTTACCAAATAAACATAACATATATAACATGTTTTAACTGATATTACAAACTTAATTAATTATGCGATTAATTGTAAAATAATAACTCTCATTATAGGTGTGTTTATAAACAAAATTCGATTGTTTGTCAAAAAAACGTAACCTCGGTTTGTAGTAAGATGCAGTTTTGATAGTAAAAGAAGCATTTTTTAAGAATTAAGTCTAATTCTGATTGTAAAACCTGAATGAGAAACCTGTCCTTGAATATTCCCTGCCAATAAAGTACGTCCAATTAGTTGAGGATTGCCGTTTGAACGAACAGCCAAAATATCGCCATCTTTTAATCTATCAATTTCATTTAACGAACTATTGATAAGTCAAACCCTGTATAAATTGAAAATTCACCGCATGGTGCAATTCTCAATACATGACATTGCCATACTGCTTGAGCCCAAGATACGAGGCTGGATAAATTACTATGGGAAGTTCAGGTTTTCTGAAATGCGCAAGGTTTTCAGG
Source organism: uncultured Marinilabiliaceae bacterium (assembly GCA_964521525.1). GTDB lineage: Bacteria > Bacteroidota > Bacteroidia > Bacteroidales > Marinilabiliaceae > CALEUX01. The sequence goes on along the minus strand of CAZFTD010000308.1, from coordinate 1,058 downwards.
GTTCTAAATTATCGTCTTATGAAGTGGGTAAGGAACAAATACCGAAGGTTCAGGAAGAAAATCAAAACACACGCCTTTAAATGGCTGTGTAATGTAGCCAGGCTATATCCTAATACGTTTGTGCATTGGCAATATGGTTTTCGTCCATAGCGACTTGGGCGGGAAGAGCCGTATGACGGGAGACTGTCACTGCCTGTCCCGATTTTTCATCGGGATACGGTTCTGTGAGAGGTTTAGGGGTGAGACTCCCCTTTACCTACTCGACTTAATTCTCTTTAAGTTTTAATTGCTCTTCCAATTGTTTTATTCTTCGCTTTAATCGTATTGTGTCATAACAACTAATCAGAGCCCCAGCCACGAAGCCTATAATAATTATAAGATACGAATTAGTATAATGGATTATCTTAAGAAGTGCACCCATGAGTACTGTAAAAGCTGATAGTGTATACATTACATTTACTATCAAGTCGGTTCTACTAGTCATATTTTAAAATTTTAGGTTTCATAAAATAAACATTGTTCAAGGGCACTGTCCATTCAAAACTATAAATGCCATTCAATTTTTGAATTACTCTTTATGCTTTTCTTTTTTAAGGTAAATTTAACTTCCCAATTCAAAATGAAATTTTTCGCTAGGTTTGAACTCAAATAATTGTCCGACAACTTTCAAAATATAACCTCTCTATAGTTGAAATGTCGCTTTGTTTTTTAAATAATTTCACCTCCAGCAATCTTCATTTCTATTAGTCGAAACGATGTTTCAATAATTTCAGTTAGTCTATCTTGAAAATTGATATTCAATAAGTTGTGTTCTGTTTAAAATGTGTGGTAACGGATGGCGGTATGAAATCGTTGGGGATTGCGGGCTACTTTCCTGTCCAGTTACACCGAACTTGATGCGGGGCAGAACGCTCGAATAACCACTTAAACCCCAATGTTTTATACCGCGTGTTGCCGCCTGGTGTTCATTGTTTTCAGTCATTTTCTATCAATTTGCTACATTGTTTCTGTCTGCCGTGCGTTGGGGTAGGCAAGCTCTTTGGCTGGTTTTGGTCGTG
>CAZFTD010000307.1:0-2554 GCA_964521525.1 uncultured Marinilabiliaceae bacterium | reverse complement strand
GTTTAATGAGTGGCATTCATTACCGGGTTAAACAATTTAATACCGATGAAGTGGTGACTCATCATGGTGACACTTGCAATTCGTTATTCATTGTATTGGAAGGCAGTGTTAGGGGAGAAATGATAGACGCATCGGGGCGGATTCTTAAAATTGAGGATATTGGTGCGCCCCGTCCTTTGGCAGTGGCTTTTCTTTTTGGCCAGAATAATCGTTACCCGGTTACTGTTTCTGCCAATGAAGCGGTCAAAATATTAGCTCTGCCCAAAGATTCTGTCATCAAGCTCATGCAGGCCAGCGAGCGTTTCCTTATCAATTTCATGAATGCTGTTTCTAACAGGGCTCAGTTTATTTCCGACCGCTTAAAATTTCATTCTTTCAGAAGTTTAAAAGGTAAAATTGCGGATTATCTGCTCGAAGCCGACAAACATAAAACAGGTGTTGTGTTTTTAACCCAAACCCATGAAGAATTAGCTGATTTGTTTGGTGTGGCACGCCCATCTTTAAGCCGCGCTTTAAGGGAATTACATCACGAAGGATTGATTAAGGCCGAAGGAAAACGCATTGAAATAGTTAACAGAAGTGGGTTGTTAAGTTTTATGTAGTAGATCAAAGTTCTTAGTTCTTAGCTCTTAGCTCTTAGTTCCTAACAGCTAACCCCTAACCCCTAACTACTGTCTTAACAGCTTAAATGATAATTTATCGGGATTAATAAGGTTTTTGGGAAGCAGCTCTTCACTGCTGACTCTTACAGGACAAATATCGATTCCTCCGCGGCGCGTATAAATGCAGGTAACCATCAACGATTCGGGTTGAAAAACATCCAAAAGTCGTTTGTAAACCATTTCGCATATCTCTTCATGAAAATGATTTTCGTTGCGAATGGATACTAAATATTGTAATAGCGATGTCAAATCTGGAATTTGCTTCCCTTTTAAATAAATAAAGGCGCTTCCCCAGTCGGGTTGGTGAGTTATTTTGCAGTTGCTGCGTAATAAATGAGTGGCAACTTTAATTTCCTGAAGGTTTGATTGAGTGGGAACCAGTAAAGCCGGATTTTCTGAAAACGATTGGAAATTAACAGATTCCATCTCTTTTAAGTTTTCCAAAACTTCATAATCGGGAAAATCAAATTCAGGTAAACCAGCATTTTCTTTATAAAAGCGTAATGTTACCGGTGCTTTTATAACCTGATTCAGATCTTTTTCAATGATATTTAATACCTGGTTAATTCCATCCTCAACATTGTTGCCATACCTTTCCATATTAAATGAGTTTAGGTACAGCTTTAGTGATTTACTTTCGATTAAAAATTCGCTGTTGGCCGGGTATACCATTTTTAATACGCCTGTAACCGGTAGTCCCTTTTTTGTAAGGAAGCCGAGTTCATAAGCATGCCAAACATCAAAACCGCAAAAGGGCAGGGCAGAAGCCTCCAAACTATACATCCTGCGGTTTAATGAACGGGGAACCGCCACCAAAATATCAGGTGTATATGATTGTGGATAAGCAATTGGCTTACCAAGGACTTTTCCTTCGATGGGTTGGTTCATTTTTTGCGTTTTTTGTATTTAAAGACAGATTATATACTTCTAAACACCTGCTTTGGCACCAAAAAGCTCAATATGAATGCGGGGAGCATAGCGCCAGCCATGCCTGATGGCCATTTCCATTACCATTTTGGTGGTTTGAACCAGTTCGTCTTTGTTGGCGCCTAATGGCATCAGCAAAATATCGGTTGGTTTCCAGCCTTTTAACTGCTTAAGAAACCCATGATAAATTTCTGAGTCTTCCTCGGGGCGACCAACAACAAATTTAAGTTGAATATCTTTACCGGGTTTATTGGCAGCATCAATAAACGATTGTAATACTTTAATATTGACCCGCTTTTCGCCATGAAAAATTAACGGACCCGAAGGGTTAAGTCCCAATGCTTCTAGTTTGTGAAAGTGTGGGTTTGAATTGGCTAATTTTGGTGATACGCTGAAAAGGTCAATGTGTTTGGCAACTTCTTCATCGAATAAGGTACCATTGGTTTCGAGTGTAATATGTACGCCGGTCTCTTTTTTTAGTATTAAAGCCAATTGTGCCAGGGCTACCTTTTGAATTAACGGTTCACCGCCGGTAATAACAACGTGTTTGATATCGCCCAGATTTTGTTTTACAAGGTCGGCAACATCCCTTACGTTGGTTTGTATATTTTCTAAAGCATTAAACGAGGCATAGGGCGTATCGCAACGGCTGAGTTTGCCGTTTGGCAATTGCCAGATGCAGCGTAAATTGCACGACGAAAAGCGAATAAATAAAGCAGATGTTCCGGCCAGTTTTCCTTCGCCCTGAATGGTGCCGGGTATCGACAAACCGGTTGCAGGTAAGTTGGTTAAAGGGTTTCCCGATTTATCTTTAGTAATAGGAAAAACGCCTTCGTTGGCAAGTACCAGTTGACTCATTTTATTTGATTTTTAATGCCGGATCTTCAAAACCAGCTTCTTTAAATGCTTTGGCGCGCAACAAACAACTGTCGCAGGTTCCACAAGGTTTAGCCCCGCCTCGATAG
>CAZFTD010000306.1:0-2563 GCA_964521525.1 uncultured Marinilabiliaceae bacterium | reverse complement strand
CGATACTCGGGTACCGATTTTCGGCATTCCACTTCGTTACAACTTCGCGTCTATTAGTCTGGCGTCTCTTGTCTATTATTAGTCTGATATTTATTAATTTTCAATCTTATTGTAATATTACGTTTAACCCTTAATAACCACAATTGTGAGAAAAAATCTATCATTAACAATAAACCGTCAAATATTGGTTTTGCTGATATTTGCCTGGTCTGTTCCATCAATTGGGCAACTCCAGAACATGAACCTGATGAACGAACCGGTTGATATTACCGATGATTTTCGTTCGTTCCGGAATACCTATTATTTAGCCGATAAACTGGTTGATTTTGACCCAGCTACCGGTACAGGGAAAATACGTTACAACAGGTATGAATATTCAACTCGGGTAGCTTTTAATAACATGCTGGGTGTTTTGCGTGCGGTTGGCCCCAACGAGTTTCCCGAAGGTGAGTATGAAGTTTCGCCAACCCTACCTTTTTCCATTGAGTTTATTTCGGCAAAGACAATTCGTATCAAAGCTCAATCAGGTTTTGTTGTTCCTTCGGTTGCCAATGAGCCATCGTTGATGTTGGTGAACAACAATATGCCGCCCAGTAAGGAATGGAAGTACACAAAAACCACAGAGGGGCACAAATATGTTAGTTCTCATGGCTCTGTTGTGATTACAGAAAATCCCTGGCGTATCGAATTTTTCGATAAAAATGGCAAATTACTTACCAGTACCAATCATCATGTTGATAACGCCGAAACAACCTATACCCCCATTATGCCTTTTGCCTGGGTTCGTCGGGCTTCCGATTATTCGCGTAGCTTTTCGGCAGCTTTTAATCTTCAGCCCGATGAAATGGTTTTCGGATTTGGCGAGCAATACACCGAGTTTAACAAGCGCGGCCAGCGTGTGGTTTTATGGGTGGATGATGCCAATGGCACACAAAATGAAACCAGTTATAAGCCAATTCCATTTTTTCTGAGCAGCCGTGGTTATGGTATGTTTATTCATACGTCATCACCGGTTACCTGCGATATTGGCCGGTATTTCAGCGGAGTTCATTCAATAATGGTGGGCGATGAATCGCTCGATTTGTTTGTGTTTCTGGGTGACCCTAAGGATATTTTGAATGAATACACCAATATCACAGGGAAGGCTCAAATGCCTCCGCTTTGGTCGTTTGGTTTCTGGATGAGCAGGATAACTTACTTTTCCGAAGCCGATGGCAGGCAGGTTGCTAAAAAATTACGCGAAAACAAAATACCATCCGATGTTATTCATTTCGATACCGGTTGGTTCGAAACCGACTGGCGATGCGATTACCAGTTTTCGTCTTCACGGTTTGAGGATGTAGGTAAAATGATTGCCGACTTAAATAAAGATGGTTTTAAAACCTGCTTATGGCAGTTACCTTATTTTGTCCCCAAAAACACGCTATTCCCCGAAATTATTGAAAAGGGGTTGTTTGTAAAAAATGCTAAAGGCAATGTGCCTTACGAAGATGCTGTGCTCGATTTTACCAATCCGGAAGCAGTGGACTGGTATAAAGAAAAAATTGGCGGGCTGCTCAAACTTGGCGTTGGTGCTATCAAGGTTGATTTTGGCGAGGCCGCACCTGCCAGTGGAATTTTTAGCAATGGCCGTACCGGATTTTACGAACATAACTTGTATCCTCTCCGATACAATAAGGCAGTAGCCGAAATTACAAAAGAAATTACCGGTGATTACATTATGTGGGCGCGCAGTACCTGGGCTGGTAGCCAGCGTTATCCGTTGCATTGGGGAGGCGATCCGGCAAATACCAACTCAGCCATGAAAGCCACTTTGCGTGGAGGTTTAAGTATTGGGCTTTCAGGATTTTCTTTCTGGAGTCATGATATTGGCGGGTTTGTTTTAAAAACACCCGAAGATATATATCGCAGATGGCTGCCTTTTGGATTGTTAACATCGCACACCAGGGCGCACGGCGCTCCACCAAAAGAGCCGTGGGAATATGGAAAAGCCTTTATGGACGACTTTAGGTTGGCTGTAAATATGCGTTACGAGTTAATGCCATATATTTATGCCCAGGCTAAGCATTCATCCGAAAACGGTTTGCCAATGATGCGTGCCCTTTTTGTTGAATTCCCCGATGACCCAGGAGCCTGGCGCATCGACGACCAATATTTGTTTGGTTCCGATATACTCGTGGCTCCGTTGTTCGAAAATGTAACTTCTCGAAATGTGTATCTCCCAGGGAAACAAAAGTGGATCGATTATCAAACCGGAAAAGTTTATAATCCCGGCTGGAATCAAATATCGGCCGGCAAAATTCCTGTTATCATGCTGGTACGCAACGGTTCTGTTATCCCTCATATTAAGCTGGCTCAAAGCACTCAAATGATGGACTGGTCAAATCTGGAGTTGAAAGTTTTTAATGATGGCAGCAGTCAGAGTAGCGGTTTGTTATGTTTGCCAACTAATCAAGTGCTAAAATCATTGGAAATATTTCAAAAAGCCGGTAAATTAGAACTGGTAACCGACCCGTTTGCCGGAAAAATAAAGTTTAAAATTACAAATGTTAAGTGAATGAAG
>CAZFTD010000305.1:0-2592 GCA_964521525.1 uncultured Marinilabiliaceae bacterium | reverse complement strand
CGATACGATGAAATTATGAACGATCGTAACCAACGGGCCATTAGCCGGGGGTTAAATACAGAGTTCACCACCAAGATTTTTGAATCGATTCATGAAGAATCAATCAACTGCCAGAGTAATGTGATGAACAAAGAGCTAAAGAAAAATACAGAGCAAAAATCTGAATAAAAACCTCGAAACAATCAACCATAATGAAGATTTGCATTTTAGGTGCCGGAAAAATGGGTACCTGGTTAACCGATGCCCTTTGTCTGCAACACGATGTTGCCATTTTTGATACCGATAAAGAGCGACTGAGGTATGTTTTTAACACTCAAAGACTTACATCTTTTGAAGAAATCAGGGATTTTGCTCCCGAGTTACTCATAAACGCAGTAACATTAAAATTTACTATTCCGGTATTTGAGCAGGTTTTACCATATGTACCTGAAACTTGCATTCTTTCTGATATTGCATCGGTTAAAACCGGATTTCCTGAGTTTTATAAAAAATCGGGGCGCAGGTTTGTTTCCACACACCCTATGTTTGGCCCTACCTTTGCAAATTTGAAAGATTTGAGTCAGCATCATGCTATTATCATCTCTGAATCAGACCATTTGGGAAAAGCATTTTTTAAAGACTTCTTTGGTTCATTGGGTTTAAATATTCACCAGTATTCCTTCGAAGAACATGATGAAACCATAGCATATTCCTTATCCATTCCGTTTTCGTCAACACTGGTTTTCGCTGCGTGTATGAAAAAGCAGGATGCACCTGGTACCACTTTTCGTAAACATATGGATATAGCTAAAGGTCTGCTGTCGGAGGATGACTATTTGTTAACAGAAATATTGTTCAACCCTTACACCATTGGCCAGGTTGAACAAATCAGAAAAGAGCTGAAAGGCTTGATTGAACTTATTAGCAGCCGCGACTCAGAGGGCATGAAACAATTTTTAGCCAAAGTGAGAAAAAACTTAGCATAGTTGATTATTACTAAAAAAACAATAAAAAAGGCTGCCCACAAAACGGAGCAGCCTTTCTATTAACTATTGACATGTTATTAGTTACTTTTTGGATGTACTTTGAAACACAGAGGTAGCTGTGGCAATTACACCTGATATATCTGAAAGATTGGCAGGGATAATCATCGTATTATTCTCAGAAGCCAGTTTTCCAAATTCATTCAAATACTGCTCTGCAATACGCAGGTTAACAGCATCTTTTCCGCCCTGCTCATTAATGGCAAGGGCAATGGCCCTTAAACCATTGGCTGTAGCGTTGGCCAGCGCTTCAATTTCAGCGGCTCTACCGGTTGCTTCGTTAATTCTCTTCTGCATTTCACCTTCGGAGCGTGCAATCAATTCCTGCTTTTCACCTTCAGCCACATTAATTTTGGCCTGCTTATGCCCTTCCGATTCAGCAATCATCGCTCTTTTTTCACGTTCGGCGCGCATCTGCTTTTCCATGGCATCTTTAATACTTTGAGGAGGAGTTATGTTTTTAACCTCATAACGGGCCACCTTAACTCCCCAAGGCTCCGATGCTTTATCAACCGCATCAACAATCTGGTTGTTAATGGTATCTCTTTCTTCAAAAGTTTTATCGAGCTCCAGTTTACCAATTATACTACGCATAGTTGTTTGAGCTATCTGGATGGCTGCAAATCTGAAATTATCAATACCGTAAGAGGCTTTTTGTGGATCGATAACCTGAATGTACAGAATACCGTCAACTTCAACAGCAATATTATCTTTGGTTATACAAATCTGACTATCCACATCAATAGCCTGCTCTTTTAACGAATGGCGATAGGCAACTTTATCGAGAAAAGGCATCAAAATGTGAAAACCTGCATTCAGAGTACCGTTATATTTACCTAATCGTTCTACAATATATGCCGAACGTTGTGGTACAATTTTAAGACACGAAACAAAAATAAAAAAGGCGATGATACCAATACCAATAAGAAGAATTGTTCCAAAATCCATAATTTGAGTATTTAAGGGTTAAACTTATTATTCGGGTTTTACAAAAAGGGTTATTCCATCCTTTCCGGTTATAACAACGCGCTGACCTTTGGCTACAGGCGTTTCTGCCATGGCATTCCACATGGTTCCCCTGAAAGCCACCTTCCCAAATCCGGAAACGGGTAAATCGGTTTCTGCAACTCCTTTATGACCAACAAATTCCTCATCAGGATCAATATCAGTAGTGCCCGCCAGGAGTTTCATAAACTTTTTTCGTAACAGAAACAAAAAAAGCAGTGAGAAAAAAACAAATGAAAATATCTGCCAGCAAATGCCCATTCCGGTAAAATAGGTTAATAAAGCAGTAACCATGGCACCAAAACCAAAGAAAACTACTAACACTCCGGGAATTACAAATTCGAGCAGTAATAGAAGAATACCGACAATAAGCCAGAGAATTTCGGGTTTACTAAACAATTCCATAGGTTAAGATTTTATTATCCTAAAGATAATTGATATTTTTAATAGTTTGGCAGTAACTATTGAAATTTATGTGGTACTATTTTTTATCAGAAAAAAGCCACAAGTTATTAGGTGTTAGGTGTTAGGTGTTAGGTGTTAGGTGTTAGGTGTTAGGTGTTAG
>CAZFTD010000304.1:0-2600 GCA_964521525.1 uncultured Marinilabiliaceae bacterium | reverse complement strand
GGCCACACTTAGCATCAAACAAAGAATTCTGGCAGAAAGAAGAATGGATATCTTTTGGCCAAACAGCATCCAAAATAGATCCTAAAGAAACGCACTGTGCTACAGCATATATGTCTTCCAGTTGTACGGATTTAATAACTCCCGTAAAAACATTTATATTGACAGAATCAAAACTACCAACCATGCCCCTAGTGATTGAAACTTTCGTGGGTATAACTGGGTAGTTTGCTACATACTTTGTTAAAGTATCCGTTAATGGTGCAGTAATTTCGCAAGTGACAGCTTCAAAAGTTGTGTTTCTGTTTATTGATCCGCGTTTAATATGAGCAGGTTTATATTGAAAACCCATAAAGGTTATCGGATCTTGATACGTGGTGAAACGAGAATAAACTTCACCATCGTAGAACTCATAAACTTCTGCGAATTCATTAACTTTAGTCCCAGACACGTTTGCTTGTGGTATAGGCATTAAGTGTAAACCTCCGTAAATCTTACATTTACTTTAGCATCATTACCTGAAACAAATTCAAAGGTAAATTCATCCAAATCAAACCTTCCAGTTTTAAACTGCTCAATATAAACTCTACCACAATCCTCGTCAAAAACTCTAAAGTTTGTACTATTCCCCAGTGTAATAGTCGTGAAGTGTACATTGCTAGACACACTGGTTATAGAAGTATTAAGAATATTATGTCTGTATCGGAACCTAATTTTTTTATTTATCATCTTGGAAAATTGTTCAGCAAAATGATTATTACGTATTCTGAATTGATTGGTTCCTTCAAACTCACCTTTAATTACCTCAAAACCATTCAAAGGCCAAAGATATTCAAAATCTCGGAACCGGCCTTTAGCACCACAAACAAAATCCATAAATCCAGCAATCTCAGCCCTAGTCTTTAATCTGAATGTTCCAGTGTATGACTGCGGATGATTAATATCATAAGGGTATTTTTGGTAAATCATTTGAGCCGTGCCTAAAAACTCACCAATATCCCGGTAAATTACTTGTTCAAAATCCACACTTTCTTCCCAATCAAACAAAGTAGAAAGTGCTGTAGGAAAAGAAGGGATGCTTGTTAATGCTGGCTGATTTTCACCACGCATCTCTTCCAATTCCAAGTTCCATTTAATTAGATTCCCATTAAGAACTCTAGGTTTTGCCGATTTGAAAAAACCTATTATCATCGGAAATAAATAAACTGAACTCAGATTCTCAAACTCTTCTAAGATGGGATTTTCAATAGTTATGGTATTTCCGGTTTTAGAGATAACCTTTTTGGCAAACACAATGTCTGTAGACGTATCAATAAGACAAACGTAATCGCAATATTTATTGAGATTCCAATACTGATCAATATTGCCACGAACAATTATTGAAGTTTTTCCCACACCAAGGTCCGTAACTTGCAACACTTCTTGAATTATAGGAACGCCAATAGTTTTCCCGCTTGAAAAATTAATAGCATTTGAGATAAGCCCACGAATTTTATCAACCTGTGAAAAGGATATTGATCTTTGTGGTTTTGTAATAAGGGGTCTTCTTTGTTCTCTGTTTTTCATGTCCTTGGCTATTACTGTGGAAAAGGACATTTTAAATTTGACATTATCCGACCAATCAGCCCAGAAAGGGTAAATAATTATGCGGGTTGCTTTGGTATAAAGAATGTAAAGTATCGGATTTAAAATATCCTGAACTTCCACTTCAATATGGAAATCCGTAGCAGAACTTATCGGACCTTCAATAAAACATGTGAGTAATCCGCCAGTTCCTTGTCCTGGTTGAAGAACAAAATCACCAGCAATATTAAAAACAAAAGTGGTTCCATAATCTCCTTGAGGAACAGGCTCTTTAATCGTGGCTGTTCTTGTAGTCCAAGCATTCCATATGTAATAAGGAATCTCTCTTTGAGACAAAACCAAACCAAAATCCACATAAGGACCCGGAAAAATATGAACCTGATTTTTTATAATATCCCAAAAGTTTGAACCAACAGCAATAGGCTCCCAAGAGAAAGGCATCAGTTCTGTCGGTACTCTTAAAACAGGATAGAAAAATATAAGATTTTCACTATAATCATAACTGTTAAAAAGGCCGGGCTGTACTGAACGGACAACATCCGGCCTTTCATGCTTCATATACAAAGGATCAAGTTCAGCTAACATAATCAGCCCTCAATGAATTCTAAAGCGCAACCAAAGGAAACTCCATCACGACAATCAGGGTAAACTGAAAAATTTCTAGTACCATAAGAGATCACATCATCACCTTTCAGCAAATTACCCATACGCACAGCTTGATATGGTAAATAGGCTATCGGGTGCAAAAAAATGTTCTGGGCATCTATATTCTGATAAAATTGCACAACAGGTCTATGCATAAAATGTTTTACCACAGAAACATTAAATCTTGTGCCGTCAGTATAAAATCCACCCAGTCTCCAAGCGCCAACATCCCTGCTGTAATAGCCAGTAACGTAATAATGATAATTATCATAATGGTTTACCGTGGAATTCCACCTGGGATTAGTGGATTCAGAAGCCGAATACAATTCTTTGTTAACTGGAACAGTATCATAAGGCTGTTTCCATAAAAGACC
>CAZFTD010000303.1:0-2628 GCA_964521525.1 uncultured Marinilabiliaceae bacterium | reverse complement strand
ACAAATGAATAGGTTATTAATTGGTTTCATTCTTACGGTTTTAATATCTATTTCGTGTAAAGAAGAGATAGTGTTTAAAGGTTCTGAATTGCCTCCAAAACTGGTTGTTAATTGTTTAATATCTCCCGACAGCGTAATAGTAGCCCAGATTAAGCAAAGCAATCCCATACAAAAGCCCACCTCTGGCAACAATACTGTTGCCAATGCGGTTGTTAGGCTGTACGAAAACTCAAAGTTTATTGGTTTTTTAGCCTTGAACACTGAAATGCTTGAAATAGGTAATACATCCTATCCAATCGGCCAGGTATATAGCCTTTCAGGAATAGATTTAAAGGCAGGCAATTTGTATCGGCTTGAGGTTGAGGCTTCCGGTTTTGAGCCGGTTTCGGCAGAAGTTTCCATCCCGCACCCTGTTCAAATTTCCACCGTTGACACCTCCTATATTACCATCAGAGATGTCAGAAATGACGAAGCCAGAGTTATCAATTTTCATATTAAGTTTACCGACTCCCCTTCGGAACGCAATTATTACCGTTTGGTTGTTCGCGAAACCAATGGCTTTATCGGAAGTTGGGGTTACGGAGGAGATGAGGGCGCCTATTATCGTGTACGCATTGACCATGCCATAAGTTTGTTGGGCTCAATTCATGTGATAATTAATCCACATGGCAATTATAAGGAAGATTCATTTCTGGCGCCCGCTCCCAACAGGTTTTTTGTTTTTAATGATGATTTGTTTAATGGCACAGATGCTACCGTTTCGGCTTATATAAAAAAATATAAACCGCCAAGGTTTGACTTAAAAGAGTTTAATCTTTACAAAATAGAACTGCACACTATTTCAAAAGAGTATTATTTATATGAGAAGTCATTTCGACAGTTCGATCACAAATATGACGATCCTTTTGCCGAGCCTGTGCAGGTTTTTTCGAATATTGAAAATGGTTATGGCGTTTTTGCCGCATACAGTGTTAATAAATTTACTGTTGTTGAGGGGATTTATCCGGATTATTCTGATGAATATACGGTTGAATACTATACTTTAAGCAACTCTGATTGATGAAAGAGAAAACACCAACCAGAAAACTATCAGGGTATAATTCCCAATCAGGAAACTGGATTTATGATGAATTTTGGGGTAAAATTCCCCATCCGGAAAAAAAAATAATCTCAAAACCCTTGTGATTTTAAAAATCATTCCCTAAACTTGCACTACAATAATGACAAAAATCATGATGTTGAGTTTTCGCAATAACAATTGGTGGTGGCATATTTCATTTTCTACATTGGGAGGTGAAGCAATGCCTGTATAACCATTTGCGAATCAAATGATATAATTAGATAAAGGCTTGTCGGACTCCCGACAAGCCTTTATTGCATTTAATAAATACCTGAGAAAATCAATCCATATAAACTAAAATATAATCTAAATGAACATTCTCGAAAAAATAACCGCCCGAAAAAAAGAAGAAGTGGCTTTTGCAAAAAGCCGGGTGCCCATAAAACAGCTGGAGTACTACCGGCACTACAATGAGAAAGCGCCATCGTTTTGCGAGCATATTCTTAAGCCCAACTCCACAGGCATCATCGCTGAATTTAAACGAAAATCACCATCGAAAGGGAATATCAATGCCGAGGCTAAAGTAGAATCCATTGTTCCGGGGTATGAAAAAGCCGGTGTGGCAGGCATTTCTGTTTTAACCGACCTTGATTTTTTTGGCGGTTGCAACAACGACCTTACCCGCGCCCGCGACCTGGTTAAACTGCCAATCATCCGTAAAGAGTTTATTATTGACCCATATCAGATTTACGAAGCCAAAGCCATAGGTGCCAGCGCTATTTTGCTTATTGGAGCCATTCTCGAAAAATCGCAGGCACTGGAGCTGGCAGCATTGGCCAACACGCTCGGCATGGAGGTTTTATTCGAAATTCACGACGAAGACGAGCTAAAACTACTTAACAGCTACGTTCAAATGGTTGGCATCAACAACCGAAACCTGAAAAATTTCAGCGTTGATTTGAATCAATCCATTAAACTGGCGTCACAATTACCCAAAGGAATGATTCCAATTGCAGAAAGTGGTATTAGCTCGCCCAACGATTACCAATTGTTAAAAGAATCAGGTTTTAAAGGATTTTTAATGGGCGAATATTTTATGAAACAGGAAAATCCTGCCGAAGCATGTATCTCATTTTGTAAAACAATAAAATCGTATGTTGCTTAAAGTGTGCGGTATGCGCCAAATGGCGAACATAAGCGAATTGTGCCTGCTGAAGCCCAATTACATTGGTTTTATCTTTTATCCCAAATCGCCAAGGTATGTGGGAGAAATTCTTACACCGGAAACAACGCGAATGATACCTTTGGACATAAAGAAAACGGGCGTTTTTGTAAACGAGTCGCTGAAAAATATTTTAAACCAAGCAAAAAGATATAGTCTGGACGCCATTCAGTTACATGGCAATGAAACACCGGAGTTATGCGGGCAACTAAAATCAGAAGGATTTGAAATCCTCAAGGCCATCAATCCTGAAACAATTGCTCACCCAAAGAAGCTAAAAGAATATGAAGCCGTTTGCGATTTCTTTCTGTTCGATACGCCATCGGTCAGTCACGGTGGTACAGGC
>CAZFTD010000302.1:0-2635 GCA_964521525.1 uncultured Marinilabiliaceae bacterium | reverse complement strand
ATTATTAGCAGATTACAAATTTGACATAATAAAATCTAAAACGCACATTATTAAATCTTTGCGCCTTAGCGCCTTCGCGTTTGTTTTTTAACGAACCATAATCTTATAATATGAGCATCAAATCAGTGAATTATAAAAAATTCCTGATTCTTATTCCAAAAAACAGGGTGCGCGGAGATAGTGGGCCATAAATATATCCAGGGTCGCGTTCAGCACCAATGTCATGGTCTTTTTGGTAGCTGTTTAAGATGTTTTTTACTCCTGCAAATATTTGAAAATTACCAACGCTCGACGATAGGTCGTATCCTGCTTTTAACGACCAATCAAAAAAAGTATCTGATTCCTTAAGCAAACCAATAATCTCTCCTTCATCTGAAACCGGTGCTAATGGCCCAAAATATGGTACCAGCATTTTTCCGGTGTAGGTGGCATTGGTATTTATTGTAAGCTTTTTAATAGGTTTGTATTCCACCATCAAATAGCCATAATGATTTGGCGTTCTGAGAAATTTCCGCTCATCAAAATCCTGTGGCGCACCATATTGACTGCTCTGAAATGTAAAGCTGCCATTTATTCGCCAACGCGATGAAGGAATCCAGGTGGTTTCAAGGTTAATACCTTTTACTATGGCACCTTCTTCTTCGTTTACACGGGTATAAGTTACAATTCCGTTTTCATCGGCAGTACCAATCTCATTGGCAAACGGATTGCGTAAATTGGTATAGAAAAATTCAGCCATAAACTCAAGACTGCCTCTGGGGCGTACCAGCTGGTAGTTAAGGGAGGCCATATAACTATGGCTGGTTTCCTGTTTCAAATCAGGGTCGTTAACATGAAAAACCTGACGGGCGGTTGATGTTTCAATATGTAAATCCTCGTCAAAAATTTGTGGTGCCCTATAACCTTTTGAATATGATAATCGTGCCTGAATGGGCTTGTTAAGGCCCCATAATATATTAACCCGTGGACTTATTACCATATTGGAAATATCTGGGGCCGCCGATAATTCATCGCTAATGGAATAATGGTCCATTCGCAAACCAGCCGACAAGGAAAAATGCCCTATCCTGCGTTCCCACTGCGAAAACACGCCTCCAATGGTAGTGCGCTGGTCGGCTACAAGCCGATTGGGATAAATGGTTTCAATCAATTCATTATTGTCTGCACTGTATTCTCTGTAGCCCAGTTTTCTATCTTCGAGCCGGCCTCCGTTTATTTCTACCCCCATAATAAGTGTATTATCACTAAATGTAATTTTGTACTGACTCCCGGCTGAATACGATAAGTCGCTTGAATTACCATAAGCATCAAGCGCTTTATCCGCTCCATAATACGAGTCGCGATTAACCGATTGGGCGGCAGCAAAGAGTGATAATTCCTGGTTGGAAGCTGTAAACAAATGATAATTCAGGTTCCCTGAACTAATCCGGTGTTCGGTTGCTTCGGCAATGTTGCTTTCATGAAGCGGTTTGTTAAAGGCATCGCCACCTCGACGGGTTTCATCAATATGAAAAAAATCGGCCGAGAATTTACTCCTGTAACCGGGTTTTATTCCCCAATGAATACCCAAAGTGCTGTTTTTTATTTTTGATAATTCAGAAAATCCGTCACCATTGGCATCGTATGGCGAACGGTTTCGGTGAAAACCATAAATGGCAATTCCCTGTTTGCTGTTTTCTGAAGTGAGGGTGGTATTGAATTGCAGCGAATTGTCGGGCTTCGGATTGGTGCCTGCACCAATCAAAGCTGTTTGCATCTGAACCTCGTAATTGTTGTTTACAGGCTCTTTGGTTATTACATTAACCGTACCAGCAATAGCATTACTGCCATATAAAGCTGAACCGCCACCCCTGACTACTTCAACACGGTCAATCATACTGGTAGGAATCAGTTCCAGTCCATAAACAGATGCCAACCCACTAAAAATAGGCCTGCCATTAATTAGTATTTGCGAATAGGGGCCATCCAATCCGTTCATTCTAACCTGATTTGAACCACAGTTTCCGCAATTATTTTCCATTCTTAATCCTGGGCAAAATCCTAAACCTTCGCTCAGAGAGCTGGTTTGTAACGAATTAAACAGATTTGAATTGAGTGTGTTAACAACAACCGACGATTCGGTTCGTTTTCTGGCATTACGGTCGGCTGTAACCACTACCTGTTCCAGATTCAGGATGTCTTCTTCCAACTCAAACTGATAGTTTTGTTGGCTATTAGCTGATGCCACAACTTTTGCTGTTACTGGCTTAAATCCAACTGCTTGTATCTTTATCTGATATTCGCCGGATGGCAACTCCAGCCGGTACTGACCATTAATATCTGATGCCGTACCAATGGTGCTGGATAAAACCTGAATTGAAGCAAAAGGAACAGCTTCTCCCTTACTCAATACCAGACCATTAATAATGGTAGTTACGCGCTTGTCATGCTCAGGATTGTTGACAGATTTTGTTTCAAAATTAAAGAATAACAGGGCTATGGTTAGAATGATGAGTGATTTGAGTTTCATATGATAATATATGGTTGTGCGTAAATGATTCTTAATTATTTATGATGGCTTTTTAATTTTCCAGATGAAGAGCAAATAGGTATAACTTTCTAAATGTCAGATTATGTTTGGCATACCAACATCTGT
>CAZFTD010000301.1:0-2655 GCA_964521525.1 uncultured Marinilabiliaceae bacterium | reverse complement strand
CCACATCGGAGCCGGAACTGTTTGTAAATGTAGTTTTTATAGTACCCACCTTGTTGGGATACCAAGAACCGCTTTCCACATAGGTGATTTCTTGTTTTTCCAATATCCCATCACCGAAGTCAGTAAAGATCATCTTGGGGTTACCAAAATTATCATAGTCTGAAAAGGATTTGGTTGATATTGTTCCGTCAATCTTGTTCTCTTCGACTATTGTTGTAGTTCTGGGAATAAATATTTTTGCTCCCAGGGAAACCAAACTCACATTGGTTGTGGTTTTGCTAATTGATATTCCATTAATAAGCCGCTCACTGGCAAAAGGAATTATGGTATTGAACGTTAAGTTTAACTCATTATTCAGGTGCTCCTGAGTTCCTGAAATAATTTCCTTGGTGGTTGTACCCATAAAGCCCAACATACCTCTTCCGGTTGTGTGAATTAGGGCATTTTTATATGAGTATTCATATTGTCTAAACAGACTGCTATTTTTTAATAAAGTGACCTTTGATGCGACATACAGTGGCCCGCGAATGGTATAAATCGGAGAGTTATTTTTAGCCACACTACCTATCGAATAAACACTGTTGTCAGTCAAGGGTTTATAACTATAATTGACTGTATTATTCAGCCCATCGGTAATGGAAGTTACAAGCCCATCCGAAAATTCAGAATTAGCTGTTGAATGAAGAAAAAAATTGTCAGTGGTTTTATTAATAGAATTATAAAGATTGGAGGAAAAACTTATCAGTTCCGTACGTCCGTCACCATTAAAATCCCCTGTCGTGACATACTTGATGTAAGAATAATCTTCTCTGTTTGTTTGTAGTTTTTTGAATTCGGATACGCCAGTACCTGTACTTTTATACCAGGCAACATAGGAGCTTCTGAACTCTCCATAAACTCCTGTAGAAGGCCAATTGCTGTTTTTCTTTTTATAGTCGCTTTCGATTATGATTACATCATCTTTTCCGTCGTTATCGAAATCCATCACAATACATTGATCTTTATCATCGTTCTTCCCGGTAAAACTCTCCTCAATGGCAGTTATTTCTGGCAAGCTATGTTTTGTATAATATCCATTTCCCATATTGATGGCAAAATACCAAATGCTGTTGTTTTTTTCATTAACGATAAAGTCCTGAAAACCGTCGCCGTTAAAATCGCCTGGTTTAATTACGCTGCAGCTTGAATTGAACATAGTGGTAATGCTTGGTCCCGCACTCAACCCGATTTTCACAACGCCTGACTCAAGTGTGCTGCCTCCAATATTCCATATCACATTATACCCTTTGTCTGTTACCACCAATAAGTCTTTCAGTCCGTTACCATTCAAATCTGATATAAATAACTTATCTGGTTTCCCATTAAAATTTAAAGAATTAATTTCCTCACGGATATTCCTTTTATCAGCGTTTCCATATAAAACATATAAAGGATACTTGTCATTATTCTTTGCCTGCTCTATGACGATGATATCATCAAAACCATCGTTATTCATATCGCCAAAGGCATAAACCGGAATATCGCTAACTCGGGTTTTCAAATTTATCCCGGTAGCTAATACGCCGGTTTTCACATCATGAAATTCAATATCGCACCAATAACCTGATTTGTTTAGCCAAGGTAATACCAGCCATGGGTTTTCCAAATCTGTAAACTTTATGGATGATAAGCCATGCGCCACAATTTTTAAAGAGCCTAATTCAAAATTTACAATACTGGTCGTGTAAAAGCCAGAATTCTGAAAAGATATGGCGCCTGAATTATTGGTCTGCTTAAAAGTTTCAAAATGTGTCCAATACTGACCTGAACTGTCATGATAGCGATACATGGCAACTAGCTCTGAAATACCATCTCCGTCAACATCTGATGAATACCAAAATTTATCTTTGGCTTGTGCTCCCCATGAATTTCCAAAAGACGCGGCGGTTGATTTAACAGTTATGTTGGTGTTTGTGCTATTCCAGTTTATGTTTGTGGGGTTTACTTTTTCTCCATTTCCATTAAAACAATCAACGCTTTTTAGTCTGCTTTTCTGAATGTTGCAGGTTGTATAACTCAAGACATACCGTCTGAATAAAGTGCCACCAGAATATGTTTCAATGGTATTTAATATTCTGTTATTGCGCGTTGGCGTCCCATCTATAATGCCTGTTACTTCATCGCTCCTTATTCCATACGAGAAGTTTATTCTTCCGATTTCCTTTTCTCCATCTGCACTACTACCATAAGTGATTGATTCCAGTACCAAATCTTTATAAGTAACATTGCTTCCGTAGCTATAGTTGTATTTTATATAATTGCCGAATTTATCGTATACTTTAGACAAAAGCCAGCCCAAACGCTTTGTACTGCTGATAGGAGAGTAAGTTACTGGACTTCCCTTACTTCCGTACTCCATGATAATACCATCCTTGGTCTCAACCTTAATTACTTCCGGACCCCATGATTGTAAACTCTCAGCGGTTATTTTATTGTAAGTTTCACTTTCGGTTTTGTATTCATTAGTGCCGGTTTTTATTAATCGTTGTCCATCAAGTGCTAAAGGACTATCATTCGTCCAATCAATTCCTTTTATGCTGTTGTCAAAATAGAGATTTTTTGGTACTCTTGAAATCATTGATATCCCTCCAATATTCCATCCCCACCCTGCAATAC
>CAZFTD010000300.1:0-2670 GCA_964521525.1 uncultured Marinilabiliaceae bacterium | reverse complement strand
TTCAACCTCTACTTCCCCGACCACATGAAAGAGCGTGAAATAGATGTACTTCAATTTGTGGAGCAGGATATTGAAAAAGTAATGCAAGGCAGGGAGTTTGAAAAACTAAGCGATACCGAAAAGGAACAGGTAATTGAGCAATTGCACCAAACCTGGAGCCACCCCGAAAATGAAGTGGTTAAGCGAATGGCTTTGTTTAAAGAGAGGAGCCCCGAGATTCTTAAACCTATTTTGGAGAGTTAAGCCATGAAAAGTGTGAGCTCCCCATTTTTGAACAATATTGTCAATATGAAACGAGCATGATTCGTCAAACACAAACACGGATGAAAATTCATCATGCGAGTTCCATCCGACCTTATTGTTAAAATTATTTACGGATGAAAAGGAGTATAATCCAGATGAATTTACTGCCCTGCTTAACAGCTTAAGAAATCTAAAAAAAGGAAGTCGCCACTTACCCCAGTAAGTATTATTAGACACTAAAGGCGATATGATAGAAAAAGGAATTCACCTGCGACCAAGTGAGAGTTTAATAAAAACAAAAATTGACAAACTATTAATGGAATAAAACCGGGCATAACAGAGATATTACCAGTTTTATGAAAGCTCTAAAAGAAGCTCATTCTGAAGGACGGCTTTCCGAAGCAAAAAGATATAAAGCCGGCGATAATATTCTGGACGTGAAAATTGATGGGTTGCATTTCAAAATTGAGGTTTTTGGCCCCTTTACGGAAATTATTAACAACAAAGGCAAATGCCATTGGTTGCGCCGGAAAATATTCAAAAGTATTCGCCCTTTGGTTTATAGTGTCGAATTAGCTCGTTCAACCGATTTAAAGAATAATAAAATCCTTTTTGGAATGATAAATCTAAGGTCTGATGGAAAAGATATCTACATAAGTCAAATGAGGGAAGTTAATGAACAATAGTGATTTGGGGATTTATGTTTAGTACAATAAGAAGATTCTATAGAAATTAAAAACGGGAATCCTTTGTAGAATTCCCGTTTTCTTTAGTACTGAGAGGCGGGCTTGAACCGCCGACCTCATGATTATGAATCGTAATTATCAAGTTTTTATTATTAATAGTTTATTTTGCAATATTATTTAAAACCCTTAATTTTAAAGGGTTTTAAATAAATTATCTATTTTTTGCTTTGTCATAATAATTGCTTATTCTTGCATTTAAAGTTGCAAATTTAGTTGCAAATTTTTTTGCAACTAAATTTGCAACTCCAAAACAGAAAACCCAATGGCAATCGACAAACCAACCGCATTTCTTTTTCATGATAAGCGCCGGGTGAAAAAGAATGGTAAGTTCCCAATTAAACTTATTGTGGACTATTCAGGCGAAAGAAAAAGTTTCAACCTTCCAGAGGAATTATCAGCCGATGATTGGGATAAAATAAATTCAGGTAAGAAAATTCAAAAGGAAAAATTGAAGGAACTAAAGGCGAGAATTTTCTATTATACAGGCGAAAAATTTGAGAAAGCTATCCGTGAAATAGAGCTAAGTGAAAAACCATTTTCCTTTTCACTTTTTGAGCAAATCTATTTTGGCGTATTTAAAACAAACAAAACCAATAATTGCGTTTATTCTGCCTTTGAACGAAAAATTGAACGGTTAAAAGCGGAAGGACGCACAGGTAGTGCCGATTGTTGCAACGGGGCGAAAAGATCGCTTCAATCCTTTCGTAAAAACCTAAACTTTAAAGATGTGACGCCTGAGTTCTTAACTGCCTTTGAAACATTTTTGCTTAAAGAGAAAAAAACATCCATTACAACTGTTGGAATTCATTTGCGGGAATTGCGGTCAATTATCAACGAAGCAATGAATAACCCTGAAAACCCGGTTCGTATGGAATACCCTTTCAGTAGAAATAAGTATGACAAAAAATACAAGATACCTCAGGGTGAAAATAAAAAGAAAGCACTTCCTTTTGAAGATATTGATAAGATAAAAACCTATGTTGCCGATACTGAAAGCGAAAGACGTGCTGTTGATTATTGGTTGTTCTCATATTATTGCAATGGCATTAATATGGCTGACATTGCCTATCTTCGCTTTGACAATTTAGATAACGACTACATTGTGTTTCGAAGAAAGAAAACTTCTAATACAAAAAAGAACAGTAAAGAAATCCGGGCGCACATTCGGCCTGAAATGCAAGATATTATAAACAGGTGGGGAAATCAGCATTCAAAAAAATCAGATTTTCTATTTCCAATTCTTGAGAACAATTTATCACCTGAAAGGGAACACCAATTAATCAAACAATTTACACGGTGGGTGAACGGTTATCTGTGGGCTGTATCCGAAAAACTTGCCCTGTCGCAAAAAATCAGCACCTATCATGCCCGTCACAGCTTTGCAACCACCCTGAAACGTAAAGGGGTTGCCATTGCACATATTAGTGAAAGCCTTGGCCATTCCGATTTAAAAACGACTGAAATTTATTTAGATAGCTTTACTAACGACACAATCAAGGAAATTTCTGGGCTGTTGTAACAGTTAAAAGTAAGTAATTCTACAATGTTAAAGTCCCCATTCTGAAAAGGCTGGCAATTTTGCTACTTTTGAGTTTCCAAAAATAGTACTTATAACATATTATGGCAGATAATTTAGAATTAGAAAAAACCCTTTGGCAAGCAGCCGACAAACTTCGCAACA
>CAZFTD010000299.1:0-2683 GCA_964521525.1 uncultured Marinilabiliaceae bacterium | reverse complement strand
CATGCTCGTTTCAATTTATTAAAAGAGAACCTGTGGCTTTAATTTTATTAAAATCAGTTTTTAACTGAAGGTAATTCCAAACCGTACCCCTGCTCTTTATCAGCTTTTTTAAGCTGTAAAGCGAGGAATATTGAAATAACACCCACAATAGCCAAAACCAAAATAGGCCAGGTATAATCATAGGGCATTTCTTTGGCCAGAATTTTATCTAAGTTGCTTCTGTTTGTAAAGTCGAGAAAAGCACCAATACCCCAGAAAAAAGCCATCAAGCCCCAATTTTGTACCGTAAACATGGTTGCATAAGCTGTACCAAGCCTGCTTTCGGCAACAATACGCGCTACTGATGGCCACATGGCAGCAGGAACCAGCGAAAATGCAACGCCAAGGCTTACAAGACCAAGGTATCCTAAAAACACATTATTAAAAACCGATAATGACAAATGAGCAAAAATTAAAAGGAAAGAACCAAGTATCATCAGCGATGCAGCTTTGCCTTTTCGGTCGACATAACTACCAAAAATAGGAGTAAATAAAATAGTTCCCATTGGTATTAAAGAAGTTGTTTTTGCGCCATTATCCAACCAAACAGCAAACACATCGCGTAAACCAAATACAAACACTCCAAACAAAATAAAAATTACTAAAAGACTAATATATTTCCCCTGAGCAGATTTCATTTTAGATGGGATCATGGAAAAACCAAGTCCAAAAGCAAATAAAGTCAGATAAATAAAAACAATTCCCAGAGTAGCGCTACCCATTAATACAAGATTACCTGAATCAGGTAAATCGCGTGTAAAGCCAAATTTGTTCACCAATAAATCGGGTGCATATTGAATAAAAGGAAATACAGCTGAATAAAACGCCACACATAACAAGGCAATGAAAATAAAAGATTTATTGGTAACCAATTTTAAAAGGTCTGAGAAATGAAACTCTTCATCATCAGCTTGTTGCCCCGATGATAATAGGTTTGCTTTGTTTTGTTTATCAAGTTTTATGTCAAAAATCAGATAAACTAAAAACATAATAAGCGATAAACCTATTAATACCGCCGCAAATGAAACAGCCGGAGAGACGGTTGAGCCTGCAAGGTCGGGCGATAAAGAAATTCCCAGGGCCGTTCCTAATCGTCCAAAACCCATATTAACCGCTAAAGCCAGTGCCAGTTCGTACCCCTTAAACCATTTTACTACAGTACGGGTAACTACAACACAAACAACTTCAAGACCTGAACCAAAAATTAGGCGACCACCCATGGCCCATATCAACATATCGGATTTATCACTTCCAAAAAATCCCGACAATGCCAAAGCAGTGATACCGGCACCTATAAAAGCCAATCCGCCAAAAACCAATCCGGCAATCCTTATGCCCCATTTATCGAGTATAATTCCACCTATTATAATCATACCAAACACATTGGCTATGGTGGTGGAGGCAATGATTCGTCCGAATTCCTCGCTTGTAATGCCGAGTTCAGTATTCATTAAACCCTTAATACCTCCCATAAAATCGTAAAACCAATAGGTAGCAAACATAAGGCTGCTTACCAGCACCAAAACCAACCAACGCATGGCCGGTGTGTCGCGTAAAGTTTTTTTCACGGTTATTTATTTTAAATTATTAGATGCTGTTAATTTTATAACATTTAAGCCGTAAATTGTTAATTATTAGCCACTATAAACTAAAAATTGTCAACTACTTACTTATAACTAATCTATTTTTTGGGCACACTTTTCAGTGTTTCAACCAGAAATTGCCAGAAAAGTGAAACCGTTTCAATATTCACTTTTTCATCGGGCGAATGGGGATATCTGATGGTAGGCCCAAAGGAAATCATATCCCAGTTAGGATAGGCACTTCCAAGAATTCCACACTCCAATCCGGCATGTATGGCTTTAATTGCAGGCACTTTGCCCCATTTGTCGTTATATACTTTTTGCATGGTTTTTAGAATGGCACTGTCCATATTGGGCTTCCATCCAGGGTATTGGCCATCGAACCAGATTTCTGCACCAGCCAGGCGAAAAATGCTTTCGAGAGTAGATTCCACATCCTCTTTGGCGCTATCTACAGAACTACGAAGCAGAGCCAAAGCCTTCACTTCATGATTTTCCGATTTAACAATGGCCAGGTTGAGCGATGTTTCCACAAGACCTTCCATATCGGTGCTCATACGAACCACACCATTTGGACAAGCCTGAATGGCATTAATCAAATCGTCCTGAGTCATTTCATCCATTAAATGCAAGGGTATAGAAGTTTCTTCGGCTGTGAACTTTAAATCGGGTTCAACTTTTCCGTATTCGTGTTTATATATTTTGAAGAAATCTTCAATAGCTTCTTTTAACTCATCGGTTTCTTTTTCAGGTACAACCACCACCGCAAAAGCCTCTCTTGGAATGGCATTTCGAAGACTTCCTCCATCAATGGAAGCCAGACGAAGACCAATATTGGCCACGGCATACTTCAAAAACCGGAACATCAGCTTATTGGCATTCGCGCGCCCCAAATTAATATCCAACCCCGAATGCCCACCTTTTAACCCGGTAATACTGATGCGATAGGCTACAGAATTGGCCGGCACAGGCTCGTCTTTATACGAAAACCTGACATTGGCATTTGTACCGCCGGCACAACCAACATACAATTCACCCTCATCTTCCGAATCCATATTAAT
>CAZFTD010000298.1:0-2706 GCA_964521525.1 uncultured Marinilabiliaceae bacterium | reverse complement strand
TTCAAAGATTCAAACACAATCCAAAAGCTGTAGCCACACTTTTATTTTCAATTCTTTTCCCTGTTATTTTTATTGTGTTCAGGCAATCGAATGTTTATGGCGGATGGCGTCACATCCTGTTTATTTACCCGCCATTATCCATCATTGCAGGGTTTGGACTACATGCCTTGTATCAGTTTCTTGGCACAAAAGCCAATAAAATATTATGGGTACCTGCTGTTCTTCTGGTTAGCTTTTTAATTGCTGAACCTTTAGGTTTTATGATTCGAAACCATCCTTTTCACTACCTCTATTTTAATTCTGTTGCCGGCGGATACAAAGGCGCTTATGCGAAGTATGAAGCCGATTACTATTTTAACACCATTCATCCTGCTGCCGAATGGCTCAATAATTATATTGCTCAAACAAAAGAAGAAAAGGTTAAAGTAATTTCTAACTTTGACGCAGCCTGGCATTTCAGAAAAAATAAACAGGTTTCATCAGTACAACAATCATCGTGGTACAATAGGGCTAATTACGACTGGGATTATGCTGTTTTTTCGGCAACTTACATACATGCAAACACTTTAACCAATGGTTTATGGCCTCCACCAGGAACCATCCATACCATTAAAGTTGAAAACATGCCGGTAGCTGTTGTAATTAAACGCATTTCTAAAGCCGATTTTTGGGGTTGGGAAAAACTTAAACAGCAACAATTCAATGAAGCAAAAGATATTTTTGCAACCAGTGTTGCTATTGACTCATTAAATGAAGGGGCCTGGCTAAACTATTCAAGAACCTTATATCAATTGGGAAATTACGAAGACGCCTTGTTAAAAGTTAATAAAGCGCTGGTAATCCATCCTCTTTTCGAACCAGCCCTGCTTGAAAAGGCTCGCTGTAAATTACAACTGGGAACTCCTGATGAAGCCTTGTTAACTTTGGATTTTTTGCTGAAAAACAACATCAAATACTTACCGGCATGGGAACTAAAGGCAACAATATTAGCTAAAGCGGGGAAAAAAGCCGAAGCTATTCAATGTTTAAAAAAAGCCCTTGCCATTCAGCCTGCTTATAAACCCGCCTATGACAAACTTTTAGAATTAACAGAAAAATATTAAATTTGCAAACTAAAACAAACACATTATGAAGAAGTTGCTATTAAGATTGACATTGATTTGTTTCCTGGCATTTAGTGCAGGAAGTTTGAGTTCTGTATTTGCACAATACGATTATGAAACCGAAGCAGCACCTGACACTTTATCCATTGACGATATGGACCCGGTTTTGTTTTCGGAGGATGAGGCCACTGAAGAGAAAAAGTGTTGTCCGGGCTTATATATCGGTATAGCTGTGGTAGCAGTGGCTGCGGGAGTATTGGTTTACAGAACCGTTTCAAAAAAGAAATAACTTCCTTAGCTGATAAGTTAAAGAATGTGGTGGTTTGTTGCACAAGACTGCCACTATTCTAAACAATAAAAAAAAGAGGCACGAATCGGCAATTGAGAATTACCGATTCGTGCCTTTGCTATTTAAGATTCAGCAAGTAATGTCGTTACTCTTATTTGAGAGCCATCAACCTGCTAATGTATTTACCCAGAATATCAAATTCGAGGTTAACAATGGACCCCGGCTTAATTTGGTGAAAGTTGGTAAACTCGTAGGTGTAGGGTATTATGGCCACTGAAAAGCGGTCGTTGCGGCTATTCACCACTGTAAGACTAACACCATTAACACAAACCGAACCCTTTTCCACCGTCATATAGCCTTGCGAAGCTTTCTCCTTATCAATTTCATACCTAAACGTGTAATACCAACTGCCATCGGCTTCTTTTAATTCAATACATTCGGCAGTCTGGTCAACATGCCCCTGCACTATGTGTCCGTCAAGCCGTCCATTCATCAGCATGCTACGCTCCAGATTAACCTTATCGCCCACTTTTAAAAGGCCAAGATTCGATTTATCGAGCGTTTCCTGAATGGCTGTTACGGTGTACAGGTCGCCATTTATTTTTACAACGGTTAAGCAAACCCCATTATGAGCTACGCTCTGATCCACTTTTAACTCATGGGTAAAGGAGCATTTCAAAGTCAGATGAAGGTTTCCCTTGTCTCGTTCCAACGCTACCACGGTGGCTGCATCTTCTACTATTCCTGAAAACATGTTATAATGGTTTTTATAATTAGCTAATAATTTTAATAGACCGTTAGACTTTTAGATAAAAAGATATAAGACAATAGCAATAGCCTGATATTCTGATAATTATAATTGCTATATATTGGTTATTAATTCACTATTAATCAGCTTTATAAAAAAGTTTAACGAACCATTGAATTTAGAAACTGTTTAAAATTATTCTTAGACGCGAAGTTGGAACAAAGTGGAATGCCGAAAAGCAGTACCCGAGTATCGGGACAAGACAAAAGACTTTTAGACACGTGTTCCGGTTTACCAGAAATAGATATAAAAAGTATCATGCTTAAAATAAGCAAAATAACTCAAACGTCTTATTTGTCTGTTGTTTCTAATAAGTCTTTTCTATCTGTCTATTGTCTCAACTTCTACCAATCTGTATTAATTTCAGTAAAATAAATTAAACAGCTTCTTACACCAATGGTTTAGGGGCTTTAATGGTTCCATTTTATTGAAATTTATGCCATCTTTGGCCTTTATTTGCTTGAATGTGCTAATTTAATAACATTTTCTGACAAGCCGTTTACATG
>CAZFTD010000297.1:0-2740 GCA_964521525.1 uncultured Marinilabiliaceae bacterium | reverse complement strand
GCCTCCATCCTTTCCAGCCTCGATGATAAAATAGACCTGCTCCACCGCCAAAACGCCACCCTCGAAAAAATGGCTGAAACGCTGTTTAGGCAGTGGTTTGTGGAGGAAGCGAAGGAGGAGTGGGAAACTGGGAAATTAGCAGATGAATTTGATTTTACGATGGGAGCATCGCCTCCTGGCGAAAGTTATAATGAAGAAGGAATTGGTATTCCAATGTATCAAGGAAATGCTGATTTTGGATTTCGATTTCCAACAAATAGAGTTTTCACAACCGACCCAAAGAGGCTTGCGGAAAAGCATGATACATTAATTAGTGTTAGAGCACCTGTTGGCGAACAAAACATGGCAAATGAAAAATGTTGTATTGGTCGAGGTGTTGCAGCCTTTAGGTATAAATTAGATAATTCTTTTTATACCTATACGTTCTTCAAAATTAAATCGTTAATGGATGAGATTAAGCAGTTTAATGAAACAGGGACTGTATTTGGTTCAATTAGTAAATCAGATTTTGAGAATATTGAAATTGTCATACCAGATAAAATATCTATCCAGAAATTTCAAAACGAAGCTAAACCAATTGATGACAAAATAATTACAAATACAATCCAAATCCGCACCCTCACCGCTTTGCGAGATACGTTGTTGCCGAAGTTGATGAGTGGGGAAGTAAAAGTAGAAATGTAAGCTATGAAGATAACCAACGAACAAGCCGAATACCTGCTGAAACTGCCTAAAAAGGTGGTTCAAAACGATATGCTTTTAGATAAACTGACCATTGACCAAAAGTTTCCGTTCGATGCCCGTTTTGAGTTGGTGTCGGAAAAAGACGACGAGTTTACCTTTTTATGGGAAATTCAGCAAAGTAAGAAAAACAGCATCAGGGTTAGTTTTCATCATCAGGAGAACGATGGCAAAACTGGCTTGCTTAGGGTTGATTATAACAGCGGGCATAAAAACCCGGAGGTTGCATCGGAACATGTACCGGAGAAATTTCACCCATTTGTTGGCAAAATATTTTCCAATAACGAACACCACATCCACTATCATGTGCAAGGCTATAAATCGCTGGTGTGGGCTGTCCCTTTATCAATAGATAAATTTGAAATCAAGGAGTTAAATAATGGTGCTGATTTTAATAGTACCTTTGCAAATATTTTAAAATTGTTTGCAAAAACAGTTAATATTGAAACAGAAATTTCTGTTAATGAATTGCTATTATGAACTGGATTGACAACAGCATAAAAGAATATTACAATTGGTTGCGCGAAAAGACCGTTGTAACCAAAGATGAACGAACCGGATGGAGTGCAATCACAACACCTTTCCTTGGTTTGTTTAACGACAATATTGAGATATATGCAAAATTGGATAATGGAAAACTAATTTTATCCGATGATGGAATGACTTTGTCCAACCTTGAACTTGCTGGTGCTCCAATTTTACGTTCTCCCAAGCGGAAGGAATGGTTAGAAATGGTTTTTCTTAATTATGGGATTACACTTAACGAGAATAATGAACTACAGGTAATTGGCACCGAAAAGGATTTCAACCAGAAAAAACATAACCTGATTTGTGCAATCTCTGAAGTTTCCGACATGGCAATGATGGCAAAACATACTGTTTCCTCTTTATTTAAGGAAGATGTGAAAGCCTATTTGGATGAACAGAATATTATCTATACCCCACAGTTTATTGCAAAAGGTTCTACAGGTATTGAATTTACTTTTGATTTTCAAATTGCTGGCCGTCAAAAGGAATTGGTTATAAAATCTTTTAATTCTTTAAATAAAATCAATGTACCAAATTTCCTTTTTGGTTGGGAAGATATTAAGCCTGCACGTGAAAAGGTTTCTGGAAAAGAGTTAAAGGGATTAGCCATTGTAAATAACGTGGACAAAGAGATAAAGCAGGAATATTTGGATGCCTTAGAAAGTAAAGGAGCCGGGTTTATTTTATGGGGGCAACGCCACCAACCCGATATGTTGGAAAAATTAGTCGCATAAAATGACTCGCATAACCGAACATAGCATTGAATCATTCGCCATTGAGTTATTGGACAAACTCGGGTACGAATACATTTATGCTCCGAACATTGCCCCCGATGGCGAAACACCCGAAAGGGAAACCTACGAGCAGGTTTTGTTAGTTGAGCGTTTACAAAATGCCGTAAAACGCATAAACAAATCCATTCCTGCCGATGCACAAGCCGAAGCTATAAAGGAAATTCAACGCATTGCCTCGCCCGAACTATTGGCAAATAATGAAGCTTTTCACAGGCTATTAACCGAGGGTATCCCTGTTTCAAAACGGGTTGATGGCGATGACCGTGGCGACCGTGTTTGGCTGATTGACTTTAAAAACCCCTATAACAACGATTTTGTAGTTGCCAACCAGTTTACTGTTGTGGAAAACAACAATAACAAACGTCCCGATGTTATTTTGTTTGTCAATGGTATTCCGTTGGTAGTAATCGAATTAAAAAATGCCGCCGATGAGAATGCAACCATCAATTCGGCTTTCAAACAAATTGAAACTTACAAATCAATAATTCCAACACTTTTCACTTTCAATGGGTTTGTAGTAATTTCCGACGGGTTAGAAGCCAAAGCAGGTTCTATTTCAGCCGGGATCAGCCGTTTTATGGCATGGAAATCTGCCGATGGTAAAGCAGAAGCATCGCATTTGGTAAGCCAGTTAGAAACCCTTATTTTGGGTATGCTCAATAAAGAAACGCTGATTG
>CAZFTD010000296.1:0-2760 GCA_964521525.1 uncultured Marinilabiliaceae bacterium | reverse complement strand
ATATAAAATCAACTATAGCAGGATTGCAAGCAATAAAAAAGGGATGACCTTATGCCATCCCTTTTTTACTAAATGAATACTAATATTATGGCTTAGGTTCGAACCTGAAGTTATCGAAACTGAACTTAGTTAAATCAAGCGCAGCTGCAGGTTGTACAACCAACCCCCAATCGCCGCCTGAACCAATAGCTCCGGTAATATTTAAGTCTGTGGCCAGGTCGAAGGTAACAGTTACCCAACTTCCATTGGTTGACCAGGTTCCATCAGAGTTTTGAAGCCCAATTGGTGTCCAATTGGAATCTTTTCCATTGATTTTAAACTGGAAACGATTGGCATCGTTGCTAACATTACCGGTAATGCGCACATCTACTTTCAAGACGTAGTTAGCAGCGTTGGCAAGTGATGGTTTTGGCAATTGATCGTGATTACAACCCCAAACAAATTTCCATG
This sequence comes from uncultured Marinilabiliaceae bacterium, assembly GCA_964521525.1. Taxonomy (GTDB): domain Bacteria; phylum Bacteroidota; class Bacteroidia; order Bacteroidales; family Marinilabiliaceae; genus CALEUX01. The sequence goes on along the minus strand of CAZFTD010000296.1, from coordinate 2,310 downwards.
CCCATGCGTCCAATTGTGCATTACCTTTTAAATACTTACCTGAAACGCCGGTACCATCATTCATCAACAGGCTAATTCCATCCCAGTTATCCCAATCCAGAGAATGCCCTGATTCATCAAAATCATTATAAACCAATGCCGGATAAACAATTGGATCGGTTCCTCCGAAGAAAATACTTGGGGTTAAACCTTCTTCTCCTTCATACGTAATCATGGTAATTTGCCCAAAACCAAAGGGGACATTTTTAGGTACGTAAACTTCTACTTTTGTATCGGTTTTTAAGCCATAAGCCGTTGCATAAATATTGCCCGGGAAAATCATTTCTTTAATCAAACTCAAACTGGTACCGTTAATGGTCAGGATTTTTCCTGGAACGGCTGTTGATTCAGAATAACCGGTAATATTTGGCAGATTGGTTAAAACCTCATATGGACTGGCTGACTGCACTTCGGTTCCATTAACTGTTTTAAGAGTAATTTTTCCTGTTTGGGCTCCAACCGGTACAGTGGCAATAATTTGTGTTTCGGTTTTGGTTGTAATGGTTCCTTTTATACCACCTGTAAAAATAACTTCAGCCACCAGATCTAAATCTGTACCATTGATAGTAACACTGGTGTTAGGTTTTCCTGAAAGAGGGGTCACACCCGAAATTACAGGTTTTACAAAAGTTAACGCAGGGCCTTCAACAGATTTATCGGCTAAAGTTCGGAAGTTCACTACTCCATCAACCGCATCGTTAGGAATGTTAACAATGATTTCAGTGGCAGTACCACCAGCTACAATGGTTCCATTCTTATTACCTCCAAAAACCACCTGACTTATAAGATCCAGATTTTCGCCGGTTACAGTAATTTGTCCGCCATTCTTCACCGTTGTTGGGGCCACGCTTACGGTGGGTACTACCATTATCAGGGTGGCCTCCGATTCAACTTCAACCTCCGATGCCGGTATCATTTTCACTTTACCATCTTTAGTATCGTTGGGAACTGTAAGTACAATCTGAGTAGCAGTATGGGTACCAAAAGTGGTAATCACCTTATTGCCTCCTAAAACAACTTTTTTAGTAAGATCCAGATTTGTACCTGTAATGGTAAGTGTTTGACCTGCTTTTACCGGATTGGGTGCGATGGTTGAAAAAGCCGGGAGAGTGACAGTTAATACACTTTCAGAATACACAATATTTGGATCTTCCTTTCCATCAGACACTGCTATTTTACCGGTTTGTGCTTCTGCAGGAACTACCAACTTAATTTCAGTTCTTGTTTGAGAAACAAAGTCGTCAGCATCGACCACCACCCTGTCGGTAAAAATAACTTCACCAACCAGATTCAAATAATCACCTGTTATGGTAAGTTGTGCTCCCGGTTTAATGGTGGCAGGGGTAAACGAAGCTATTGAAATGGGCTCGGAGTAACCAATAGGGGTTTTTGTTTCGATGTTTCCCTGAGGGGTTTTCAAGACTACATAGCTTTCAACCGCTTCCTGTGTAACCGTTAATGTAAGCAACGAAGATGTTCTTTTGGTAAAAGACGACGCCGGAATTTCAATGCCATCGGGAATAACTATGGCTGTTACTTTATCGAGGTTATTACCAATAAAGCGCAATTCTCCGCCACGGGCTACGGGCATTGGCCCGTAGCTGAAGAGTTCTATTTTACTACTCGATTTATCATCATCGTCTTTCTCGCACGATGTGAAAAACAACCCCACACCAATGGCGCACAACAATAAGGTGTTGAGTGCAAAGCGGGTAAATTTATTATATTTTGTTTGCATATCTTTTCAATTATCTGGTTAATAATAACTCTACTTGGGAACAACGCGAATATTGTCGATACAAATAACTGGCGAACAATCTGTTCCTTCAACACCACCATGGTAAACAAAGAACGTTAAACCTCCATACTTACCGGCTTCAGCAACTTCAAGCTGTGTGCCTACATGGTCGTATTTAAAGTCTGTTAAAGGGAAAGAAACTGTAATCCAACCATCTGTTTTAAACGAACCGGTGCTTCTCCAAGGATACCATAAACCCCGTGGAGTTTTGCCATCAGCAATGTATGAGTTTGTGCCTGAGGTTGACCAGGGTGTGAAAATCATTTGCAAAGCACCTGCCGACCAAGGCTGAACCACATAAATCTCAAACTTCAAAACAGCATCTGCAATAGGAATATCAAACAAATCGCCTTGAGGCCTTCCATTGGCAGTTCCCCATAAGTTAAACGAGAATCCATCTTCGTTCCATGATGAGTTATCCCCGGCAAGATCTCCGGCAAAATAAACATAATTGCCAGCAATGCCTTGTACCG
>CAZFTD010000295.1:0-2772 GCA_964521525.1 uncultured Marinilabiliaceae bacterium | reverse complement strand
TCTGCTGCTACTGCTGAAGTTAAACCTAATGTGCTAAAAGCAAAATTTACACGTGAAGTAAGTAAGCGTATTCCACGTGACACACTTCTCAATAATCTTTTAAATGCTTCTCAACAGTTTATTCAAAAACGCAACGAGGAGGTAAAACTGGTGGCAGGCTATCATTGGTACAACGAGCGCTTGCGCGACACATTTGTGGCCTTACCCGGTTTAATGGCTTATCAGAACGATAAAGATATTTTTATTCAGATACTCGACCAGGCAGTTGCCGAGGTGCGCCGAATATATGTAGCTGGCTACAGCCAAGGTTTAAAGCCCGACATTAAAGACATTGATGTACCCTTATGGATGTTTTTTACCATTCAGGAGGTGGAACAAATGTTTCCCGAAATTAACATTTGCCAAAAATATGGCAAGGCCATGATTGAGATTATTCAGTATTTCATGAGATTGCAGAAAGATAGTGTGGTTCATTTGGATGACTCAGGGCTGATTTATGCCAAACAAGCAGGCAAACCACTTACCTGGATGGATGCCATGGTTGACGGATATCCGGTTACCTGGAGGCCGGGTTTAGCTGTTGAGGTTAATGCACTCTGGTATAATGCCTTGTGTTATTATGCAAAAAATTGTGCAAAAAATAAAAAAGACAAAGAGGCCAAAGAAGCTTTAGAATTATCAGAAAAAGTAAAAGATTCCTTCCAACAAACGTTTTGGTACGAAAAAGGGGGTTACCTTTTCGATTTTGTAGATGGCGATTACAGCGATAATTCCATTCGTCCCAATCAGTTGCTGGCCGTGGCTTTGCAATTTTCACCCCTCGATTTGGAAAAGCGAAAACAGGTAATCGATGTTGTTAAAAAAGAACTGCTAACCCCAAGGGGTATACGTACTCTATCTCCACAATCGCCTAAATACAAGGGTGAACTCGAAGGTGCCCAGGCGCAAAGAGATCTGGCTTTGCATCAGGGTTCTGTTTTTCCATGGTTGGCAGCTTTTTTTGTTGAGGGTTATTTGGCCATTCACAAGCAAGGCGGTTTACCATTTGTTAAGCGAATTCTGGATGGTTTCGAAGAAGAAATGGGCGACCATTGCCTTGGCAGTATATCTGAATGTTTTAACGGAAACCCCCCGCATATTGGGAAAGGCGCCATCAGCATGGCCTGGAACGTTGGTGGAGTTCTGAGAATTATTAAGTTAATCGAAAAATACAGCTAATATATGAGGGTACTCATGTTTGGATGGGAGTTTCCTCCCCACATTTCCGGCGGCTTAGGAACTGCCTGCTACGGATTAACCCGTGGTTTATCCCATATATCAGGGCTTCAGGTTCTTTTTGTAGTGCCCAAAGCTTATGGCGACGAAGACCAGTCGAGCATAAGGCTAATAGGAGCCAATCAGATTCCGGTGGTGCATCGCCAGCTGGAACTGAAACACTTTAGCAAAACATTGGATTACATTGAGGTGGAGTCCAAATTGGTACCGTACGTTGATCCAGAAGAATTCTGGCGATTAACCCGTTTGGAAGTGGCGGGTTCTTTGAAATACCTGAACACCAATGCCGAGGGAAAAGTAGATTTTTCGGGAAAATACGGTGCCGACCTGATGCGTGAAATTCACGATTATGCCTTGGTGGCCAACGTAATTGCTCAGGATTATTCGTTTGATATTATTCATGCCCACGACTGGCTGGCATATCCTGCCGGAATAGCAGCCAAGGAAGCAACCGGTAAACCATTGGTGGTGCATGTACATGCCACCGATTTCGACCGTAGCGGCGGCAGCGTGAACCCAACGGTTTTTGAAATCGAAAAAAAAGGGATGACTGCTGCTGATAAGGTGATTACGGTTAGCAATTTAACCCGGCGAATTGTAATTGAGAAATATGGCATTCCCGAAGAAAAGGTAGTAACTGTTTACAATGCGGTGGAGCCCGTTGAAGGCCCGGTAAAAGAGGGGATTAAAAAAGGAGTAGATGAGAAAGTTGTAACATTTCTGGGACGCATAACCATGCAGAAAGGCCCGGAGTACTTTATTGAAGCAGCACACCGTGTTTTACAAAAAATGGACAACGTAAGGTTTGTGATGGCCGGAAGTGGTGATATGATGGAAAAAATGATTCGTCGGGCTGCTCAGCTTAAAATCATGGATAGATTTCATTTTACCGGCTTTTTAAAAGGCGACGAGGTGTTTAATATGCTTTCAATGAGCGATTTGTATGTTATGCCTTCTGTGTCCGAACCATTTGGTATCAGCCCTTTGGAAGCCATGCAAAGTAATGTACCTGTGCTAATTTCGCATCAGTCGGGCGTAGCCGAGATACTCACCTTTGCCATTAAAACCAATTTTTGGGATGTTGATGCCATGGCCGATGCCATTTATGGTGTACTAAACTATTCGGGAATGGCAAAAATGTTTGTCAGTCATGGTAAAAAGGAAGTTGATTCTCTCAAGTGGGAAAATTCGGCCTTACATGTTAAGCGGGTGTACGATTCGGTTTTGAAAAACCCTTCGTGAAATTTATCACCCGTAAACTAAATTAAACGATGGCCTCAATTTATCAGAAATTAATGTTATAATAAACCTGATAGCGAGGTAAGCTTAATCAATTTTCAGATATTGTTCCTGATAATGCAGTACTGTTTAGAAAACTGTTTAAAAGCAATAATGCTTCAAAATGTAAACTATTAAAAAAATTAATATAAGGAGCTTGCCGGTAATCAACATATCACTTTGCGAAAGTATGATAAACCGGCAGGTAACAAATTATCT
>CAZFTD010000294.1:0-2778 GCA_964521525.1 uncultured Marinilabiliaceae bacterium | reverse complement strand
GGTACCGCTTGGTGTTTACGCTTCAACCGGAAACCATGAATATATAGGTGGTGGAGAACCATCTATTCAATATTTGGAGCAAAATGGTGTTCGCGTGGTGCGCGACACGGCACTGCTTATTGCCAACAGTTTTTACATTATTGGACGTGAAGACCTTCACCAAAAATGGAACACAGGCCAACCCAGAAAAACAATGAAGCAACTTTTAGAAGGTGTTGATACTTCAAAACCGATTATACTTTTGGATCATCAACCTTATAATCTTCATGAAGCTGAAGAAGCAGGTGTTGATTTACAATTATCGGGACACACCCATCACGGGCAGTTGTGGCCCCTCAACTATATTACCAAAAAGATGTACGAAGTTAGTTGGGGCTATAAAAAGAAAGGCAATTCTCACTTTTATATCAGTTCTGGTTTTGGCACCTGGGGCCCTCCGGTAAGAACAGGAAACCGACCTGAAATTGTTTTAATCAATCTATATTTCCAATAATACTTTTCAGAAGGTTCTGGCGCTACAAAACAGAACCTTCTCTTATTAATTGCTCCAACCGCTCTATTTGTTGCTGTTTGTTTACTTCGCGCAAATTTTGTGCGGTAGTGGTGTAATATTGATGTTTACGGATGAATTTCAATTGAAGCTTATTCCATTCTTCCCAGGAATCAATCAAATTCCGCTCCTTTAATTCCTTGTAAAGCGTGTTGGATACAGGAATAAAATCAGTACGTCCAAGGTAATCCAAATCTGAATCGCAAATAATTTGTTCCAGCAAATCTTTTGGTTCAGGAGGCATTTTTGTGGCCATAATTAAACGGCATACGGTATCAATCTGCTCCTGCGAAAAGCCAAAACTGGCCAGTTTTTCACGAGCCATAATGGTTCCGTAGTGCTCATGATCCTTGTAACTGATGGTATGTCCGGCGTCGTGGAACAGAGCGGCCAGCTTCAACAATAAAATATCCTCTTCCGATACACCTTCAGCCCAACCAATCAACTCCACTTCAGTAATAACATCAATGGTATGTTTAATACTATGGTAATGTAAGTCTTCGGGCAACTTGTGCTCCATATAATCAAGCAGTTCTTCCTGTAAATCCATAAACTTAGCCTGTGCATATCGTGTCCGGTAAGTTTGATTGGGCATTTCGGGTTTGCCAGGCATCTGAAGCTCGGGGAGTAAACCTTTAACATTGAACATTCCCAAATCGCCCTTATACTTTACAGGCATACGACCTATCAATTCAGCATCAAAAAATTCTTTAACCAATTCGTAGGTCATTACCGATACACTGATGGTACTTTCAGGGGTTGCATCTCCAATACGACATGCTATGTTTACACTGTCGCCCGAAAGATTGTATGGAGAACTTTTGCTTCCGCTAGGCATAGCCAATACAGGCCCGGTATGGATACCCATTTTAAGGTTCCAGAAAACCTCGCCTGAAGGCGTTTTTAATGCATTGGCTGCACGTTGCATTTCAATGGCAACATTGATTATATCAATTGGGTTTGTACGGTTTTCTCCTGTTAAACCGGCAGCAAAAAGCATTACATCGCCAATGGATTTAAGCTTTACCACGTTGTTCATAAAGGCGATATCGTCCAGAGCCAGGTATAACTCATCGAGAAGATCGACCATGGATGCCGGATTTGGAAGTTTGTACAACTTATCAAAACCTTTTACCGAAACGAATAACAGCGAAACCATCCTCAGCCTTTTGGCTAATTTTCTGGCTTCGCGCGGTTTCTCTTCAGTTTCGAGAGAATACTTCAGAAGCAGGTTCTGATAACGCTCGTTCTGATTTTCAATGGCCGAGTACCTTGCCACCAAATCATCGAGCTGCGTTTTCAGTTCTTCGTTCCGGTTCGCAAGTCGCGTAATTCGTTCTATATAGCTTTCTGGTTCTTCCATCGGGTTGAATCCGGTTATTTCTTTTGACAAACTTAATGATTATTAAAACCTTGACAAACCTGTCAAAGCGCTGTTTTTGACGAACAAAAGGGTTAGTAATTGGCTTAAAAACAAATAAGAATCAAACATGTTAATGTTCATTGTACACTATATCCTCACAACCCTCTTTTTAAATCACTTTCAAATACACTACTCAGATAAATCTTTTTTACTAATTACTGTTCTTGATGTTTGTATTATTTGACCAATGCAACAAAAGCAACGATTAAAAGCAGAATGTCAGATTGGTATAATATTATCTGACATCATTATTCGATTGCAGCAACAGTATTACTGATTTAATTCGTTCATCCATTGGGGTTTGAGCATCCAGCCAGTGAATATTAAATCCATTTCTTTCCATTCGGCGAAACCAGGTCATTTGTCGTTTTGCAAACTGATGAATAGCAATGTTCAGCAACTGTTTCATTTCGTCAAACCCAATCTGGCCAATTAAATATTGTGTCACATATTTGTACTCCAGACCATAATAAATTAAATCATCAGCATTAACTCCTTCGTTAAGAAGTTCTTTAACCTCATCAATCATACCTTCCTTAAGTCGTTGCTCCAATCGGCGGGTAATTCTTTCCCGTCGAATTTCGCGACTAACATCCACCCCAACAATTAAAGGCTTAATTTCGGGCAACTCAACCTCAATTTCGGGATGCGAAGCATAGTAGGTTTCAATTTCTATGGCCCGAATGGCTCTTTTTACGGTATCGGTGTCGGTATGATTATGAAGTTTACGAAAACCACTCAGAATAGTTTCCAATTCTGACAAACTTTTTCCTTTTAATGACTCACGCAATTTAGGGTCGGATGG
>CAZFTD010000293.1:0-2783 GCA_964521525.1 uncultured Marinilabiliaceae bacterium | reverse complement strand
GCATCAACCGGTGCTAAGTATGTTATTTTAGGCCATTCAGAGCGCAGGGCATATTATGGTGAAACCGATGCCATTCTTAAAGAAAAAACATTATTGGCACTGGCCAACAATCTGACTCCAATTTTTTGCATTGGCGAAGTTTTATCGGAACGTGAATCAGGCATCCACTTCGACGTTGTGAAAAAACAAATTGAAGATGCACTTTTCAATTTATCGGCCGATGAGTTTGGTAAAATTGTTTTAGCCTACGAACCTGTATGGGCCATTGGTACCGGTAAAACAGCCACCAGCGACCAGGCACAGGAAATGCATGCATTTATAAGGAGTTTACTGGTTAAAAAATATGGCGAGAAAGTAGCTAATGACACCACTATTCTATACGGTGGAAGTTGCAACGCTTCCAATGCCAAAGAATTATTTGCAAATCCCGATGTAGATGGTGGATTAATTGGTGGCGCGTCATTAAAAGCAGCTGATTTTCTGGCTATTATTACAGCATTCTAATTCCTTAACATCAGTTAAGCAGCTGTTTAAAGTTCATTTTTGATAAATAAAAAAAGAATCATTAAAGTTTAGAAACTTAAATTATTAACTTAAAGGCTTTTAAAAAGATAATGGTCTATTTGAATCTGGGAAAGGCGTCGTTACTGGCGCCTTTTCTGATTGGTGAAATAAAACTAATAAAACATCGCTAAGCAAATTCGATGATTATTACGTAACTTCAGGAACCGTAAATGCTTTTATAAACAGCTAAGCGATACTTTACAAAATATAGGCAGAAGGCAGAATGTAAAAAGCAAAAGACAAACCACTGTTCTCGGTATTGAATTTTTAAACTGCCTGTAACAAAGAGTTTTTAAATTACGTTGCTTAAAATTATTCAATAATGGATTATACCCAAATTTCAATCATTTTAAATCCCTACTCAGTCGACAAAGCCGAAATTCTTATGGCATGGCTCGGAGAGCTGGGGTATGAAAGTTTTATGGAAACAGAAACCGGTATTGATGCCTATATACCGACAAACGTATTTAATGAAGATGCTTTGAAAAAACTTCATGCTGAGTCGGACACCATTTCGTTTCAATATAAGTTAAGCAACATCCCCGATCAGAACTGGAATGAAGTATGGGAGAAAAACTACTTTCAACCTATTATTATTGGAAACGAATGTGTAGTAAGAAGCCCATTTCACAATGAATTTCCGCACATCAAACATCAGATTGTTATTGAGCCCAAAATGTCGTTTGGTACCGGACATCACGAAACAACCGCCATGGTAATGGAGCATATTTTAGAAACTCCCATAAACAACAAAACAGTTCTTGATATGGGCTGTGGTACAGGTATCCTTGGCATTCTGGCTTCCATGCGGGGCGCGTCAAAAGTTATTGGTATTGATATTGACCCTTGGTGTACTACCAACAGCGAAGAAAACTGTCGGCTGAACCATATCAGCAACATGGAAATACAACTGGGAGATGCCTCTGTTCTTATTTCCATGACGGAGTTTGATATTATACTGGCCAATATTAACCGTAATATTTTGCTTGAAGATATGCCTGCTTATTGTAAAGTATTAAAACCAGGCGGAACAATAATATTCAGCGGTTTTTACAGAAGTGATTTGAATTCGATTGATGACTTAGCAAAAACACAAAATTTATCAATAAAAAACATTAAAGAGAATAACCATTGGGTGGCTGTATCGTATGAAAAAGATAATTAATTAAGAAAAGCAGACTGCGGAAGGTTTGGGCTTATGATAAAACACTTACTATCAGTATTTTTACTTTATTTCATTGTATCCTATACTTATCTCTACTCTCAAAGTAAAACTTTTCGTGAGGGAGGTGAAGTTGCTTTTTTATCGAATTTGGAAAATGTTTTCAGCATTTCGGCCGAAAAAAAAGCTGCTAAAGATTTTATTGCTGAGGTTAAAGTTTTTTGGAATTCACCAGATGTTACTCCTGAACTTAAAGAATTAGTTCTTGCATCCTGCGATCAACTTATTGACAAAAAAGGACGTCCATTTCCCGATTTTTATGCTTATTTAACAGCCATCATGGCCATAAACAAAGCCAAACATCCAAAAGAGAGCTTTGACCATTGGCATACAGGAATAACCAAACTTTTAAACGAACCAAGGTATCCGTTGCGTAATGTGATTCGCTTATTGGACCACACCACCAATCTGATGAATGAGAATATCATTTTTTCAACACCGGCACTTAAATGGATAGCACAAAAGCCTTCTTACAAATTTGTTTTCAGCGATTCATTGAGGATAGTGTTTGAACCCACAAATTTAATTTGTCTGGCAAAAAACGACAGCATCAGAATACTGGAAACTCATGGTACTGTTAACCTTCAAAGTGGCACCTGGTATGGAACTAAAGGATTGATAACCTGGGAACAAAGTGGCTTTAAAGCTGATATGGTTTTTGCCCGTTTTGGCCGTTATCAGATCAGCCTGTCATCCAACGAAGTGCGAATAGACAGTGTTGAGTTTCATAATAAAACCTATTTTAATTACCCACTTATCGGTCGGCTTGTTCATAAGGTTATGAACATCACCAATCCTGAAAATTCCTCGTACCCAAGGTTCGAGAGTTACGAACAACGTTACCAAATCAATAACATCCATACCGGATTTAATTATGAAGGAGGTTTTTCGCAGCATGGAGCCAAGTTTTTGGGGTCGGGGACCCATCAAAACCCAGCCGAAATAAGCATTTTTCGCAACGATACACTTTTTATAACCGCCAAATCGCTCTACTTTT
>CAZFTD010000292.1:0-2800 GCA_964521525.1 uncultured Marinilabiliaceae bacterium | reverse complement strand
TACTATTCGGGATGAAAATGTATTGGAAACGTAAATAAACTTCGCTGCCGATCGAATACCAAAAAACAGTCATTTTCTGTTAATGGGGTAATTTCCCTATGTATGTTTTCTTTCATCTGTGAATTATTTGTTTGTTAATAGTCGGATTCTCATTGGTATTATTGTTTTTCACAAACAGGGTCGTTTCATATGTTTCAAAACTATGTTAAAAATCTTATGAAGACATTTCTTTGTGCTGCCAGATAATCCGAATTCAGATCAATAAAGATATATAAAATGATAAAATATCATCATACTAATTTTAAATAAATATAAGATTTTAATTGAGTATTCTCAAATATGTGATGTTCATAAAACCAGAAATTTGACTATTAACAGAGATTCCGTTTTTTTTCTTCTCATTTAATTTATATATGGTTGTAATTTATAATACTATCTACTTAATGTTAAAATAGTATCATTTATTTAATTTTATTAAAGAAGCTTTTTAAAAAATAATTCTTAAAAAATGCTTGTTTTTATTAAATGTCTTTTATAAGTTTGTTTCGTTAAAAAATGTATATAACATGGTATGTAGGCATACCAAACCAGAACAGAACAGAATAGAATCTAAGTATCCTTAACCAAATTTGCCCTATGAAAACCCCATTATGCTTCACTTTGAACTCAGATATATGGTATTCTGTGTTTTTTTCATCCGCCTTCCTTTTTTTTGAGGAAATTCTGCAATAAATAATAAGTTTTGATGTGAAAATGAAACTTGATGAAATGGTTTTCATTTGAAATCTGCACTAATAGAATAAATAAATCTTTAAATAAATAAAGTATTGATCCCGCACTTTTGCCTTCTTTAAGTTTTAGTTTTATTAGCCATCACTCTTAGGGTTAACAAAAGCTAAAAAATGTGTATAAGTACAAAACCACCAATCAAACGCTGTTTTTTAATTTTTAACTTAATTCAAAAACTATGAAAAAAAGAAGTGTGATTCTTATTCTTTGCTTGTTTCTTGGCTTCACTATGTTTGCCCAAAAAAGGGTGACTGGTGTGGTTAATGATTCGCAAAACCTGCCGGTTCCCGGTGTTACCATTATGGAGAAAGGCACCACCAATGGTGTTATTTCTGATGCAAATGGTAACTTCTCCCTTGAAGTTGCAGGGGATGCATCAGTCCTGGTTTTTTCGTTTGTAGGAATGCAAACTCAGGAAGTTACTGTGGGTGCGCAAACCCGCTTAACAGTAAATATGAAAGAAATGGTTTCCGACCTGGATGAAGTAGTGGTAATTGGTTATGGTGTTCAGAAGAAAAAGTTGATTACTGGTGCCAACCTTTCGGTGAATGCGGATGAATTGCAACGCCAAAATGCTACTGAGGCGCTGGATGCCATTCAAACTGTTTCTCCAGGTGTTAATATTACCCAGAGTTCAGGTATGCCTGGTCAGGGATTTAAAGTTAATATCCGTGGTTTAGGAACTATTGGTAATTCTGCACCTTTGTATGTTATCGATGGAGTAGCTGGTGGTGACATAAATAATCTTAACCCATCCGATATAGAATCGATAGATGTACTTAAAGACGCCGCTTCTGCTGCTATTTACGGAGCCCGTGCTGCCAAGGTTTAATTCTGGTTACTACCAAAGGAGGTCGCAAAGGACGTACTCAGGTAACCTATGATGGTTTTTATGGCGTTCAGGATGCAGTGAAAATGCCAAAACTGTTAACCGCTAAACAATTCATGGAAATCTACAACGAAGAGCGTGTGGTTTCAGGGAAAGCGCCAATCGATTTTGCTTCAGTAATTCCAGGTATCTATCAGGATGTTCAAAACGGCTGGAAAGGTACCGACTGGATGGAAGAAATCCGGAACAAGAATGCTCCAACTCAAAACCATTCTATCAATATCACAGGTGGTTCTGCTCAATCAGTTTTCGCTTTAGGTTTTTCATACTCTTCTCAGGAAGGTATTTTTGGAAAGCCTGTTGAACCTAATCATGACAGATATACTTTCCGTATAAATAGCGACCATGTTATTTATGAAAATAACGGCTTAGAAATTATCAAAGTTGGTGAAACATTAAACTTCAGTTATCGCGAACGTTCTGGTATCGCCATTGGTGGTATGTATTACAACGACATTCGCAACATGTTAACTGGAAACCCATTGGTGCCTGTTTACAATGCACAGGGTGAATATTTCTCAAGACCAGATTTACAAGCTTCCGGCCTTGAAAGTTTGTCATCAAGGATTTACAACCCATTGGCTCAAATGGCTTTGAACAGGGGTATGAATGAAACGCAAAACTACGACATCAACAGCAATGCTTATCTTCAGATACAACCCATCAGAGACCTGATTTTTAAGAGCAGTTATGGGTACAAGATGTTTGCAAATGCTTATCGGAGCTATCAGCCAGCCTATGTACTTGCAGGTGATGTATCATTGAGTCCCGGCCGTATTACCCAGAATGCAGGTAGTGGCCATAGCTGGACTTTTGAAAACACTTTAAATTATAAGTTTAAACTGAATGAGCATAAATTCGATGTGTTGGTAGGTCAATCATTAGAAAAATGGGGATTAGGAAGCAGAGTTAGTGCTACCAATGCCAATCCTACTTTTATTGGTTATAAATATGCTTTTATCGACAACACTGACGGTTTAACCTCAGGTGTAACCAGTGTTGGTGGTGGCCCACATAATCAGGGAGCGCTTGCATCTTTCTTTGGTAGGGTTAATTACGACTTCAACGAAAAGTATCTGCTTACTTTGGTAATGCGCGCTGACGGTTCGTCAAACTTTGCCA
>CAZFTD010000291.1:0-2829 GCA_964521525.1 uncultured Marinilabiliaceae bacterium | reverse complement strand
TTCATTATGAAAGTTTTCCAGCTTTTATTAACAATATCCTGCGGATTTTAGGTTGTAACTCGTGCTTTGCTTTAAATTCTGGAATCACAAATAATTTTCATAGAAATCCCCATGCTCGAAGTCTTGTATATATGCCCATGCGTTGGCTGACTACGTCGAATTTTAACCGGCAGTTTGTAACTGCAATTGACTACGTTGATTAATTATCTGTAATTAAACATTTTTTATCTGAAAACAAAAGTTGTTATTGGCATTATGCCTTAAATTTGATACATGTGAAGTTTGATTTTTAGCGAAAAGAGCTATTGAACTTTTGTAAATGTATGCCGGAATAATAACTGAAGTAAATTGGCTTTGATAGCAACGTTTCGGCATCATTATTTAAACAGAAGGTGTAGTTGTTGTGTTCTGGCGAATACTTTTCGCAAATATTAAATTTGGTAAGTAGCTAAATAGGCTGTATTCAAACAACTTTGAATACAGCCTATTTTAGTATTTAAAATTATCAAGTCAACAGTTATAAGGCATTAGCTGCTCGTATTTGAAAGTAAATGGCTGGCGAATAGCCATTACAACTTATTCCACACCAAAACGCATAACGGTTGAAGTAGTATATTTTTCACCCGGACGCAATACTGTTGATGGGAAGTCAGGTTTATTTGGAGAATCGGGGAAATGTTGAGTTTCCAAACACAATCCGCTGTATTTTTCATAAACACGGTTACCACTAACCAAAGTACCATTTAAAAAGTTCCCCGAATAGAACTGAATTCCGGGCTCCAGTGTATATATTTCCATGTTGCGACCACTTTTGGGGTCGATTAGTTTTGCAGCAAAATTAAGACCTTCTTCAGTTGCTGGGTTCAATACAAAGTTATGATCATATCCTCCGGGTACTTCTTCAATACGCACTCCAATTGTGTTGGGGGCTGTAAAATCAAATGGGGTTCCTTCAACATTGTAAATCTCTCCGGTTGGGATTAAGGTATGGTCAACCGGAGTGTATTGGTCGGCGTTGAGGGTTAAAATATGGTCGAGAATAGTGCCCTGCCCTGCCAGGTTATAGTAGGCATGATTGGTTAAATTGATGATGGTAGGCGCATCGGTTTCAGCCTCGTAATCAATCTTCAAATCGTTACCTTCTAAAGTGTAAGTAACTTTAACAGTCAGGTTTCCGGGATAGCCTTCTTCGCCATCAGCACTTGTGTATTGCAGCACCAGGGCAGGGTTTTCGCCCGAAATGGTTTCAACCACCTGCCAAATAACCTTGTCGAAACCTACGTTACCTCCATGCAAATGATGCGGGCCATCGTTGGTTGGCAATTGATAGTCCTGTCCATCGAGCGAAAACCTTCCCAAAGCAATGCGGTTGCCGTAACGGCCAATAAGGGCTCCGAAATAAGGTGTTCCTGCTTCGTAGGCTGCCAAATTATCAAAACCTAAGACGATGTTGCCTTTAACGCCGTTTTTATCAGGTGTGGTTAATGATGTTATGGTACCACCATAGGTCATAATTTTAACCTCTATGCCGGTAGAGCTGGTAAGGGTATAAATATCAACTGTTTCGCCCGTTGATAAAGCTCCAAATTCTTCTTTGGAAATATTGGCGGTGGAGGTGTTCTTTTGTTGCTGCTGTACACATCCAAAAAGACCTGTTAATAAGGCAATAGCAGACAATAAGCTGCCAAATGATTTAAGTTTCATACGTAAATAATTAGGTTTTTAATATTATATGCAATTCTGCAATTGAGTTTCTATTTAACGAATCATGCTCGTTTTTAAGCCTATATATAATTGCAGGTGGTTTAATTAATAACTTTTAAAATTAAACAGTTTCCCAGATAAATCTTTCTGAACCGAATAAAAAAATGTTGGTACTTAGTTAAATCGCACCCAGTCAACTTCAACCGAGTTGATATTTTGCAGCTGAATAACCAAATTGCTTACGCCCTTGCGGGGATTTTTCAGCTTTGCATTAAATGGTTTCAAAACGTTACCTTTTGGTATTTTAACTGTTGCAATAATTGGCCCATCGGCATTGTTAAGCCGAATAATCAGTGTTGCACCCTGCTCCGATTTGGCGTTTACAGTAACCGATTTTGCCGTTTTACTTCCAAAGTCAACGCTGTTGTATTGTAACCAGGCATTCTTATCGCTAAAAATCGATTTCCAACCTTTAAAAATATTGAGTGAATCAATAAAATCTATAGCCACTCCTTTTTCCGATAAAAGGCTGTACCTGTCAATTTCGATATTTTTATACGCATCGGTTAAACCAACCCCGCGAAGCGTAGGAATTACCTTTTGAATGGTGCCATCGGCATTGAAAAAGAGGCTGTCGATTCGTACCGAACGGTTTTTATCGAAATTGGGCGAATAATCATTGTGATGATAGAATAAATACCATTGGTTTTGGTATTCAACAATGGAGTGATGGTTAGTCCAACAGCCTGTGGGCGATTCGTCCATAATAACGCCTGTCATTTTAAATGGCCCCATTGGGTTGTCGCCCATGGCATATTCGAGCCGTTCAACGTTGTTTTCAACATGCGGAAATGTGAGGTAATAGATACCATTTCGTTCGAAAACCCATGGGCCCTCTTTTAATCCTTTGTCAGGAAGATTGGGAATAATCATCGGCTCTGAATCGAGTTCCAGCATGTTCTCTTTTAACTTTGCCACAAAAATATTGCGTCCCGACCAATACAGATAAGCCTGTCCATCCTTATCGATAAACACATTTGGGTCGATACCATTAACGCCGCTAATTGGTTCGGGTTGGGCAACATAGGGTCCTTCGGGCTTGTCGGCAACAGCTACCCCAATAGC
>CAZFTD010000290.1:0-2905 GCA_964521525.1 uncultured Marinilabiliaceae bacterium | reverse complement strand
GGTGGAACAGATTGCCGTTGCGCCTGCTTTTAAGGCTTCCACAACATCGTTTCTGATGCCTCGGGTGTTAGGGATTTCTGAATCTGGGCCTACCCAAATTCCGCCATATATACCAAAGCCCAGATGTTCGGCAAAATGCCCGAATATGTGTTTGTTGATTTCAGGCCCTGTGTGGGCCGGATTAATGGTAATACTTACTGTACCATTGCCCTGTTCTTTTTCAGCACACATGCTGAATAACATTGCCATAGCAGCGATGCAAACAAAGGCAGAAAATTTTCTGAAAATGTGGTTTGTTCTCATCAATATACTGTTTATTATTTTTTTGGTTTATGTTCAACTTTCCTTTTATTTCTAAAATTCTATAGCCTTAAATATCAAGTACATATCACTTGAAAATATTGGTTTTTAACGGTTTCATTGACCCTTATTTTTTTGTTATGAGTATCATACAATAAAAAGGAAACAACTTCACTTATTTTAAAAGTATTAGTAACCTTTTCATTTTTAATGATATGAAATACAATGTTTTATTATAATTATTATTAAAGTATTGTATAAAAGTATTGAAATGATTAAAAAATTGCAACCAAAACCCAATATTTTACTTATATAATAATTGCGAAAGGTCGGTTATAATCAATTATAATAAGAAGTTTCCTGTTTGTAAAAATCTAAATATTAGCATCATAAACAAGAGGCCAAAGATTTATTAAGTAAACCAAAAATTTTAACTACTGTTGTTAACTTATTATTGCACGGATGAAACAGCCGAATTATTCAAAAAGCGTTCTCATAAATGAGAAATGAATCTTTTAATGATTAAAAACCAGTAACCTGAATTTCAGCTATATTATGCATTGAATTTTTGTGCAATTAATCAAATCAAGACTGGTTAAGAAATATTGTAAGCCAGGGATTGACTTATTATCTCAAAGAAAATCTAATCTTGATTTAGCAAATCAAACCCTGATTTATAATTAACTTGGTTTAAACTCCCTCAGAATTATTATTTGGGCAACGCATCATTAACCGTTGTGGCGTACAAACCAATTAATGCTCCGGTAAATCCACCGGCTATTTGTGTTGACAAAATATCGCCCGAAACAGTACCGCCCAAATTCACAAAATCAACACCGTTGGCCGAATAATTGAATTCGTAATTATCGCCCGTGGCTTTAACCTGCAAACTTACAGGCTTTTTAACGTCAATTTTGGCACTGGCAATAATGGTAGATTCTCCTTTTTCTGTTCTTTGAAGCAGCAAATAGAAGTCTTTGTCTTTTTTAGTGATGCCAAACACATAATTAAATCGCTCGCTTTGCAAACAAACGATACCTGCCAAATCTTTTTCAGAAGCAGGCGTGTACTCAAGAGTTGTGGTAAACGAAAAGTTGCTGTGCTGTTGACGGTAAAACAAGGTAGAAGTTGGTTTGACTTCCTTAATGTTAACATTAAACGGATTAATAGCTAAGCCCTTTTTGGTTTTCAAAATAAACGCTTCTCGGGGGCCTCTGAGCCCAATCCATCTATAATCAAGTTTATCGGCCATGAAGTTCTCGGTAAAAGTGAAATTTCCGTTGGGGAAAAAGCCATCTTTACCGGTTTTGTTTTCAACGCCTTTAGGTAATTTCAATTTGGGAGTAAATGGTATTAAACCGTTTTCAAAAACAGGAAACTCACCCGTCCAGTCAACGGGCAGAATAAATGTTTCACGGCCAATGTTAATGCGGTTTTTCTCATTTGGACGGATGGCCAGGAATACGCCATAGTGCTTTCCATCAGGTCCTTTAACGATGTCGGCATGCCCTGCCCACTCAACTCTGTTGGCCCGGTTTGGGTTGAGATAACGTTGAGTTAAAATTGGATTGTTGGGCGCTGGAATGTAAGGGCCTCTTGCTTTATCGCTGCTGAATATTACTTCGCTATGCCAATCGGCAGTACCGCCTTCGGCACACATTAAGTAGTATTTACCATTTTTCTTATAGATGTGTGGAGCCTCAATCCAGATGGGTTTTTTTGAGAGGTCAACACCACCATCTACAATAATTTTATCGGTACCCGGAATAACACGGTCGTTCTCTAAATCGTAATCCCAAATTTTAATGACGCGGTGTCCGCTGTAAAGTTCTTTTCCCGGGTCGGGAGCATCGTTATGAATCACGTAAGCTTTACCATCATCATCAAAGAAAATAGAAGGGTCGATGCCTTGGAATTGAAGTTTAATGGGATCGCTCCATCCTTTAAATGGGTCTTTGGTTTTAACCACGATGTTACCAAAGCCGCCAGCAAACTGGGTAGTAATCATGTAAAAGGTGTCGTTGTACTGGTTGTACTTGATGGATGGCGCATATACACCTGCACTGATGCCGGTATCGTGAACTTTAAGCTGTGATGGACGATCCAGCACGTGTCCTATTTGAGTCCAGTTTACCAGGTCTTTTGAATGAAAGATGGGTACACCCGGGAACATAGCGAATGATGAACAAACCAAAAAATAATCTTCCCCTTTTTGGGTGATGCTGGGGTCGGGATAACAACCTTGCAGAATTGGATTGTAAAACTCATCAGCTGCCAGAGGATTGTTTTTGTAAACCTGGTCGTCGCCCTGATAAACTACGCTTGTAAAAACCGGTGCGTTTTTGGCTGGTTTTTTGGATTGACCATTTATTGCCAGTGGGCATAATGTCATTGCTAAAGCAAGAATTGCCATGGGCTTCGTTTTGGTCAACATTGATCTTAATTTAACATTCTTCATACTGAAATATATTAACTGTTAAAATTTCGTTTGATAATGCACCGGACCTGAATCCGATACCTCTATTCTTAAATCCAGAACTAAACCTTTGACCTGAGTTCCGCGCTATTTGGAGCTTAAAAAATTCAAGGCGCAGCTAATCAGCAA
>CAZFTD010000289.1:1768-2986 GCA_964521525.1 uncultured Marinilabiliaceae bacterium | reverse complement strand
TTTTTCCCTTTTTCAGTTCTTTGCTGTTGTTGTTTCTGTTTCTGTTGAACAAATGGTAAAGCACCGGAATAAATGTAACAGAAACAATTAAAGAAGCTACCAAACCAATGCCAACAGCCATTGCCTGGTCGTAAAACAAGGCGCCCGATACGCCACTTATAAAAATGAGCGGTACAAATACGGCGCAGGTTGTTAATACCGATGATATTAGAGGGCGAATAACTTCGTTGGTACCTTTGATACATGCCGACGAAAGAGTTTCACCTCTTTCGGTGTACTGGGTGATGTTGTCAATTACAATAATGGAATTGTCGATTATCATTCCTATTCCCAGTATTAAGCCCGACAGAGAAATAATGTTGATGGATAAACCGGTGAGGTGAAAGAACAACAGGCTAATAACGAGCGATGCCGGAACCGAAATGCCAATAAGCCAGGGTGAACGGGCATCTTTTAGAAAAAAGAAAAGTATTAAAAAGGCCAGCAATCCTCCAAAAATAAGGTTCGATTGAAGATTGCTGATAGAGTAATCAAGAATAGCCGTTTGGTCGCGCACTATTTCAAATTGAACACCTGTGTAGGTTTGCCTGAAAAAACCAATAAGCTCGTCAACCCGTTCTTTAAGTTCATCCATGCGGGCATCAGCCTGTTTAATAACAGCCAGCGATATTGCCGGTTCGCCATTACGTAAAAAAACACCTTCCTGTTGGCGGGGGCGTAAACCAACGTTTGCCAGTTCGTCAAGCCGCATAAGCCGCGAGCCAATACTCAGACGAATATCTTTAACATCATTTACTGTGCGTAATCTATTTGCAAATCGTATGTTGAACCTATACTGACCATCGGCAACTTCAATAGACCCCATTGACAGGTTGTTGTGCTCCAGAGCATTTATTATAACCTGATGCGTTTCGCCTAACGAGCGAAGCATTGTTTCGTTTGGCTCAATGTATAATTCGGGCATTAAATGTCCGGTTACATCAACCATGGCCACTTGTTCCTGCTGTTCGAGACGCTTAATAATAACCGAACGTGTAAGTTCGCTCATTTCCATAAACTTATTCTCATCGGCCTCATCCATCCAAATATTGATGTAAAAAACAGGTAAGTCAGATGCCGTGGCTTTTATAATGGCAGGTCGTTCCATATCTGACGGCAAATAACGCATGGCCTCATCTGTTTTTTCATTATCTTCAATAAATGCGTAGTTGCTATCGT
>CAZFTD010000289.1:0-1758 GCA_964521525.1 uncultured Marinilabiliaceae bacterium | reverse complement strand
CCATAGCTGAATCGCAACCGAATGGTGGCTCTTCCGTCGAAGCATTCGGAGGTAAGGTCTTCCAGATACGGAACCTGCATGAGGTTGTAACGCATGGTGCCAACAATGCCTTCTTCTATCTGGCGTGCCGATTCGCCCGGCCTATTTATTTGAATGGTAATTTCCGGTATGTTAATTTCGGGCATGAGCGATACAGGCAATAACCGGGACGATACAATGCCCAGAGTAAGAATTGCCAGAAATGTCATTATAACAGCAATGGGACGGTGGATGAGGAATTTTATCATGGTCAGTGTTTATCGTTTAGGGTTGATGGTTCATAGTTCATAGTTGATGGTTTAAAGTTTGAGGT
Source organism: uncultured Marinilabiliaceae bacterium (assembly GCA_964521525.1). Taxonomy (GTDB): domain Bacteria; phylum Bacteroidota; class Bacteroidia; order Bacteroidales; family Marinilabiliaceae; genus CALEUX01. The sequence continues at coordinate 1,406 of CAZFTD010000289.1, read as the reverse complement.
TTATGGTTTAAGGTTTAAAGTTCATTACTACTTCGTCAATTTTGGAAACGTTTTGCTGACATGATGTCAAAAATAAGAAACCTAAAAGGCTAAATACTGTTAGTTTCATTGTCCATAATTTAAAAAAAAATATGTATTCAGGGTAACTATCCAGAAAGGATGGTTAGGTCCTTTTTTTGGTTGGTTTTTTTCTGTCAATCCAGACACTTGGCTACAATACCTGTGTCTGTAATATGAAACACCTTTTACAAGTCTCGATGTGCTTTACATCTATTGTTCCCTTGCCTTAATGATTTGTTAAGGTCATTGTTTTTGTTAATTGATTACTGATAATGTTGTTTAGCGCTTGTTATTATTGCTAATGTTAAGCTTTTTGGGTCTTTTATTTTTTGGCTCTTTAATACATTAGAAATAAGTAATTTATCCGGTAAATCAATGACTTAATATGATTTAAGTTTCATCAATACAAGTATTGGGTTGTCGGTAATTTTAATTTTTCCAACCTCATCTGTTAAAATATAGTCGGAGTTAGTACCATAAAAAAGCTCATGAGGATTAACGACTTGGACCATATAATTGTTGCTATCCCATATCTCATGGCTAACGCCTCCACTATTAGCACTTAAATTAATGTATTTTGGAATTGATGTAATATCATTTTTTATTCTAGAGGTGTGATATTCCGCATTATTTCGTTTAATTCGAATATAGAATTGAGATACAATTGGCTCATTGTGCTTATGTAATAAATAATTAATTCCTAATAATTTACTGTTGTTTATTGCCAAAGATGGGAAAAAAGCTTTCCCAGCTGTTTGGTTTTCTACAATATTCTGTAGTTCGCTAAACGGTTTTTGACTGGTAATTGTGGTGTCTAAACCCATATCTCCAAAGTTTATATAAAATAAAGGTTGAGCCTCTAAATCCAATAATTGATAAATTGTGTTGTTACTCCTCATGGAAAAGAAGAGCTCTTGATTATTATTTACTGTGAGAGCCTCACCGAAAGAGCCATAATAATTTGTTGGATTCTTAATTTTGTCTTGAAATAATGTTTTTACAATATGGCCATCCTTCATGATAATTATATGGGCATTAGTTGTTTCATTGCCAATTTGGTTTGGTGCCTTTTGTGTGTCAAAATAGTAATAAGAATTTATTTTTTTTGATGTACTTGATTTGATAGCAGCCATTTGTTGTTTTTCAATGATATTAAAAGAGTTCATGGAGTATTTAAAGAAATGATTATCCATTGTAGCAATTTAAATATATGTTTCATTGTTTTTAGAGAGTTTATTTAAATATATATTATGCAAAAATAAACTTTATTTGATATATCCCAATTTTTTTAACACATCATCGCTTATATCATACTTTACATCAGTATAAAGAAGCATAACGGCACT
>CAZFTD010000288.1:0-2991 GCA_964521525.1 uncultured Marinilabiliaceae bacterium | reverse complement strand
GGGCATAAATATAAACGGTAGAATCAACCTGTGGGTACATTTCCTTTTGAACCAAAGCAGCATGAAAATGCCCTGGGTCGAGGGTTATAATTTTAACCTCAGCGTTGGCACCGGTAAATGGTTTTTGACGCTCCTTTTTACACGATATCATGAGGAATGATGGCACTAACAACAATAATAAAATTCTTAAAATCATGTTTAATATTTTAAAAATTAAAAAGCAAAATGGAATACCCATAAAATGCTAATGGGCCTGGACACTTAAATAGAAAAGCGATTTTATTCTTTCTATAATTTTGGTTCCCAGCCTTTTTCATAATCGCGGCCCCATATTTTCATAGCTTCAGCATCGATAGCCCTGCCTGTAGCCGAATCGATTTTTAGATCTTTCTTTAAGCGATAAGCAATATTGGCTAAGTGACATAAATGAGTACTTTTAGCCATCTCCTCAATGGGCGATGCCTGTACTGCTTTTCCCCTGATGGTATCGAAGAAATTAAATATATGAGTGGTAGTCATATCGCCGCCACCGCCCAAAGCCGTGCCGCCTTCACTTCCCGAGCCCATGCGGGAACGAACCAATTTACCACCTCTATCGTAAAGTTTATAGCCATCGCGGTTTACAAACACAGTGCCCTCGCTTCCATAAATTAAGGTACCCCTGTCAGACCCATAGGTGTTGTAACCATTTCGACTTTTACCATCCCACTGAATCACTTTATTTCCGGGAAAATTAAAGGTAGCCAGCATGGTGTCGTACATGGTCCAGCCATCGTTTAAAAAATGGCGTTTATCGGCCTCAACGCTCACCATTTCGGGATAATCGCCCTGAAGCGCCCATCGGGCAATATCCAACTCGTGAATGGCATTATTACCCATTTCGGCAGTTCCATAAGTCCAGCCATACCAGTGCCAGTTATAATCCCAGGTGTTATACATATAGTCCATACGAGGTGCCGGTCCCTGAAAAAGGTTCCAATCAAGGCCTTCAGGAACAGGTGCTTTAACCGCCACAGGAACCTCTCCCCTGTTATTTGAATAAAAAGCCACAGCTTTATAAGGTGTACCTATAATGCCATTGTGTATTTCTTTTACAATTTCGATGGATTCGGCCGAAGAGCGTTGCTGATTTCCCAACTGAATAATTTTATTGTACTTCTTTCTGAAATCGGCATATAATTCACCTTCGCGGGCATTATGGCTGCCGGGTTTCTCAACATACACATGTTTTCCGGCTTTAACTGCCAGAAACGCACCGGGCGCATGCCAATGGTCGGGTGTAGCATTAATGATGGCATCAACTTTTTTATCTTCGAGTACCTTACGTATATCATTTTCAAGCTTTGGCTGATAACTGATATGTTTTGCAAACGATGCGGCTGCCCGCTCACGCTGATGTTTCATAACATCGCACAAATAAAGTAACTGCACATTACCGGCCGGCAATGCGATGGGCTCATAATAGGCACCTAAGCGTCGCCCAAGTCCAATAATGGCTAAATTGAGGCGCTCGTTTGAGCCAACAATACGGGCATAGCTTTTGGCACTCATGCCCATACCGGCAATTGTAAATCCGGCAGCACCAAGGGCTGTTTTTTTTATAAAACTTCTTCTGCTGTTTTCCATAGAACTGATATTTTGCTTATTGTTTATGTTTTCAACCGTATTATTCAGAGATAAAAATAACAGTTGCAATTTACAGCATTTCAGTACTAAGCGAGGTGGGCAAATGAATCAAAAATACAGGTCATTTGATGCAACAGCGCATCCATTCAAATCCTTACACAAAATCCCGGGGGGCTTTACCAAACTGTTTTTTAAAGCATTCCCTAAAATAGTTAACATCTTCAAATCCTACTTTAAAGGCCACCTCATTAATGGTTATTTCCGGCGATTCCTTTAATATTTCCGAACTTCGTTTTAAGCGAACCATCCTGATAAGTTCAACAGGCGTAATACCGGTTAAGGTTTTAATTTTGCGGTAAAACGTTGAACGACTCATATTCATTAATTGCCCAAGTTCTTCAACACCAAAAGCTCCATCAGACAAATGGTGGTTAATTTCTTTCAAAACTTTGCTTAGAAATGGATTCCGGGTTTGCGTAACTGAAGTGTTTTCATTTTCGGTTAACCCGGCTAATAATTGCTTTCTGAAATTTTGACGAGCATTTAAAATATTCCTGATTTTTCCGGCAAGAATACTAATGCTGAATGGTTTAACAATATAGTCGTCGGCACCATAATCAATTCCCAATTGCTGATGCTCAAGCGAGCCTAACGCGGTTAATAAAATAACCGGTATGTGGTTGGTAGCATCATCACCCTTTATTTCCCGGCATATTTCAAAGCCGTTTTTATTGGGCATCATTATATCCGACACAATTAAATCGGGCAACTGTTCTCTGGCTATTTTTAAACCCTCATCGCCATCACCGGCAAGCAAAACATTGTAATGTTGAAGCCCACTTCCGATAAATGACCGCAAATCATCATTATCTTCAATAACTAAAATTGTAAAATCATTATTTAATAACTGCCCCTGTACATCTGAGTTACCATCTGTATAAAATTCCACACTATTAATATTATTGAAATCAGGCGACAAACCGGATTCCTGATAAGGAAATGAGAAAACAAACCTACTACCAGGAGTAAAGCATTCATCCACAAGTAAATCACCACCATGCAGCCTGGCGAGGTCACGCGAAAGTGCCAATCCAATACCCGCACCATCTGCTTTGTTTTTCCTAACCGGATCACGATAAAAACGCTCAAAAACTTTCGATTTTGGCGACACAGAAATCCCTGTGCCTGAGTCGGAAACTTCCATTATCAGGAATTTTCCTGTTGGCCGGGTTTCCGTTAATACAACCACTTTGATGTTTCCTTTATCGGGGGTGTACTTAACAGCATTACTCATCAGATTAAAAAGAACTTTCTCAACCACATCGGCGTCGAATAGACAATTCAGTGCCTGATTGGGGATATGAG
>CAZFTD010000287.1:0-3000 GCA_964521525.1 uncultured Marinilabiliaceae bacterium | reverse complement strand
GCACCTTCAATCCTGTCATCTCGGCTGCCAGGTCTTTAGCTTTTATGCTAATTGTAGGAAGAAAATCCGCAACTGGTCGACTATCAGGAACTCCCATTTTACGTTTAAGCATTTGGGTATTTAATCTAAATAAAGCTTGGTCGCCTTTGCTTCTAATAATTGCAAATCCCTGGTTGTCAACCCCACGCTCATAAAGAATACCAGATAGTTGTTTTTCAGTTTGGCTTAATTTTTCACGAGCTTTTACTCTTTCATATTCCAGAATCCGTTGTTCAACTAATTCTGCTCTACGTGTTTGTACCGCAAAATAGTTTTGAGCAAACGCAATTTCTTCTTTTTTGCTGTCGCCATTTTGAGCAATTAAATAACAAGCGTAACGAGTTAATGCAATGTCATCTATGGCTCTTTCGGTATTTGAACCAATCTGAACCATTTTCCTGATGTCGGGAAAATGGTTTTCTATTAATTCTCCTGCATTGCGACATGCGTCTTTAGCTTTTTTAATTACCTTTTCAAAATTCTCCCATTTACTGTATCCTAATAATCCTTGTAATTCTCTTGCACTCCAACATTCAACACCTTCTAAATCTGAGGCTGCAGCTTCAAATTGGAAAAACAAATTTTTAATTTCGTCTGATTTCATTTAGTATCAATTTAAGCTCTGAATTTATCATTTTTCGCTGAAGGGCAGGAATTAATTATATCTTTATTAAAGACCCAAATCGTCAAGCGAAGCTCGATCTTGCCTTACTCTTGGCGGTAACATCTAAACATCATTATAAAAATACATTGGCGTCCGGGAAAAAAGAATTAATCCAGAATCTTGAGTTTAGATTCCTCTCTTCGTTCGGAATGACAGCTACTTAGGTTCTGACTGGGTGGGGTTAGTGACGGCCTTGCCGTCACTAACCCCACCCAAAGCAAAAACCCACAAAGGCCTTGTCATTTCGACCAAAGGGAGAAATCTCAAAATTTTTACCGGACAACAATGATAAAAATATTGAAATAAATTATAAATGGCTTTTAAATATAGTTCATTTGCATCATTCCAAACAATAAAAATAATAGAATCGTTTTTATAATACTTTAATTGCTTTATTTTTAGTTGTTGGTTAAAACCGTTTGATAAAGTAAAAATAACGAATGGAGCCGGATAAAAGAATTGAAGTTGATTTTTTGGGTGAAAAAACCATACCTGCCGTGGCATTGTATGGCATTCACTCGGTAAGGGCTGTTGATAATTTCCCCGACCGGACACCCTTTCAAATTGAGTGGTACAAGGCCATGGGAATGGTTAAATCAGCCTGCTATCTTACCTACCAAAGGTTTAAAAAAGAAGCCAATAGTCGTTTTTCCAATCTGGAATTACCTATTCCATTTATGGATGACAGCGTAATAATAAGTTTAATATCAGTGGCAGGCAAGCTATCTGAAGGAAAATGGTTCGACCAGTTTATTGTTCCTGCCATTCAGGGCGGTGCAGGTACCAGCATCAACATGAATGTAAATGAAATACTGGCCAATGCAGCCTTGATTGAAATGGGTAAAAAACCCGGCCAATACCATATTGTTGACCCCATTGAACATGCCAACATTTTTCAATCGACCAATGATGTGGTTCCTTCGGCATTAAAAATTGCCGTTATGCGCTTGCTTCTTGAGCTTGAAGAGTCCATCAATAAACATCGTTCTTTAATTGAACAAACCGAAAACCGTTCTCGAAATGTATTACGCCAGGCATACACTCAAATGCAGGAAGCGGTGCCCTCATCGTACGACAAACTTTTCAGCACCTACAATAATGCACTATCGCGCGATTGGTGGCGTGTTTCGAAATCTCTTGAAAGAATAAAAGAAATCAACCTTGGTGGAGGCGCCATTGGCACTGGTCTTTCAATTCCGCGTTATTTTATAATGAATGTGGTGAGCGAATTACAAAAACTGACCAATTTACCTCTAACCCGGGCCGAAAACCTCTCAGACGCCACGGCCAATCTCGACTGCTATGTTGAGGTGCACGCCATTTTAAAAGCACATGCTGTTAATCTTGAAAAAATGGCCAACGACCTGAGGTTAATGGGCGCCGATTTGTTTCACAACCGGCAGGTGTTTTTACCCCAAAGGCAGTTGGGAAGTTCAATTATGCCCGGTAAAGTAAATCCGGTAATTCCCGAATACATTATCGGTTCTGCTCATCGGGTTTATGCCAACGATTTATTGATTAGCAATTTATGCGGACAGGGCTGCCTCGATTTAAATGCTTATTTGCCGTTAATTGGCCACACTTTTATTGAAAGCTTAAAGCTTTTGATAAATGCTAATAAAGCTTCGGTTGAAGGCCTTTTTACAGAACTCACAATCCCTGAAACAACAAATCAACAATCACCTGTTTATTACAGTGCTTCGGTTACAACCGCTTTATCGCCTTATATTGGATACCATAAAGCCGGATTGCTGGCCAAAGAAATGAAATTAAAGAAATGCTCGGTATTTGAGGCGAACCAACAATTAAACCTTATGGAGGTAACAGAATTGGAACAGCTTATGCATCCTCAAAATTTATTAAAACTGGGATTTAGCTTAAACGATTTAATTAATGGCAGTAAATAGGAATTCTAAACTTTTTAATTAAAGACCTGTAGAAATTTAGATCTTAGACAGAAAGAATAGACAATTAAGACACAAATAAAGATTGAGTTATTTTAAATTAATTCATTAGTGTCCGGTTTAATTTTTAGAATTTACCTGAATGTGTTTATACATAAGGAAACTGATAGTTTTTGTTTTCCCTGGGCTAGCTTTCCGCCTCAGAGAAACGATAGTTCTTTGATGCCAAAAGAGATTATAATGATATCAAAAATTTCCGTCAAGAAAATCAGATTAATTGACGTTAAGAAATCCGGGCTGTTTGAGCGTAGCGAGTTCCCGGATTTTAGTCAATTAATATGATTTTTAGGAAATTATCTGCAGCGGCGGCATTTTTTGCTTACTTTTTTTTGC
>CAZFTD010000286.1:0-3025 GCA_964521525.1 uncultured Marinilabiliaceae bacterium | reverse complement strand
AATAAGGTATAAAACCCCGAAAACGATGGCAGGCACCGGAACAACAAAAAACAGCAGAAGGGTTGAATAAGGACTAAAAAAAATGTATGTAAACAAAACTGCCGATACTGCCCCCGATGCACCTACTGCGTTATAAGCATGATTGGAACGATGTTTTATGAGTGAATAAAAGGCAGAAACCGGTATGGCCGTTAGAAACAAAATTAGAAAGCGTAATTCGCCACTACCGGTAAAAAAATGGTTAAAGAAAAAAACAACCGGCTGGCTAAACGAATACAAAACATACATATTTACCAGTAAATGGAACCAATCGGCATGTAAAAATGCATGCGAAATCATTCGCACATACTCCTTTCGGTTTATTACGCTCCAGGCGTTGAGCTGATAGCGGGCCATAATTTCGGGACTGCTAAAAGCAATAAAGCTAACAATGCAGATAACTGCTATCAGAATAATGGGTATCGTCATAGTATTAAAAGCTTCAGGAATTTACCTGTTGTTAATGTAAAATTTTAAAAACCAATTCTTTTAGCAGGTCGCCATGGGTTGCTGAAACATTGCCAAAACCTTTACTTTTCATGTCGTATTCGCGCAAAAGCGATATAATTTGTGCCACTTTAATGCCCGAATAGTTTTTGGCTCCCGTTTGGTAATTATCAACAAAAAACGGGGCAATTTTCAAAGCTGAAGCCACAGCACCTTTGCTCTTATCGGGCAAATAGTAATACATCAATAGTTTACTGAAATAGCCAAACAATGTGCTGGTAACCATTGGTAGCGGGTAATCCTTGGGATTGGCTGCAAATGCCTTAACAATGCGGTTGGCTTTTAACACATCTTTATGCATAAGGGCTGCCTGCAATTCAAAAGGGTTGTATTCTTTGCTGATGCCAATGTTTTTTACCACATGATCGACCGAGATGTGCTTATTTCCGGGGCCCATAGCCACTAAAAGCTTGTCAATGGCCTGTACAACTTTCTCCAGTTCGGCCCCTAAAAATTCGGTGAGTAAAACCTGTGCTTTGGGATCGATGGTTAGCCCAAGTTGTTTTACATAGCCCGAAATCCAAGGCCCAACCTGATTGTCGTAAAGCTTTTTCGACTCAAACAGAATGGCCTGTTTTTGACCGTTGAGTGCGGCGTAAAACTTGGTTCGTTTGTCGGGCGACTTGTACTTATAGTTAATTACAAGTATGGTGGATACCAATGGTGTTTTAAAATAACTCTCCATCAGTTCCATTTTATCGAGGTTTTGGGCCTCACGTACAATTATTAACTGGCGCGGTGCACCCATGGGGTATCGCCGTGCAGCATGAATCAGGTTTATAACATCGGTGTCTTTGCCATACAGAATGGTTTCGTTAAAACCTCGCTCTTCTTCTTTAAGTGCATGTTTCTGAATGGTTTCAGAAATTTTATCAATAAAGAAGGGCTCCTCACCATATAAAAAGTAAATGGGAGCAAAAACACCTTGTTCAACCTGTTTTATAATATCTTCAAACTTCATCGACGGTTAATTCTCAAACTTCAGGTGTTTCACCGATTTCCCATTGTTAATAATCTCTTTAAGCGCGTTAACACCAATGCGAATATGGCTTTCAACAAAATCGCGGGTAACCCGCTTATCGCTTTCGGCTGTTTTAATGCCGGTTGAAATCATAGGTTGGTCCGATACCAGCAACAACGCTCCACTGGGAATGGAATTGGCAAAACCAACGGTGAAAATGGTGGCTGTTTCCATATCGATGGCCATGGCACGGGTTTTACCCAGATATTTTTTAAAGCGTTCATCGTATTCCCAAACCCTTTTGTTGGTTGTGAACACGGTGCCTGTAAAATAATCGCGCCCATAATCGCGAATGGCAGTTGATACAGCACGTTGCAGACTAAATGCCGGAAGAGCCGGCACTTCGGGGGGCAGATAGTCGTTGGATGTACCATCGCTACGTATGGCAGCAATCGGAAGAATTAAATCACCAAGGGTGTTACTGGCTTTTAAACCACCACATTTGCCAAGGAAAAGGACTGCCTTTGGACTTATGGCGCTGAGCAAATCCATAATTGTAGCCGCATTTGGACTTCCCATTCCAAAGTTAATGATGGTTATTCCATTGGCACTGCAACTGGGCATATTGTGTCCTTCGCCCAAAATGGGGGCATCGTACCATTTGGAGAAAAGTTCTACATAATAATTGAAATTTGTTAGCAATATGTAATCGGTAAACTGGTCGAGCGGCCTGCCTGTATAGCGAGGCAGCCAGTTTTCAACTATTTCCTGTTTTGTTTTCATTGCACAAAATTGGTTTATTTTGTTTTGAATTTTATCGGTCTTAAAGCAAATTGAATGATTTGTTGACCTACTAAGATAAACGAAATTGGGGATTTTCTCTTAATTTGCATAAAAAATGAATTATGCAACAACTCAAGCTGCCGCCATTCGATGCAAAAATAGCAGAAGAAAAGGGGAAAAAGCGCATTTTTGATGTTATTCGAAAAAAATATGTGGCATTAACTCCTGAAGAGTGGGTGCGCCAGCATTTTATTCATTTAATGGTTGATTATCTTAGGTATCCTTCTGGTTTAATGGCGGTTGAAAAAATGGTGGTTGTAAATCATTTGCGGCAGCGGGCCGATATTGTGTTGTATAACCGGCAGTTAAAACCGGTGCTTATTGTTGAATGCAAGGCTCCTGAAGTGGAGGTTGGACAGGAAACCCTGAATCAGGCGGCACGTTACAATATTGCTTTAGGGGTTAAATATTTGGTTGTTACCAATGGGCTGACTACTTATTGTGTTGAAATTAATAGCAACTGTGATGGTTATCAGTTATTATCTGAATTGCCGACGTTTGAAAAGCTGGCAGAATTTATGGTTTGATGAATTGAAACAGAAGTTCATCTTCGTAACCGTTTTTTACTTTTAGCCACTCTTTTTTGGTGCCTATTAAAGTAAATCCAATATTTTTAAAAAGATGTATGCTGGCTTCATTACTTTGTGCCACATTGCAATAGAGGTTATGAATGCC
>CAZFTD010000285.1:0-3030 GCA_964521525.1 uncultured Marinilabiliaceae bacterium | reverse complement strand
TACTCCGCTAATTTTAAATAATGGATGTAGCTTTAGTAAACTCAGCAATTTCTGGTATATAACCAAAAGCAAGCCCTGTAACGGTATCAGCACATCCATAATAAATGGCGAGGCGTCCGGTTTCGGGGTCGTGAAGTGAGGCACAGGGAAAAACAACATTTGGCACATCGCCTACGCATTCGTAATAGGTTTGCGGCGAAAGCAGATAAGGTCCGGAACGATACTTAACCTTCCATGGCTGGTCTAAATCAAGAATGGCAGACCCAAAGCTATACACAAATCCATTGCACGAATTTAATACTCCATGATATATCATAAGCCAACCTTCAGAAGTTTCGATTGGGATTGGGCCTGCGCCTATTTTAGTACACTGCCAGGCGCTATCTTCAAACTTAGCTGGCGCCATTACATGACGATGTCGTCCCCAGAATTCCATATCGGGGCTTTCGCTATAAAAGATATCACCAAAAGGAGTGTGACCATTATCGCTCGGACGGCTTAACATAGCAAAACGTCCGTTAATTTTGCGTGGAAACAATACGCCGTTTCGATTAAACGGAATAAACGCATTTTCGAGCTGATGAAACGACTTAAAATCAAAGGTGTAAGCCACTCCGATAGTTGGCCCATGATATCCGTTACACCAGGTAACATAATAGCGATCTTCGATAAAACAAACGCGAGGATCGTACCCATAAATCCAGGTACCAATTTCACTGTCGGCACACTCAAATTTTAGTGGCTCGTAATTAATATCCCAATTAATACCATCGTTGCTAAACCCAACATGAAGTCGCATTCTCCGATTTGTGTCATCGCACCTGAATACCCCCGCATAGCCTTTACCAAAAGTAACAACTGCACTATTAAATATGCTGTTTGATGTGGGTAGCAAGTCGCGTGGAATTATAGGATTTTTTGAATACCTCCAAAGTATACCACTATCATTCATTGCGCGCGCTTCCCAAGGCATTTCTGGCAAAGCGTTACCGAAGATTTTTAAATTTTCCATTCTTACACTAAATTATTCAATATTATTTATCAAATCCAATCTCTTTCATTAATTCATTATACTCTTTTTCTTCCTTGCACAGAGGTTTATACCAGTTACGCCACAATATGTAGGTAGTTAAGGCAAGTAAAGCTAAAGATATTGCCAGCCCGGTTTTTCCACGAACCACCAGGTACATTGGCACAATGGTTAAGCAACATTGCCAAATTATTCCAATGGCAACATTAAACATGTCTCTTCTAAAATGCCTATTCCCTTTAACATTAGGATACTTTGCAGAGACTCTTTCTTCAATAGGACTCCAAAATCCCCAGGGCCGAACCCTAATGTAAAACTCCATTAAAGTATCCTCGTTGGTAGGTGGAGCAGAGTATGTGCCCACAATGCAACCTAATAAAGATACTCCAAAAAGGACTGGAAAGAAATAAAGAACCATATTGTCGGGGACGATAAATTTCATAACAATTGCCACCACAATACCAGCTGCCATTCCCCAAAAGTATCCTTCGCCGTTAAATCTCCACCAATGCCATTTAAGGAAATTAGCAGCAATATATCCCCCAAATAAAGCCCCTACTATCCATTGGAAAATTTCATTAATATCCTTTAGAAAAAAACCCATTAAAGTACTTATGGCAACCACCAAAAAAGAAATCAGGTAACTTGCTTTTATCTGACGTTTAACAGGAGCTTTGGGATTGATGTATTTCAAATAAATGTCATTGACTACATATGCCGGTGCAGCATTAACTGTTGATGCAAAGGTTGACATAAATGCAGCTAATAAACCCGCCAACAATAATCCTGTTAGCCCGGAAGGAATATATTTGGTAATTAAATGAGGTAAAATGGTTTCGAAATCGGAACCACTTGAAGCCATTTGAGTCAATCCTCCATCCTCTTTAAAGAAATAAACAGCCAAAAGAGCAAAACCCATTATCATTAAATACCTTGGGATAAGCAATATTACAGGAACTGAACCACTCATCATTGCTGCTTCTCTAGGGGTACGACAGGATAGAATTTTCTGCATATCATAATTTGGGGCAGGACCGGCCATACTCATAAAAATACCTTTTAACAAAGCCATCATAACAAAAATAGATATTAAACTATAAGGCTCGTTGGCCATTCTTTCGGTTAGCTGATTCATTTTACCACTCCAGTCAATATCAAGTGTCCAACCAAAAAATGGCGAATCCCAGCCGCCCGGAACAAAGCTTTTAACCATTTCAGGGGAAACCAGATTTATGCCAATGATAGCAATTACAATACCTGCAATAGTCATTATCAGAAACTGCACAACATCAGTCCATACAATACTGAGCATTCCTCCTAACATTACATAAAAGGTGGCTATTGCCGTGAAAAAAATGCCATATAAATGTGGCACGTATTGAAGAGGTACCTCAAACGGAACATATTGTGAAATCACTTCCCACGGGAAAAATATCTCCATAAACTTGCCAATTCCAACAAAGCCATAGCTTAAGAAACCTAAAACACTTAAAAGTGCAAAAACAACTACTATTGTATGCGAAAGTGTTGCCCCGCGCCCATTACCAAATCGAGTACGTATCCATTCGGCGCCTGTAAGCACATTTGAACGCCGTAGCCATACTGAAAGATAGACCATTAGGAAAATCTGGTTAAAAACAGGCCAGAGCCATGGAATCCAAAGACTTTTAAATCCATACGCAAAAGCCCAGTAAACCATAAGCATGGTTCCAGTAATATCGAACATGCCAGATGCGTTTGATAATCCCAGCATATAAAATGGTAATGTTTTACCACCTAAGAAATAAGAATCGAGATTTTTAGCAGCCCGCTTTTTCAATAGCAGACCTATAACTATCATAGTTGCTAAATATAGACCTATGATTGTAATATCAGCAATAGATAACTTCATTTTTCTATAATTTGTTTTTTATTAAATGGAAACTCTCTGCTTAACTGCCAGGCATCCTTAAGAAGATATACATTTGATTGTTTATACGTTTGAGATTTGTTGTTTTACA
>CAZFTD010000284.1:0-3034 GCA_964521525.1 uncultured Marinilabiliaceae bacterium | reverse complement strand
CGTAAATAATTTTAACAATAAGGTCGGATGGAACTCGCATGATGAATTTTGGCTCCGCCGATTTTCAATTCATCCGTGTTTGTGTTTGACGAATCATGCTCGTTTCATTGTGTTAAATCCCTAAATATTCTGAATCATGAAAACAATCAGTTCTATTTTAATGACGTTACTAATGCTATCAACCTACTCATGTAAACAACCCAAAGTATCAGCCTATCCTTGGGAAAACCATGGATGGAAACTGGCAGTTCAGGCATATTCATTTAACCGTTTTACATTTGAAGAAGCTTTAAAATTCTCAAATGAATTGGGTTTAAAATATATAGAAGCCTATCCCGGACAAAAAATTGGTGCTGGCAGCGAGGGAACCACTCATTTTGCAATGAGCATGGAAGACAGAGCGTTAATGAATGAGTTGTTGGCAAAGTACAACATTAAACTCATCAATTATGGAATAGTTGGGGCCAACTCAGAAGAAGAATGGGAACAACTCTTCTCTTTTGCCAAGGATATGGGAATAGAAACCATTGGAAGTGAGCCCGATACCATTTGGATGGATTATATTGAAGAACTTGTTAAAAAGTACGATATAAAACTGGCCATTCACAACCATCCAAACCCTTCCCGCTATTGGGATCCGCAAATTGTAAAAAAATTGGTTGACGGCCGTGACAATCGGATTGGCGTCAGCGCTGATAATGGCCACTGGATGCGGTCGGGCATTCAACCGGTGGATGCTTTTGACCTTCTTAAGGGTCGTATAATCTACCTGCACTTTAAAGATATGACGGCATTTGGCGATATGCAGGCCCATACCGTACCTTTCGGAACCGGAGCGCTTGATATGCCAGCAACCCTCAGAACCCTTAAAAATTTAGGCTTTCAGGGGGTTATAACCATTGAGTATGAACACGACTGGGAAAACCCTGCCCCAAAAATCGCTGAGTCAATTGACTATTTCAGAAAAATCACAACTAATTTATAACAGCTCTTCTGATTTTTGGTAAACAAAAAAAATTGGGAATGAAGCCTACTCTGATTCATTCCCGATTTGCTCTATTTTATTTGCCGACTAAGACCCTCATATATAATGTTTCTTGAGTTGATTATACCTGACATTATTAAACCAACCATAAGATATTTGCCCATATGGTTTCAATAGTCATCCCTGTTTACAACGAATCATTGCTGTTGCCGGTACTTCTGGACCGGCTTTACAGCTCTTTAGGAACTATAAGCGATTTTGAACTGATTTTTGTGGATGACGGCAGCACCGACAATTCGCTTGATTTGTTAAAAGCAAGACGGGAAAATGATTCAAGAATAAAAATTATAGAGCTCTCGAGAAATTTTGGACACCAGGCAGCTTTAACCGCCGGTCTGGAAAATGCTTCAGGAGATTATATCGCTATTATGGACAGCGACTTACAAGACCCCCCCGAGTTATTGCCTGAAATGTATCGGATTTTGCTTGGCGGAGATTTTGATGTAGTAAGCGGTTTTCGTGAAGAACGCAAAGAAGAGTATGCCCGCAAATGGTTAACGGCTCTGTTTCATCGCATATTTAGCAAAACCAGCGGTTTGAGAGAAATAGAAAACACAGGCCACTTCTCTATGATAAATCGCCAGGCACTGGATGCATTATTAAGTATGAGAGAAAAAACAAGGTATATTCCGGGATTAAGAAGTTACATTGGCTTTCGGCAAACAAAAATTTCATACCACCGCAACGAGAGGGCTTCGGGAAAATCAAAAATGAAAACTTCTGATCTGTTTAAACTGGCGGCTGATGCTTTGTTTTCGTTTTCCAGATTTCCACTAAGAGTGTGCTTATGGTTAGGGATAACTGGTGTTATCGTATTCTTTCTTGCGGGGATTCATGTTTTGTTGTCGAAAATTATGGGATGGGCACCTGTTGGATGGTCAACAACAGCCATTAGTATTTACTTTCTGGGGTCAATTCAGTTAACCTTTCTGGGTGTTCTTGGCGAATATATCTACCGTACTTATCGTGAAAGCCAAAACCGTCCGGTTTATTTCATCAGAAAGAAGTATTTCTAATGAAGGATATGGTCGTGTTTAAAAAGTTATCTCTGATAATGTTGGTTGTGTTGCTTCCTGTTATGTTATGGATGTCGACTCAAGCCAGCATTTCGGGCGATGAGTTTTTACACCGCGATCAGGCCGAGGCCGTGGTTGATTTTTTCCTTTCTTCGGGTGTCAGCCAAAAAGCCTTAGACACACCGGTAACCAACCTGAAACATTATGGGCAAAGTTACGACAACATGGCCTCGTTTATTGCCAGAATTTTTAGCATTGAAGACATTTTCCTGCTTCGCCATTTAATGAGCGCTTTTGCCGGATGGATGGTTATTCTCTTTGCTTTTTTAATGGCCAAAAAAACAGGCGGTTGGGAAACAGCATTTTTCACGATGCTCATTTTTTCAATATCAGCAAGCTTTATCGGGCATTCGCTCAACAACCTCAAAGATATTCCTTTTGCACTGGGGTATATGGCAGGAATTTATGCCATATACAACCTAATGTGCCAATGGCCTTATTTTAAATTAAAAACGGTTTGGCTTATGGTGGCGGCCATTGCTTTTTCAATAAGCATCCGGCCTCCCGGAATCATCCTGATTGCCTATTTGGGATTAGCCATTTTTATTTTGGCCATCAAAAGCTATCATAAAAAGGACCTCTCCATAAAAACTATTGTTGTCCTTTTCTCGAAGAGTTTTTTAATTATGGCTGCAGGTTATTTTGCGGGATTACTCTTATGGCCTTATGCCCTTCAAAATCCACTCAAAAATCCATTCATCTCACACCAGATGATGGAAGCCTATCCTGTAACCATTCGTCAGCTTTTTATGGGCGAACTGATTTGGTCAGACATGCTGCCCTGGTATTATCTGCCCTGGATGATGCTCATTTCTGTTCCATTGATACTGCTTTTAGGATTACTGATGTTTATTATTTTTCAAAGATTCAAACACAATCCAAAAGCTGTAGCCACACTTTTATTTTCAATTCT
>CAZFTD010000283.1:0-3051 GCA_964521525.1 uncultured Marinilabiliaceae bacterium | reverse complement strand
TTCTCTATAACAACAAAGGCCTACTACGGAATACATCTGGATAAGTTAATGCAGGAAGTTGAAATAATTGAAAAACCGGGAATTACCTTTAACTATAAAAGCGGCGACACCCAATTTTTAGCCATGATATTGAAAAGAGCCACCGGAAAGCCGGTTGCTCAATACGCTTCAGAAAAATTATGGAAACCTATGGGCGCTGAAACGCCTGCGCTTTGGTCGCTCGACAAAAAAGAGGGTATGGAAAAGGCCTATTGCTGTTTCAACAGTACCGCCCGCGATTTTGCCCGTTTTGGGAGTTTGGTTCTGCATATGGGGCACTGGAAAGGCGAGCAACTAATACCACAATCGTATGTTATTGAAGCCATTACACCAGCGTATTACCTAAAAGATGAAAACAACAAGCCATTAAGCCATTATGGTTATCAATGGTGGATTTTGCATTACCGTGGTTTGGCAATCCCTTATGCACGAGGGTTACACGGGCAGTACATTTTTGTTATCCCCACTAAAAATTCAGTAATTGTTCGATTGGGACACCAAAGGAGTGATGAGAAAATTAGCGACCACCCGTTGGATGTTTACACCTGGATTAATCTTGGGTTGGAATTAATCAATTAATCTAACCCTGATTATTCATAAATAATCCCTGTATCATACAGCGACTAAGGTTCTGTAAAAACTTTTTACAAAAGTTTAACTTCACCTAAGTCGGGGTTAACCTGCACTAAATTCAAAATTCACTTGATTTATAAATAGTTCAGGTTAATAAGCCCGTTGATTAACACCTTCTACATAATTAACAAACGAGGTATTTACCACTTTATTTCCACCTGGAGTAGGATAATTTCCGGTGAAATACCAGTCGCCCTGATCGTTGGGACATGCCTTATGTAAATTTTCCACAGTTTGGAAAACGATTTCAACCTCAGCATGAATATCGGAAGGTTTTAACATTTCGGCTATTTTTGCTGAAATCTCTTCATCGGTAAACGGACGATATATTTCCTTCACGTAATTTACCATCTCTTCTTTGGGAAGGTTTTTCTGAGATTTACATTTTTCATAAACATCATTAATAACACTCTCCCGTCCGGTATCCTTCAACAGCTGAATAGCTGCCGAAAATGCACAAAAATCGCCCAGCTTTGCCATATCAATGCCGTAACAATCGGGGTAACGAATTTGTGGCGCCGAAGACACAATGATGATTTTCTTTGGGTGCAACCTGTCTAAAATCTTCAGAATACTTTTCTTGAGCGTGGTACCTCGCACAATACTATCATCTATAATCACCAGAGTATCAATATCATTATGCACAATACCATAAGTCACATCGTAAACATGAGCCACCAGGTCATCGCGCGACGAATCGTCGGTTATAAAAGTCCTCAATTTAACATCCTTTACAGCAATTTTCTCCACCCTTGGCTCCAGCGAAAGCACTTCTTCAATTTTATCAGGGTCAGGGTTTTCACCCAGCGCTTTTATTTGGTTCACCCGCCATTTTCGAAGGTATTCTCGAACCCCTTCCATCATACCATAAAAGGCCGTTTCGGCAGTATTTGGGATATACGAAAAAACTGTGTTAACCAGGTCGTAACCCACCATATCCAGAATTTTCGGGGCCAACAACCTTCCTAATTCTTTTCTTTCAAGGTAAATGGCTTTATCGCTTCCACGAGAGAAATAAATGCGTTCAAAGGAACAGGATTTTCTGGTTTGAGGCACGCTAACCATTTCCACCGATATGCGCCCATCTTTCTTAATAATCAATGCATGTCCGGGCTCAAGTTCTTTCACCTCATTCACCCTCACATTCATAGCTGTTTGAATAACCGGTCGCTCGGAGGCCACCACCACAAACTCATCGTTATAATAATAACAAGCAGGCCGAATTCCCCATGGATCGCGCGTTACAAAGGCATCGCCATGTCCCATTAATCCGGCTATCACATAACCGCCATCCCACCTGCGACTGGAGCGTTCCAATATTTTCCGTACATCCAAATCGCGTTCGATGAAATAGGAAATTTCGCGATTGTTGAAGCCTTCGTTCTTAAATTGACGGAACAATAATTGGTTTTCTTCATCCAGAAAATGGCCTACGTTTTCAAGAATGGTAACTGTATCGGTATAATCTTTGGGATGTTGTCCCAAATCGACCAGTGCCTTGTATATTTCGTCAACGTTGGTGAGATTAAAATTACCAGCCAACACAAGATTTCGCGAGCGCCAGTTATTTTCGCGCATTACAGGGTGCACAAATTCGATGGATGATGCACCAAATGTACCATAGCGTAAATGTCCCAGATAGAGTTCGCCGGCAAATGGCAAATTTTCTTTAGCCCAGGCAGCATCGCGCATTAATTCGGGATGGTGATCGTTATCGTATTCAAAATGTTTGAATATTTGCGAGAAAACATCCTGTATGGGATTGGTTTTATTTGAACGTTCGCGGGCAAGGTATTTTTTACCGGCAGGTTGGTCTATTTTCAGGCTCACCACACCTGCTCCATCCTGGCCCCGGTTGTGTTGCTTCTCCATGAGTAAGTAGAGTTTATTCAACCCAAACATCCATGTTCCATACTTCTCCTGATAATACTCCAAAGGCTTAAGCAACCTTATCAGTACAATCCCACACTCATGTTTAATCTGTTCACTCATAATTGATACGCTTCGAATAAAGAAGGGGCAAAGTTATTTCATTTTTTTCAACCGGATATTAACCGCCAAAAAAATCCGTTTGTTTTTAACCTAATTTCAGAATTAAGGTAAATACCAGGTACTTTTCGCTAATACATCCAACCGGTTATTAAAAAAACAAACCCGCTAAAAAGCGGGTTCATATATCATTAATCAAATAATTCGGGTCTGATTCCGGCATCCCGAACAGCGTAGCTGTTTGGAAACGAAGGCCGTAGTCTTCTCAAAAGTGGCAATGATTCGTGCTTATGCCTGAAATATCCAACTCTCACATTCCAGAAAGGCGCTTTGTATTCAACAGTTATTTTCTCATTGGGGAATGCTGACAAAAACCGGCTTCTAACATTT
>CAZFTD010000282.1:0-3067 GCA_964521525.1 uncultured Marinilabiliaceae bacterium | reverse complement strand
GCTGGCCTTTCTGGTGTCGGCAGTTGTTTATACATTAACCATTGAACCTACAACCAGCTTTTGGGATTGTGGCGAGTTTATTTCGGCATCCTATAAATTATTGGTTGGGCATCCTCCCGGAGCACCATTCTTTATGTTGATTGGAAGGTTTTTCACTCTTTTTGCGCCCGACCCTTCTAAAGTTGCCATAACCATTAACATTATGTCGGCTCTGGCCAGTGCGTTTACCATTGCTTTTTTGTTCTGGACTATAACCCATTTGGCCCGTAAAATATTAATTAAGGACATTAATACCACTGAACCCTGGCGTGTATGGGCAGTTTTGGCCGCCGGTTTTGTTGGAGCAATGGCTTATACTTTTTCCGATACTTTTTGGTTTTCGGCCGTTGAGGGTGAAGTATATGCCATGTCGTCGCTTTTTACTGCTGTTGTATTCTGGGCTATCTTAAAATGGGAAAATGTTGCCGATGAGCCACACTCGAACCGATGGCTTATTTTAATAGCTTATTTAATGGGGCTTTCTATTGGCGTTCACTTGCTCAACCTGTTGGCTATTCCGGCAATTGTTATGGTTTTCTATTACCGAAACTACGAGGTTACCCGTAAAAATACCTTCAAAGCACTGGCTCTTTCGGCCGTTATTCTTTTGTCGATTTTATATATTATTATACCAGGCGTGGTTAAAGTGGCTTCCTGGTTCGAATTGCTGTTTGTGAATGAATTTGAGTTGCCATTCAATACCGGAGTATTAGTGTATGCTATCCTTTTAATAGCCGGTCTTGTTTTTGGTATTTATTATACTTATGTCAATAACAGAGCCATACTTAATACTATATTTACCGGTATTGCGGTTATTATTTTTGGATATTCCTCTTTTGCATTAATTGTCATCCGTTCTTCTGCCAATCCAACTATGGACCAGAACTCTCCGGAGGATGTTTTTTCATTAATGTCGTACCTGAATCGGGAACAATATGGTGACCGCCCCCTGTTTAGTGGTCAATACTATAATTCGCCATTGGACCGTCAGGCCATGAAAGGTGATAAAGGGAAGCCCGTCTACATTAAAAAGGGTTCCCGGTATGAAATTGTTGATTATCGGCCTGACTACAAGTTCGACGATAGAACAACAACCTTATTTCCACGTATGTATAGCCGCGATGGAAGACATATTGAAGAATACAAGCAATGGGCCCAAATTACCGGTCGCTCAGTAACTGTAAGAGATGAATCCGGAAATCCACAAACCATTCAGGTTCCCACTTTCTTCGAAAACCTGAGATTCTTTTTCAATTATCAGGTACGATATATGTATTTCCGGTATTTTATGTGGAACTTTGCCGGCCGCCAAAACGATATTCAGGGCAATGGCGAAATACATAAAGGGAACTGGATTTCAGGAATCAGTGCTTTAGATAACTTAATGTATGGCGACCAGTCGAAACTACCTGATGTATATAAAAACAACCCCGCCCGGAATAAATATTATCTGTTGCCCTTGTTACTTGGGGTGATAGGTTTATTGTATCAGTTTGGAGCCGGAAAAACAGGTCGTCGCGATTTCTGGGTTGTGATGCTGCTCTTCTTCTTCACAGGTTTGGCCATTGTTATCTATCTGAATCAAACCCCCTTGCAACCACGCGAAAGAGATTATGCCTATGCCGGCTCATTCTATGCTTTTGCCATTTGGATTGGATTAGGCGTTTTAGCGCTAATTGATGGTTTAAGAAGTTTCCTGTCGGGAAAAATTTCAGCATTGGTTGCCGGTATAACTTCTTTAATATTTGTTCCTGGTTTGATGGCCTCTGAGAACTGGGACGATCACGACCGTTCCAACAGATATATTGCCCGGGATTTAGCTTATAACTATTTAAATACTGTTGGTGAAAACGGCGTCATTTTTACCAATGGCGACAATGATACCTTCCCGCTTTGGTATATTCAGGAGGTTGAAGGGGTAAGAACCGATGTGCGGGTTTGTAACCTTAGTTATCTTCAAACCGATTGGTATATTGACCAGATGAAGCGTAAAGCCTACAAATCAGATCCTTTGCCTTTTTCATTAACACACGACCAATATGTTACAGGTACCAGAGATATGGTATGGCTCATCGATCGGTTTGAAGGCCGTTACATCGATTTAAAAGATGGGATGCGATTTCTGGCCAGCGAAGACAACCGAACCAAATCGGTTCCAGGATATATAGGACGTATTGAGCATTTACCCTCCAAATCGTTTCAAATTCCTGCCGATAGGTTAAAAATTATGCAAAACAATATGGTAAGCGAACGGTATGCTCATATGATTGATTCAATGGTGTACTTTACCATTAATAAAGACATGATTTTGAAAAACGAGCTGATGGTTTTAGACCTGTTGGCTCATAATGACTGGAACCGTCCGGTTTATTATGCAGTTACTGTGGGAGGAGAGAATTATGTGGGGCTCGAAAATTATTTCCAACTCGAAGGGTTTGGTTATCAAGTTGTTCCAATCTATGGAAAATCGGGCGATGGCCAAAATGGCAGGGTGGATACTGATAAGATGTACGATAATGTTATGAACCGTTTCATCTTTACCGGATGGAACGACCCCAAAGTATATCTGGATGAAAACCACATGCGTATGGGAATTAACATCAGGAATAACTTATCAAGGTTAGCCAACGCTCTGGCCGACGAAGGTCGTTACGAAATGGCTATTGAGGTATTGGATAAAACCATGGAAGTGCTTCCGGGATCAAGAGTTCCGCATTCCTATTTCTCATTGTTTATTGCTGAGGCATATTACAAAGCTGGTGCTCCTGAAAAGGGTGATGCCATTATAAAAGATTTGTCTCTGAATAATTTTCAGGAGCTTGATTTCTTTACCACACTTCGCCCCAATTTAAGAGCAAGTGTATTAAACGAGATTCAACGTACGCTGGCAATTTATTCTGAAATTATGCGCTCGCTTAAAACATATGGGCGCAACGATTTACTAAAGGAACTTGAGGTTGATTATCAGAAAGGCTTTCAACGACTTGGTTTTTTTGAATAATATTTGGCAGCAATGGGAAATAAGGCC
>CAZFTD010000281.1:0-3130 GCA_964521525.1 uncultured Marinilabiliaceae bacterium | reverse complement strand
AGCACTTCGGTATGGTCGGCGCCCAAATAATCTGCAACAATTCGGGCATATTTGGTATCGATAGGATCTTCGTTAATACCTACTGCAAATGTTTTAATTGGTTTATCCGTTAACCGGGCTGCTATGGCGCAAACCAGGCTCGAATCCAACCCGCCGCTGCATAAAAAGCCAACCGGAGCATCCGCATCCATTCGCTTTTCAACCGCTTTCGACAACAGGATGTTAATGTTTTTGAATATTTCGTCCTGCTCGTCGGAATGGAACTCTTTCACTTCTGAAAGATCGGCGTATTTCACAAATTTATCACCATCATAACAATATCCGGGTGGGAATGGATACACATTTTCGCAAATTTTATGCAGTGCCTTCATTTCACTGGCAAATGCTATTTCTTTGGTTGATGTATAACCATAAAATAAAGGACGGATGCCAATAGGATCGCGCGCTGCATAAAATTTTCGTTTGTCTTCATCAAAAATCACGCATACATATTCTGCATCCAGTTCTTCGGCCATACCTATAATCCCTTTTTCCAGAAAAAGTGGTAATAATACTTCACAATCGCTGTTGGATTTAAATGGGAATGTTGCCTCATAACGTTCACGAATGGCTCTGAAGTTATAAATCTCGCCATTACAAACAAGGTGGATATTATTATACGACAGGGGCTGATTACCGGCATCTGAAAGATCCATAATTTTTAATCGGTGGAATCCCATCCAACCGTTATTGCCAAAATCTTTGATGGTGGTGTTGTCTGGTCCCCGGTATTGGATTTTTCCAAATTCATGGTCCATTTCTAGCTTATGATTTTTATCACCTCCTGCATAAACTGCAAATCCACACATGGCTGTTTGTTTTAATGTTAAATATCAAATTGAAATCAATAATGATACAAAAGTATAAAATCATAATTAAAAAACAAACAAAACAGAAAAATTAATGCAAAAAAATAATAAATGGTTACAGTATGATATTTGTCATATGTCGTTAGTTATAATACGGTGTCATTTTTATTGGTTATTTGAGTAATGCAATATTGTATTTCAAATTTTGAGTTTTGAACATTTGTTGCTGATGTTGCGTTATTTAATAGCATAAGCAATTATAAAATAACAATTGGGCATCCTTCATTGGTGACAAATACGGATTTAAATTCATTATGCAGTTTATAACTAACAATTAATTAAATAGAACAATGAAAACAATAAAGATTGTAATCCTCGTAGCCTTAATAGTTTTGAATGCTTGCAATACTGCAACTGAACAGAAAGAAACCAAAGAGGTAAAATTTACAGTTGATGATACGTTCACCGGGCATGTATTTCCTGAACTGCCATATGCTTACAATGCGCTTGAGCCATATATTGATGCTCAAACCATGGAGATTCATTACGACAGGCATCATCGTGGCTATTACCGTAACTTTTTAAATGCCATTGAGGGTACAGAGCTCGAAAAGGTTCGTTTGGAGGATATATTTGAGCATATTTCAACATTGAGCCCTGCCATACGTAACAATGGTGGTGGATTGTACAATCATAATCTTTTTTGGACAATTTTGGATGGTAGTGGCACAACTTCTCCTTCCAACGCTCTTTCGCAGGCCATAGAGCGCGACTTCGGCTCTTTCGAATCTTTCAGGGAGCAATTTTCAAC
This sequence comes from uncultured Marinilabiliaceae bacterium, assembly GCA_964521525.1. GTDB lineage: Bacteria > Bacteroidota > Bacteroidia > Bacteroidales > Marinilabiliaceae > CALEUX01. Next base: position 1,471 of record CAZFTD010000281.1, on the reverse strand, counting down.
TGCTGCAAAGTCTCAATTCGGAAGTGGATGGGCATGGTTATCGGTAAATAGCGACCAAAAACTGTTTGTGTCGTCAACGCCTAATCAGGACAACCCATTGATGGATGTGGCTGTGCTTCGTGGTACTCCATTATTGTGCATTGATGTTTGGGAACATGCTTATTATTTAAAATATCAGAATAAGCGTGCCGATTATGTTGAAAATTTCTGGAATATTATTAACTGGGATGTTGTAAATCAGCTTTACGAAGAGGCCGTTAAATAAGCAATATGGCTCATCTTATTAAATTATAATTTAACCATATAAGGTATAAAATAAGACTATAAGAAATATTAACTTTTATAATCATACTTATATGCCTTATATGGTTAAAAAATATTCATTTTAATTATAATATGGTACTTCTTGTTATAAAGCAAAAAACCACTTGATCTGGAAACAAAAGAAAATAATAAGAGTTGTATTGTCAAATAAAAAGAGGGCGTCTCAAAAGTTTGGGATGCCCTCTTTGTTTATAAAAGTATTTTTCTTTGTCTTTAGTCTAAATTCTGGCGTTACTTCATCTTCTCAAAATAAAGTTTTCGCACATCCATCAGGTATTCAAGATCCAAATCGGGATTATAAATCCTTATCATATCCTGAATGCCAAAGTTTACATGAAAATGGCCAATAGCAGCATCAAAAACCGGCTTCTCCCAATTGAATTTTACTTTTTTAGTTAAATCCTCAAAATATTTCCAGGTTAAGTATTGAGGAATAGTAAAATAGCCATGGTCTTTTTCGGTGATATCGAAGAAAACGCCCGGATGCTTTTCTTCAAGAATAAAAAATTTCTTAATTCTGATAACGGCTGGCCCGGCGAGTTTTCCGCCCGGTTTCTTTCTGAATTCGATACCTTCGTCCATGTAACAAGCCTGCAACTCGGGTATCTGACTGTAATCTGATAAGTGTCGAACTCTTATTACATTAAATTCTTTGTTGTAGATGTTTACCACCCCGGCTGCTGCATTAAAATCAGACTGGAAGTATTTTCTGATGTTTTGAGTGGCCCGGGTTACCTGTTCGAGGGTATAAAGCTGTTTTACAACAAAATAAACATAAAGCGGTTTGCTTTCGATAGGATGATCTGAGTAATAATTATAAAATCCTGGAAAAGGTTCAGGAGCTTCCAGTACAAAGGTGTTTGGAAGAATCTGTTCATCCAGTGTTTGCAGAACCTCCTGCTTCAGAAGGTTCCCATACCGTTCAATGTAAGGTGAAGGATTCATATGATTGTTTTTATTGTTGTTGCTTTGTTAGTCTGCTTTAACATCTCTATAAATTAAAACAAACAATTTTTACTAAAGTTAACCTGAATTATCTTTTATTTGCTAAGTAACTGTTTAAATTTTATATAGAAATTATTATTAAGATGTTTAGACTTGAAGTTTACGGAATCCCGAGAATCGGGATAAGATTATTAGACGGATA
>CAZFTD010000280.1:0-3190 GCA_964521525.1 uncultured Marinilabiliaceae bacterium | reverse complement strand
ATTTTCTGGGCATATTTCCATCCATCAACCGGGTTAAAGCCAAGCAGTTCAGGTTGAATTAATCCACCGTAAGTAAACCGAACATCTGCTGTTTTTGAGGGGAAAGTAGCTCCTGATGTTATTTTTCCTAATGCCTTTCCTAACTTGCTTTTCTTTTTCTCTGTTTTTGTTGAATCGGCATTCGTAACTGATTTAATACTATCACGCATGGCAAAGCCACTTTTTTCGTTTGCAGTAAGCGGAATGGGCCGAATGGTGTTCCAGAAAGTGCTGTCACGTTTTATGGAATCTTTCTTGATGTCGAAACGATATTTGCGACCAATTTCAAGTTTCAGATTTTCAACCGGTTTCTGATTTTCTTTCTCAATCAGAGCAGCGAGTTTCATCATTTCACGGTTCGAAAGTTCTTCTTTGGCCAACAATTCTTCCATTTGTTTTTGGGTTTTTGTTGGTTTTTCGGGCTCAGCGGTTTTTGTTTCTTTTTGTTTTTCCGATTGTACTATACTGGATGCCGGATTGGAGCCTTTTAAATTTTCATTTACATTAACCGAAAGGTATTTAACGGTTCCTGCATAGTTGAAATCGGCTTTTACCCCCATTATCGAGGCTTCCACATCGAAATGGTGACTGATAGGCAACCAAACCGACGACTTCACCGGCTGGTATATTTGGCGTATGCGTAGTTTACCCCAAAAAGCCTGATGGATAAAATCCACTGAATGGATGTTCCATAATCCTTCAACAATATAAAGGTCGCCCGATACAAGCTGTTGACTTTTGCGTTTGGGGATGACTTTAATTTTGTTAACTGTTACGTTGCCATCTTCAAAGAAACCTTCGTAGCGAAAGTTATAGTGCCTCAAGGCACGTGGCGAAAGCGGAGATATAACCATTTCCTCATCCGATGAATCGTAGAAACTGCTGTTGATGTATCCCATTAACCCTGATTCTTCCCGGCCGGGGAACGAACTTCTTGATGCTTTAACCTGATGTACAAAGGAATCGGGGGCCGAAAAACGAATGATATTAACCGATTCGGAAGTGTATGTTTCGCCCGGTTTAATTTTCTCGCCATTTATCTCCATGTTTTTTTGTAAAATCCTAGGTATTTTTTTCATGTTGAGTGAGCCCTTCAGGTAAACCTCTGCTTCGTAATTTTCGACCTGGCGCAGATGATATGGAGCTCTGGCAATGGCTTTCCGCATAATGGCATAGGCAGGGTCCTCGCCTGAATAAATTCTTACCTCACGTAAACTATATTGGATGGGTTGAAGCGTAATATTATGGACAATCCAATCGCCGGTTACTTTAACCACAAATTCACGTTTGGCAAATCCCAACGACTGAAACGATATGTTGTAAGTCCCATTTTCAAGGTTATATTCGTATTCACCATCCAGATTAGTAGTGGTTCCTGTGCGGGTTTCTGCTATAAAGATTGAAACTCCAGGAACAGGATTCCCATCATTATCGGTAATGGTGCCACGAATGCCCTGTGCTGGTAATATCTGAAAAGAAAAAGATACTATTAATGGAATGATTAATATTGTACAGCGGCGAATAAGAGATAAACTCATATTAAAGTGGGTTTTTGGTTAAATGTCGGACTGTTTGTAACAAATAAAATGCCGATTTTTATAAACCATAAGGATGAATGGGATATTTCATTATTTTTGTGAGACGTTCAAGTGGCTTTTTGGTTACAAAACAATGACAAATGTTTGTTGAGCGCCAGATAAATCATAAATTGTTATGGATTCCACTTTCTTGGTTCGGGAGAATCATCTTCCTGTAGTATTTAATTCTATTGTCAATCGAGCGCGTTGGCTCTTTTTTCTAAATGCATTGTTTGCCAATGCGTGAAGAATGCTTTTAGTCATATCTTTTATTGTAATTTCCTGTTAAGTTTGTATAAAAACAACCCCATACATATGCCAACTATTTCAAAACGAGGCATCCATATGCCTGCATCGCCCATCCGGAAACTTGTTCCTTATGCCGAAGCTGCTAAAGCCCGTGGCATAAAAGTTTACCATTTGAATATTGGTCAGCCCGATATTAAAACTCCCGAAGTGGCCATCCAGGCTATGCATAACCTTAATTTAAAGGTTATTGAATACAGTCACTCGGCCGGAATTGAGTCGTACAGAAAGAAATTGGCCGGGTATTATCAACAGCATGGCATACATGTAAATTCCAGCCAAATTTTGGTAACCACTGGCGGCTCCGAAGCCATTTTGTTTGCATTTATGAGTTGCCTCGATCCTGGCGATGAAGTTATTGTTCCCGAACCCTTTTATGCCAATTACCTTGGTTTTGCCGAAGCTGCAGGAGTTAAGGTTGTTCCGGTGGTTTCAGAAATAGATTCAGGCTTTGCATTACCTCCGATTTCTCAAATTGAAGGAATGATAACTACTCGTACCAAGGCTATATTTATCTGTAATCCCAATAATCCTACCGGCTATCTCTATTCAAAGGAAGAACTTTTACAATTACGGGATATTGTACTCAAGTACAAACTGTTTTTGTTTTCTGATGAGGTTTATCGTGAGTTTTGCTACGATGGAGAGTCGCATTTTTCGGTCTTACAAATGGAAGGCATGGATGAAAATGTGGTGATGATTGATTCCGTTTCGAAACGATACAGCGAATGTGGTATTCGTATTGGGGCTCTTGTTTCGAGGAATAAATCAGTAATAGAAACTGCCCTTAAATTTGCCCAGGCACGGTTAAGCCCACCATCGTTGGGTCAGATAGCTGCTGAAGCATCGTTGGAAACTTCGGCTAACTACTTTAAGGAGGTTTATGATGAATACATAAGTCGTCGCGATTTTCTGGTAGCCGGTTTAAACAGAATTCCGGGAGTTTACACGCCTAAGCCAAAAGGTGCATTTTATACTGTAGCGCGTTTACCGGTTGACGATTCTGACGAGTTTTGCCGTTGGATTTTAAGCGAATTCTCCTATAATAACCAAACCGTGATGATGGCCCCGGCCTCGGGTTTTTATGTTACACCAGGGAAAGGGAAAAACGAGGTTCGAATTGCTTATGTATTGAATATTAGCGATTTAGAGAAAGCCTTGGAAACTCTTGAAAAAGCGCTTGAAGCCTACCCGGGTCGTACTTTATAAGGAATATTGACCGCAAAGGTTTCTAATGCTTGCATAGCTACTCGTTTATGAATGGTTAA
>CAZFTD010000279.1:0-3200 GCA_964521525.1 uncultured Marinilabiliaceae bacterium | reverse complement strand
AATTTTGGTAATCGGAATATGTCCATAATACCCGATGCCTCCAAATCAGGTGCATAACCACGGTTATAGTCGTACATTAGCCAATTTGCATCACCGACTGGTGAACCTTTTAAATTGCTGTTATGTGCCTCCTGATAATTGAGCGCTTGTTGATTTAACCTTTTTTGTCCGAAACCTCTTAATTGTCGGGAGTTCCTTTCATCGGGGGTTAAATCTTTAAAGGCTGTTTGGTTGAAACCGGCATTGTGGGCATAGTATTCCCAATCGCCATATTCGGCTATTAAAATTGGTTTTTTATTGTAATGGTTCCAGTAATGAGGTGGTTTTGAGTGCTGGCGCGCTGGAATAAACACATCATAAGTTTTCTCCACCCAACCGCAGGTATATACATCGCCCTGTAGATATTCTTCATGAACCGCGTTATGGGCATTTTGGATAAACTCATCGGGCATGCGCGTTTCGTTCAGCGAGGCTTCCCAAAGAATAACGCTGGCATGGTTACGGTCGCGACGAACCATTTTTCTTACATCATTTAAAGCATTAACCTGAAAGATGGAATCACCTATGAATTGCCAGCCGGGAATTGCGTTCATGGTTAAAAGGCCAAGTTCGTCGCAGGCATTCATAAACGATTTTGAGTGAGGGTAATGCGATAAGCGCACAAAATTAAATCCGGCTTCCCTTATTTTATAAGCATCGCGATAATTGGCATTATCCGAAAGAGCGTAGCCAATATAGGGATATTCCTGATGGCGGTTGGTACCCCTGATGTAAAGCGGCTTACCATTGAGTTCGAATCCCTGCGTTGTAAAACGAAAGGTGCGAATTCCAATTCGCTCGCTGGTGGCATCGGTAATTTTACCGTTACTTAAAAGTTCGGCTTCAATGGTATATAAATTTGGCGAAGATGGTGACCATAATTCCGGTTGGTCAACTTCTAATGAGAATTTGAATTGATGATAGGTGTTTGATGGCAATGAGGCAATCGGTGAAATTTCTCTTTTTACGATTTTACCTGTTTTGTCACGAAGGGTGAGTTTTACTTCAGCCTCTTTATTATCCGGATATTGGTTCTCAGCATCAACCTGAACCAGTATGGTGGCTTTTTGGTTGGTTACATCCTGAAAACTTACAGAAATTCCTCCTCCGGCTACTCTGTTGGCTCCAATTGGGTCAGAAATATGCAGTTTGTCTTTAACAATGAACCAAACATTACGGTAAATACCACTAAAGATGTTAAAATCAAGGTCATCAATAGGTTTTCCGGGCGGCACCTGTGGATTGTCCTCATTATTAAGCTTAACAATAATTGTATTTGGTTTGGTGTAATCAATAAGCTCATCAATAGGTATATAAAATGGCAGATAACCGCCATAGTTAGTATAAATGTGGTTTCCGTTAAGGAAAATTTCTGCTACCTGCATAGCCCCTTCAAAATTTAGAGCAATATGCTTGCCTTGAAAAGAAGAATCAACAGAAAACTCTTTCCTGTAAAAGCAATTGCCCATCCATTGCCGGTCTTTAATTACCAATGGTTCAATTTGTGCAGTATGTGGAAGTGATATTTTTTCCCAATCAACATTATTGTTAAAAACAAGCGCTGAATCAACATCTTTAACAAACTCCCAATCGTCGTTAAACAGGGTTTCGCGGTTAACAATAGAGCTATTGCCCGATGGAGGGTTACAGGAAGTGTAAGCGGCCAATACAAGCAAAATAGAAATCAGTAACTTCATTTGAATCTGTTTTATATAATTGTCAATTAATTTGATGTGTAAGAATGCTTCATAAAATCAACGGCCTCGGTTAAATTTCCTGAGAAGTTGAAAAAAGCACAGTTTTCCCAGGCAGAACCTGTATTCCACAAGTCGGTCATATTTGATGTTATCCATGCTGGTTCCCAGTAAACCACACCTATGGCACCTGCATTAATCATCATTTGAGTGAGCGATATTAAAAATTGTTTCTGCCCCTCAACTGTATAGGGAAAATTCTGAATTGGAGCCTGATTAAAGTAAATGTTTGGGTAATCGTCGTTATTGGCACTGGTAAAAGGGTAAGCCGTTTCCAGCACCATCAGGTCTTTGTTGTACTTTGATTTCAAATTTTTAATGGTGGTTGTTAAATCATCGAACTTTACGGTAGTGTGCCAAATATGGTAGTACGAGAACCCCATAATATCGAACCGGGTTACTTTACCCTTATTAATTACATCGCCCATCCACCAGTCGAGGTTTTTGGGGTCGGCCACATGTAAGACTATTTTTATGTTTGAACCGGTCTCGCTATCGATTTTTTTAACGGCATCAATGGCTGCATTTAATACTTTTCCCATGTTAACCCAGTTTCCGTTACAAACATTCAGATTGGGGAAACCAGTATTGGTATCAGTAATCATCATACCACAATTGGTTTCATTGCCAATTTGAACCATTTGCGGAAGTAAATTTTTAGCAAGTAACAGATTGAGTATTTTATAGGTGTATTTGTACACCGAATCGCATAGTACCTCTATATCAGTAATGTTCTTCCAAAGTTCGGGAACTTTTTGTTTACCGGGGTCGGCCCAGGTATCGGAATAATGAAAATCGAGTAAAACTTCCATGCCGGCATTTTTAGCTCTTTGTATGCTTTTTTCAACATCTTCGTAACCGCTGTAAAGCACCGACGATGAGCCATAAATATCCTTTATCCACGAAGGATTATTCCACAAACGCAACCGTACTAAATTAACGCCATGTTTCTTAAATGTGGCATATGGATCTACCTGAGTGTTATTTTCCTTGTATACGCCTCCTTTATCTTCAATCTGGTTAACATACGACAAGTCAGCTCCAAAGTAAAAGCCACTAATGGGTTCTGGCTCAGGCTCTGGTTCCTGGTTGTCGTTTTTACTGCACGAACAGGCCATCATGCCCAAAATAAGCAAAACTGAGAGAAAAGAATTCAAATTTATAGTCCTCATATTTTAATTATTTAAGAAACAATCAACAGTCAGTATGAAATGGTTTAATTGAAAATTGAATCAACTCAAAGGTAAAAAAGCCTTAAAAAATGTTATTGGTAAAATCGTACAAATAGTTGTTTAAATCATACAATTTAAGCTTTTCTGTTATTTCAACTTAGTAAAGTACAGATAAACAAACAAATAATAGTTTGTTATTTTCTTACAAATCCTTATTTGAATCTTACATGGCTAA
>CAZFTD010000278.1:0-3267 GCA_964521525.1 uncultured Marinilabiliaceae bacterium | reverse complement strand
GTTGCACAGTTGGGAGGTGGTATTTCAGTAGGAGCACATAAAAAGGGTCGTATTGTTGATGTAAACAATGCTTTGGATGGTTTTGGCCCATTTTCCCCCGAAAGAGCAGGCACTGTTCCAGCCGGACGATTGATTGATATTTGTTTCAGTGGCAAATATACCGAAGACGAAGTTCGTGCCATGATAACCGGAAAAGGAGGTTTGGTGGCTCATTTGGGCACCAATCAGGCGCATGTGGCTGCTCAATGGGCTTCCGAAGGTAATGAACACGCGCGGCTTATCCTGCATGCCATGGCCTACCAGGTAGCAAAAACCATTGGAGGAGCTTTGGTTGTTCTGAAAGGTGAAGTTGATGGTATAATATTAACTGGTGGAATTGCGCATAATAAAATGGTGGTAGGATACATCAAAGAATATATTGATTTTCTTGGTAAAATTACCATTTATCCCGGCGAGGATGAGATGGAAGCTTTAGCAATGAATGCGCTGGGTGTTTTACGGGGCGAAAGGATTTGTAAAATTTATGAGTAGCGAAAACATCAAAATAGGGGATTAGTTCCCGATTATTGAAAATTGTTATACTGTTAAAAATGCAACTATTGCAAATTATTTGCGATGTTGCATTTTGTTTTTTTTAATTTAGATTAAAGTTATATCAATCAAATAAGCACCATATAATCTGAATTTGAGAGTGCTGATTACCCAAATATTAGTACCTTTGATTTTGCCATTTTTTTCGAATAGAGAAGTGTTAATATTTTGCTATAAGTGATTTTTTTAAATTTGTTTTGCCCTTAAACCATTATGATTGGTTCCGAAGCTCTTTTTCTCGCGCTTGACAATGCTGAAAGCATTGTGATAATTACCGATATTAATGCACGTATTCAGTATGTTAACCATGCATTTGAAAAGAATTATGGATTTTTAAAAAGTGATGTGGTTGGTAAAAAAATCTCCATCCTTAAAAGCGGTTATCATGAGGATGAAGAATATAAGCAATTATGGGATACCGTATTAAGTGGAAAAACCTGGCGGGGCGAATTCTTAAATCAATCGAAAAATGGTGATTATATCTGGGATAAAACCACCATTTCCCCAATTAAAAATGGTGATGATGGGAAAATATCCGCATTTATAGCAGTTAAAGAGAATATTACCGAGAAGAAGAGGCTTTTTGAGGAATTAAAGCGCAAACAACGAATTCAGGATCAGTTGTTCCAAAAATCACTGATAGGAATTATTCTAATGGAGCCTCTATTTGTGGAAGGAAACATGCTCGATTTTAGAATTACATCGGCCAATAATATGGCGTCTCTAATATTTGAAATTGATTTAGAGCCCAAGAGATTGCTTTCCAGTGTTTTAAGTGATTCATTGTTGGTGGAGGATATGATAGCTTCATTACGTTTTGAAGACTTTGTGATAGAATGGATGCATCCTGTAAGCAAAAAGTACATCGAATTATGCGGCTTTTATTTATCAGAAAATCAGTATTGCCTGATGGTGGTTGATGTTTCGGGATATAAAAATGCGCTCACCAATTTATCACAAAGTAAACAACGCTATGCTTCGTTGGTTGATGATGCACCGGTCATGATTGCCCGGTATAATTTTTCACAAGAGCTGACATATGCCAACAAACGGTATTGTCGATTTTTTAATTTTAATGAGGACGACTGCACCGGCCATTTACTTACTTCGCATTTCCCGGAGAAGTATACAGATTACATCGCTCAAAGTTTAAAAAATGTAACCTTGGCTAATCCAAGTTTTGAACTTGAGACATCGTTCCCCGTTGGAGGAAAAGTGCATTGGATTAAATGGATTGTTCGGACTATTTTTCTGGATGGTGAAAAAGAAAAGGAATACCAGCTGGTGGGGATGGATTTTACCCCATTAAAGGAGGCCGAAATAAAGTTGATTGATCAAAATGCCAAACTCGATGCCGTTTTTAATAATTCTATTACTGGTATTGGAGTGGTGAATCAATCAGGTGATTTTAGCTTTGTAAACTGCCGTATGGTTGAATTGCTTGGGGTTAAGAATAGCTCTGAATTGATAGACTGCAATTTTAGAAAGTTTCTGGTTGAAGACTCCGATGAAAGTGGAGCGGAATTTTTACAGCCGGTGTTTACTGGCGAACTACCTTTTATTAACACTGTTTCGCTCGTTAAAAGAAACGACGGCACTACTTTTTGGGGTAATTGGTATTTTGGCCCTTTGCGCGACCATAATGGCAATGTGGTGGAGATTGTTTCAATTATGACCGATTTTACATCGAGGCAGAAACTGGAACAGCAATTAAGAGACAATGAAGTACGGTTGCTCAAATTAAATGTAACTAAAGACCGTTTTTTCAGCATTATAGCACACGATATTAAAAATCCATTTTCTGCAATTATTGGCCTTGCATCGGTACTTCAAAGCAGCCTTGATACTTTTTCACACGATGAAATTAAAGTAATTATTGATGAAATTGCTGAAGCCGGCGAAAAAACCTATAAACTGCTCGATGACTTGTTAACCTGGTCAAGAATGCAACTTGGGCAAATGTATTTTAATCCGGTTATTTGTAAGCCAGCCTTAATGGTAACTAATGTTATCGACCATTTATCAATTGTAGCTTCGCGTAAAGGTGTATTGCTGGTTAATAATGTTGATGCCGCACTTAAGCTGAATTTAGATATTCCAATGATGGAGGTGGCCATACGCAATCTTATTCATAATGGGATAAAATTTACTGAGTCAGGAGGTAAAATAGAAGTTGTGAGTTCAGTCAATGACCATCGTTTCCCCGGAAAAGTGGTTATATCTGTAATTGATACCGGAATAGGGATGGCTCCAGAACTGGTACAAACCCTTTTTGACCTTGATAAACCAAACAGCCGTACCGGAACGGCCAATGAAACCGGAACCGGATTGGGGCTTACACTTTCAAAAGAAATGGTTGAAAAAAACAATGGAACAATTGCCGTTTTCAGCGAATTGGGTAAAGGCTCTGAATTTGCTATGGTGTTTAATTTTCCTGAATTGAACAAGGCCAAGTAAAAACTGGTTTTCTGTGGCAGGTTTTGAAAAGTAGGGAACTAATAACTGAGTAACTGTTTAAATTTAGTTTTCTGTTTTTATTAAAGATTATCACTACTATCCGGTAAAAAGTTGTTTTGTTCCTAACGGGACAATAAATCAATCCTCAATTAAGTGTTTTACCAATCTTTAGTCCCTAACGGGACTGTGCCGTCAGGTACAGAATATCGGTAAAGATGA
>CAZFTD010000277.1:0-3273 GCA_964521525.1 uncultured Marinilabiliaceae bacterium | reverse complement strand
CCGCTCGGGCCAACAATTGCAGTAATTTTACGGGCCGGTATTTCGAGGTCGATTTTATTGAGCGCTTTGGCCGAATGAGGCCCTTCATATTGAAATGTTACATTACGGAGCGCAATTGCCGCCCCGTCGGGGATATCGTGGTTAATTACCGCACCGGGGTTTTCCTCATTATCGCGGCCATGTATTTCTCCAAGGCGCTCAAGGCTTATTTTGGCATCCTGTGCCTGTTGTGTGAAACCAATAAACTGCTGAATGGGAGCATTTAACTGCCCGATAATATATTGTACGGCCATCATCATCCCCAGGGTCATATCGCCGGTTATTACCGCCTTTGCCGAAAGAAAGGAGATAAAAATATCCTTTGCCTGATTAATGAAGGTTGCCCCAATCTGCTGATTCTGGTTAAGAACCAGGTTTTTCACGCTTACCTTGTACAGGCGCGCCTGAATGCGCTCCCACTCCCACCGCTTTTGTTTTTCGCACACGTTAAGTTTTATTTCCTGCATGCCTGTAACCAGCTGGACAATATTACCCTGGTTGGCCGCCGACTGTTGAAACCTTTTATAATCGAGTTCGCGGCGGTATTTCAGGAACATGAGTACCCAGCCAATATAGAGCAGACTGCCCGAGAAAAAAACCAAAAGGATGCCAATGTGGTAGGTAGCCATTATAAAAGTGTAAACCACCAGGGTTATTATGGCAAATATAATATCGATAAGCGATTGCGTGAGGAAGGATTGAATGCGGCCATGATCACCTATGCGCTGCATGATATCCCCAATCATTTTGGTATCGAAAAATGCCATGGGGAGTTTCATCAGTTTTATGAGAAAATCGGAAATAAGCGATATACTTACCCGGGTAGTCACGTGCAGCATTATCCAGCTTCTGACCATACCGTTGGCAGTTTGCCCAAGTGTTAACAACAACTGGGCTACCAGCACCATTACTACAAATGAAAGGTTATTGTTGCCAATTCCCACATCGACCATGGATTGCGACAGGAATGGAAAAACCATGCTGATCAGGCTACCGGTTAACATTCCCAGCATCAACTGTGCAATAAATTTTCGGTAAGGCCTTAAGTAACCGAGTAAATATAAGAACCTCGTTTTATTTTTACTTTCATCGTGGTGACTGTAAAAATCGGGCGATGGTTCGAGCAACAGGGCCGTACCTTCGTGTTCGCCGCCTTTCCGGGTACTCAGCCAGCATTTGAGGAATTCGTCGCGGGTATAGGTAAGCAGCCCCGAGGCCGGATCGGCCACACAGACCGTTTCGGGAGCAGCGCTGCCAATACCCCGATTGGCGAAAAAATTTCTTTTTGATTTAATTTTGTAAACCACTACAAAATGGCGCTGGTTCCAGTGAACAATGCACGGCAGGGGCACTTCGTCTCGTAACTGTTCCCAGGTAAGCCGGTACCCTTTGGTACGGAAACCTATGGCCTCAGCAGCATCGGAAATGCCAAGCATGGAAACCCCTTCGCGCGTAATATGCGATAGCCCGCGCAGGTACTGTAACGAATAGCTCTTACCATAATACCGCGCCACCATACGCAGGCAGGTGGGGCCGCAATCCATGGCATCGAGCTGCTTGTAGTGGGTAAACGATGCCATTATTCTTTCAGTTTTACAATCATAACAACAGGATTGTCCATTTCATCAATATTGTTTAATCGTTGTAAGTGGGGTGGCAATTTTTGGATTTTTTCAGGGTTTTCATTAAACCACTCTTTTATTTCAAATGCTTCTTTAAATCCAATAATCTCATTTCTGTCATTTACTGAATAAAAATTAAAAGGGAGGAAATTATCCAAATCATTTATTAACCCCCCAACACTATCCGACACCAAAGTTTTCTTCTTTACTTTATCATAAATGCCATAGTTCAATTTTTTTTGATAGAAATAAGTGAAGACCAAAAACCTATGGGATTCAAAAATACTTCTGAAATTTAAGTAATTATAAGGATTACTTAAATATTCTTTCTCATAGCGTTTTGAATATGGTATTCCAAACATCCCATTTGAAAAGACATATCTTGGTAGCATACTTTCAGGGCTTAACACAAAAATAGTGTCGCTTAACCGCTCGAAAAAATATAAATTGCTACTGTATTTATAAAACCACCCATCCCAATGCAGGACACTTATACCATGTATATTCATATCGTATTCAAATCCAAGAAATTGAGGGTACGTTTTTATGATTGAGCCCATTTTATCAAAAACAACTATCCTAATTTTCTGCTTTCCATCATAATTCCAAATGTGCCCAACAAAGATAGAATCCTTAAAATGTGCCATTGAAGTAACCGGCCCATCTTCTGATTCAACTACAAGTTTTGAAATCAGATTACCGGAAATATCATATTCATTAAAACTGTTTGGAAACCATGAATTTGCGTAGAATTTATTCCTATCATGATCATACGGAAATGAGTATAATGTTGATCTATAACCATTTGGATCAACACCTTGACTTCCTATTTCTTTCAAAAATGCACCTGTTTCCCTATTGAAAAGGTATATCTGATTATTCGCAATAGCAATTATCAAAGAATCATTCAGATAAAACCGTGCATTTTTTCCCAAAAGGCAATCTACATTTGAATCAAGCTTAATATACTCGATATTACCTTGCGCAATATCACTTAATAAAAGAGGTTCATTATTTATTATCGCATTCTCGATATCTATGGTAGCTAAGGAGTAATCATCCGATGGAGGATGAATTGTACATTTACTGAGCAATACAATTAAAAATATTACCACTAAATAGAGAGCCAAATAGCAAAATGCTTGTTTTTTCATAACACCATATTTTTGTAAAAATCCAATAAATCTGAATAATGTAAAGTGTTAGTTAGGGTACAGCTGTACCCTAACTAACATAATCATAATTTATTGGAAATGATTAATCTTCAACACATGCACACATTATCTTACTACCAATAAAAGTAGGTTTGCATTCACCACTTGTTCCAATAGAAGTTGTACATTTTTTACTACAAAATAAACCAGCAGTAGGATCACAACTCCCGTAACCTCCATACCCCCCTTTCAGGTTTACCAGTTCTTCGTTATTCATTACTTTGGAGGGGTTAATGGTTAATTTTCCTAATTTTTTCATTTTTAATAGATTTTTTTTGTTTTAAACTTGTTTTAATTGCTTCACCGGTGGTTGGCGGGGTTAATACCACTTTAGCGGGGTGGGCAGCCCTGCGGATTTTTTATTTATCTTTGCCTGTACCTCCTTTCCGGGCAACCGG
>CAZFTD010000276.1:0-3296 GCA_964521525.1 uncultured Marinilabiliaceae bacterium | reverse complement strand
AACCAGGGACACACGGATTTTCAGTCCGTTGCTCTACCTACTGAGCTATGGTACCCTCCGCAAATGCGGTGCAAAGATAAATAAAGATTTCTTTTTGCAAAACCACTTCCTAATATTTATTGTACTATTTTTTTATCATCTCTTTATATTGACTGATGTTTAGTATTTTTGCCGAAATTTTTATTCATGGAAATTTTCACACATACCTTACCAAACGGCATTAGGATTATTCATCACCCTACCAAATCGCCGGTTGGTTATTGCGGATTAATTATCAATACCGGGTCGCGCGATGAAAGGGAAAACGAACATGGGATGGCCCATTTTATTGAGCACGTTATTTTTAAAGGTACCAAAAAACGAAAAACCTATCACATACTCAGCCGTATTGACGACGTTGGCGGAGAACTAAATGCCTATACAGCAAAAGAAGAAACCTGTATTTATGCCTCCTTTCTGAAACAGGATTTTGAGCGGGCCCTTGAATTACTGCACGATATTACTTTTAATTCCACTTTCCCGGCCAAGGAAATTGAAAAAGAAAAAGAAGTTATTATTGATGAAATCAATTCGTACAAGGATAATCCATCCGATTTAATCATCGATGACTTTGAAGAGCTGGTATTTAAAGACGACCCCATGGGGCGCAATATACTTGGCACGCCTGAAACGCTCGGAAAGTTTGGACGCACAGATATAGAGCGCTTTATGGCCAACAATTATCATACCGACCAAATGGTACTTTGCTCGGTTGGAGAAATACTTCCTACACGGCTATTTAAGTTGGCATCGAAATATTTTGGTGTTGTAACCACCAACTTGCTGGTTAACAACCGACCATCCATAATTCCTTATATTCCCAGGCGAGTTGATAAGGAAATGGATACGTTCCAGAGTCATATAGCCATTGGAAATGTAGCTTATGACCTGAATAGTCCTCTGCGGCCAGGATTATTGCTGCTCAACAATATTCTTGGCGGCCCGGGCATGAATAGCCGCTTAAATATGTCGTTGCGCGAAAAAAATGGCATCGCTTATAATATTGAATCCATTTACTCGCCATACTCGGGCACCGGTGTTTTTAGTATTTATTTCGGCACCGATGAAGAAAATATCAACAGAAGTTTGAGTATTGTTAATCGCGAACTTAAAAAACTTCGTGAAAAATCACTTGGGAAATTGCAATTGCACAATGCCCAGCGTCAATTAAAGGGACAAATAACCATCTCTTCCGAAAACCGTGAAAGCTTAATGCTTTCCATTGGTAAAAGCTATTTGTTATACAACAGGGTTGACTCACTGGAAGAGATTTATCAAAAGATTGATAATATTACTTCAGCAGATTTATTGGCCATAGCCAACGAAATATTCGACGAATCGCGCCTTTCCTACTTAATTTACCGACAAAGCTAATGATGATGGATGCAGAACTGGAAAAATATATTCTGAATCATATCGACCCTGAAGACCCTATTCTTTACGAGCTTGACCGATATACACATCTGAACGTTTTGCGTCCCCGGATGCTGTCGGGCCATTTGCAAGGCTCCTTATTGAAAATGATTTGCCGGATGATTAAGCCGCTGTCGATTCTGGAAATTGGAACGTTTACAGGATATTCGGCCATTTGCATGGCAAAAGGTATGCCCGTTGAAGGTCATATTCACACCATCGAAATAAACGATGAGCTTGAAAGCCTCATTCTTAATTACTTCCAAAAAGCCAATGTGCATCATCAAATAACCCTCCATATTGGCAGTGCTCTGGAAATTATACCTACCATTGAAGAAACGTTCGATCTGGTTTTTATTGATGGCGACAAACGCGAATATCCCCAATATCTGGAAATGGTTCTGCCAAAGCTTAAACAAGGTGGTTTTATTTTAGCCGACAATATTTTATGGGATGGGAAAGTGGCACGAGACAATATGCCCGACGATGATTACACCAAAGGGATTATGGATTTTAATACCCTGATAAAAAACAACCCCCTACTCGAAAAAACCATTTTGCCCATTAGAGATGGCATATTTTTAATACAAAAAACAAGTATTTAAATGTTAAATTTAGTTTTCTGATTTTATTAAAGACTATAAGAATCTTAAACACGTGTTCGGTTTATCACTTATTGTTTTTGACCATATTAAAATTTCTTAAAGTAAAAAATAACAGATATAATTTGAACTGATGTGGATTAACACTTGTTATAGGAATTAGTAAAAAGAAACACAATCTATGCAAAACAACTTGAACCACAAACCTATTTTTTATGCCTTTCCTAATTAAACTCTTGTAAAACAAGTAACGAATGAAACCAACCGCCATTATATACGGCTCATCGCTTGGCAATACACGTTATGTAGCCGAAAAACTCCATCAATACATACCCGATGCAAACCTTTACCCAGCCGAGGAGGTTACTCCCGAAATCATTAACAACCACACCAACCTTATTTTAGGAGCATCAACCTGGGGTGTGGGTTTGCTGCAAGACGAGTTTGAAAATTTTTTAGCCTTGTTGCTTCAATGCGACATTAAGGGTAAAACCATTGCCCTTTTTGGGTTGGGCGACCAACAAAACTATCCCGATACGTTTTGTGATGGTATGGGTAAATTATTTAAAATGCTTGAAAACCGGGAAGTGAATTTTGTTGGAGCCTGGCCGGCTGATGAGTATGATTTTTCAACATCGAAAGCTTTTCAAAATGGCAAACTGGTTGGATTGGCGCTTGATGAAGATAATGAACCCGACCTGACCGATTATCGGTTAAAAAAGTGGAGTAAACAAATAATACCTGAATTATTGTAAAAATCAGGCTTGCAAATTCTGTTTCACCACCAACCTGTCCAAATCCTGCTTTTCGAATAAAGTAGGATAATCCTCCATTAGATGATTCATCACCGCCCTTAAAACAGCCTCGCGCATAAACCGCGATTTATTGATGATTTTGTATTTTTTGCAATAAGCCTCAATGGCTTCATTCTCCTTGTCGTTTAAAAGAAACGTAGCTTTGTGAGTACGCCTGAAAGCCTCATTTCGCATTTTTTGAGGAAGTTCAGTTTTTTTCTTTCTTTTTTTTGCCATAAGGGCCAGCATTTTAGTGGTTCAAAAATAAACAAAATAGTTTATGCTGGCAATTGTTAGTATATACTAAAGAATGTGAAGGTAGTAAAACAAAAAAGGTTGTCCACTTCAGACAACCTTCTCTTTTGTACCCGGAGCGGGAATTGAACCCGCACGGCCGCAATGGCCACAGGATTTTAAGTCCTGCGTGTCTACCAATTCCACCATCCGG
>CAZFTD010000275.1:0-3311 GCA_964521525.1 uncultured Marinilabiliaceae bacterium | reverse complement strand
GTGGGAAAAGCTTACCAGCAATTTAAATGCCCATGAGTGGGCTCAAAAAATAAAGGCCACAGTTTACGACTTGGCAAAAAACCATTAATTTTGCACAACCATTTTTAATTAATTCATTGAATTAATGAATATCATAAAACCAGTAATTCCCCCGGTACCTCGTCAGAAACTGGAGGCAGAACTTACTAAAGAACGTTTCGTAAGGAATACCAATAAGGGGCAGAATAAAATTTACGATTTCTCAGCACACGAAGCTCCCAACCTAATGCTGGAAGTGGGCCGTTTACGAGAGCTCACCTTTAGAGCAGCCGGTGGGGGAACAGGAAAAGAGATTGATGTGGACGAGTATGACACCAATGATGTTCCTTATCGTCAGTTAATTGTTTGGGATCCTAACGAGAAAGAAATTCTTGGTGGATATCGGTACATAATGTGTGACAAGTTAAAACCAAATCAGGAAGGTCATATTGAGCTGGCTACATCGCATATGTTTTATTTTTCGCCTGAATTTATCGAAAACTACCTTCCGTATACCATCGAATTGGGTCGGTCGTTTGTACAGCCTCATTATCAATCGAGCAAAGCCGGAGCTAAAAGCTTGTTTGCACTCGACAATTTATGGGACGGGTTGGGTTCGCTCATTGTAAATAATCCAAAAATGAAATATTTTTTTGGAAAAGTTACCATGTACACACACTACAATCTGGAATCGCGCGATTTAATCAGAGCTTTTATGGAACTCTATTTTGGTGACCCTCAGAAACTGGTGTATCCGTTTACTCCTATAAAATCATCCATCAGCGAAGAAACCATCAAAACAATGTTTACCGGGAAATCTTTCGATGAGGATTATAAAGTTTTGAGCAAACGTGTTCGTGAGCTGGGCGAAAACATTCCACCACTGGTAAATGCTTATATGAGTCTGTCGCCATCGATGAAAACTTTTGGTACTGCCGTAAACGAAGAATTTGGCGGTGTGGAAGAAACAGGTATTATACTACCAATCAACGAATTGTATGGTGCTAAAGTTAACCGGCATGTTAAAAGCTACAACCCTAACGATCCGCATGATTAATGGTTTATTAAAACAGCACATTCGATAATATAATGTAAAAGCCGCATTGAGATTAAATTTTCTGTGCGGCTTTTCTTTTTTTTCATTAAATTTCTCGAAAAAACAAAATGAGAGAATTCGACCTGGTGGTTATAGGAAGTGGTCCGGCTGGTTTCTCGGGGGCTGTGCGTGGAGTGGATTTTGGTATGAGTGTTTGTCTGATTGAAGGCGGCCATTTAGGTGGTGCAGGCATTATGAATGGTGCTTTAACTTCAAAGACCATGTACGAGTTATCACTGGATTATTCAATAGCAGCACGCATTGATAGGGGATACAGGGCAAGCGGGTTAACAGTTGACTACAAAGAAGTGCTAAACACCATTATGAAGGCTGCCAAAGAAAAACAGTACCAAATGCGCAGCCAGATTGAAACATTTGCACGTAATCCCGGCATAAAAGGCACCATAACCCTTTTAAACGGCATGGCCGAATTTGTTGATGCCCACCGGGTAAAAGTTAAAACTGCCGATGGTTCAGAAATCATCAAAGGTAAAAACTTCCTGATAGCCACTGGTTCAAAACCCCGCGAATATAAAGGCATTGAAGTAGACGGGCAACGCATTATCAACTCTGAAGGCGTTCTCTCGTTGAAACAGTTTCCTCAAAAAATGCTTATAATTGGGTCGGGTATTATTGGATGTGAATTTGCCACCATATTCTCCAATTTCCGACAAACTGAAGTGCATTTACTCGACCGTGCCAACAGGGTTTTACCCTTCGAAGATGATGACGTTAGCAACTATGTATCAGACAATCTGGAGAAGAACGGCGTTATAGTTCATCACACAGCACACCTGCGCACCATTCACAAACATCTTGATTACCTGGAAGTTATTTTGGATTATGACGATGGGCACAGCAAAGTGCTCGAAGTTGACGTAGCACTCATATCAATTGGCCGGGTAACCAATCTGGAGCCGCTGAAGCTTGAAAATGCCGGCATTATTCCAACTGAAAAAGGAACTCTTCCAATTAATGGGAATTGTCAGGTATTAATGAATGGTGAACCCGGTCATTTTTATGCAGCCGGCGATGTAACCGGCCATGCGCAGTTGTACAGTGTGGCCGAACTACAAGGACGCAAGGCTGTTGAGCGAATGGCAGGTAAAACAGGGTATCCTCTTGATTACTCGCACATGAGTACACTAATGTTTTTTAAACCCGAAGTTGCTGCCGTTGGGGCCAACGAAAAAACCTTACGAAAAAAACGCATTCCATACAAAGTGGCCTATTATTCAAACGAACTTATAAACAGGGCAATTGCCATGCGCAGCACCACCGGGTTTATAAAAATTCTGGTTAGCAAGGATGAAGATCAGCGTATTCTGGGTATGCGTGCATCGGGTCCCCAGGCATCAGCTTATATTGTTTCAGTAGCTCATTTAATTAATCAGGGCAACAGTTTGGGCGAAGTATTAAAAATATTTTACCCACATCCCAGCGTTGCCGAAGGCATTCAGGAATGTTTAAGAACCATTGGAAACCGTTCAATATTTAAACCCGAAGCATTCCCACATGCCATTTATATCAGAGAATGGGATCCAGAGCCTTTATAATAACCAATTAAACAAAATAGCCATGAAACCAAAGCCCAACCCAAACAAACCTGCAAGTTTCCTCAAGAGAATATCTGCCAAATTCGTTGTTTTTTTTGTGGTATTGGCCATAATGGCAGGTATATATTTAGCACTACCGGTATATCTGCAAAAAGCTCTTATTTATGGCTATTCAGGTATTTACGACTATAAGATTTTCCACAACCGGGAAGTGAAAACCAACACGCCCCAACCCTGGCCAATTTCCAAACAATACAACATCGTTAAGCCATCTCAGGCTTTTATGGATTCTTTAATTCTGATGAAAACAACTGGATTTCTTGTTGTAAAAAACGATTCAATACTTTACGAGTATTATTCAGAAGAAAGCAGCGAACAAACCATCAGCAACTCCTTCTCGATGGCCAAAAGCATAATAGGCCTTTTAATAGGATGTGCCATTGATGACGGATACATTAAAAGCATACATCAACCGGTTGAGGATTTCTTATCCGATTATGAAAATCTGAAAGGGAAAGGTTTAACCATAGAACATCTGTTAACCATGAGTTCGGGTTCAAACTGGGACGAGCGTTACAGCTCAGCTTTCTCTATAACAACAAAGGCCTACTACGGAATACATCTGGATAAGTTAATGCAGG
>CAZFTD010000274.1:0-3328 GCA_964521525.1 uncultured Marinilabiliaceae bacterium | reverse complement strand
AATCGGGCAAGCAATCTGACCATTAACAAACAAATTATTTACGGATGAAAGGATTCTCTTTAATAGTTTTAATTTGTTTTTTGTGTTGTAATTCATTATTCACACAAATAATATCTTCATCAATATTATTTGATCAGCCAGTTTTTGATTTTGGTGACATTTTTGAAAATCATGGAGTTGTATCTCACTCATTTGTTTTTTCAAATGTGGGGAAAACTTCTGTTAAAATAGATGAGGTTATAAGCGGATGTGGGTGTACCAGTCATGAGTTCTTATCAACTGCAATTAATCCAGGGCAGAAAAGTCAGATAACGATTTCCTATAATCCACGGCATCGACCGGGTTCTTTTTCTAAAGAAATAGTGGTATTAAGCAATAATAAAACTCATATTAATCGAGTTTGGATTAAAGGAAATGTAATATCTCAAGAAAAACCTGTTGAGGAGGATCATCCTTATGAAATTGGGAATGGATTATATCTAAGCTTAAAAGTTTTAGCTTTTGGAAAGGTTGAATTTGGTAAAAGCCATCAAATAAAGCTGCTTTATGCCAATAGTACAGAAAAGCCAATGACACTAAGTTTTTTTGTTGAGGGTAATCAAAAGATTATAACTTTTCAAAATCCAGGCAATCTCTCTCCAAAGCAAAGAGGTGAAATGATTTTCAGTTATAACGCCAATCACAAATTTAAGGGAGTTTTGCAATTTAATATATTTCCTGTTGTTAATGGTCAAAAATTACTACAGCCTATTGAAGTGAAAATTACAGGAACTGAGTAAAGAAATTAGTTCATTTCTATTGGTTGGGCTTTACCTGAATTATTTTAAATACCTCTGAGTTAAAAGTTATCTCTTACTAATAGGTTTATCTTATGAGTACTTCAATAAAACTGAATCTTTAATAAAAAATTTGCTCATGAAAGTCTTTTTCTATTTTTTTTTGTTATCCCTACTCGTTGTTTCTTCTTGTAAACAAGAGTCCTTGCCTGCATATAAAAATCCAAAACTTGGCATAGAGGAACGTACCATTGACTTACTAAAGCGCATGACCATTGAAGAGAAGGTGGGTCAGTTGTTATGTCCACTGGGATGGGAAATGTACGAGAAGCATGGAGATGAGGTGGTTCATTCTGCCCGATTTGAGCAATTCGTGAAAGAAAGGCAAATAGGAATGCTTTGGGCTGTTTATCGTGCCGATCCCTGGACCCAAAAAACGATTGAAAATGGTCTTAATCCAAAATTAGCAGCAAAGGCTGGTAATGCGTTGCAAAAATATATTATAGAGAACACCCGACTGGGTATTCCAATATTTCTTGCCGAGGAGGCTCCGCATGGTCATATGGCTATCGGAACAACTGTGTTTCCTACCGGTATTGGTCTTGCATCCACATGGTCAACTTCATTACTTGAGGAGATCGGGAATGTTATAGCTAAGGAAGTACGTTTGCAAGGAGGGCATATTGGTTATGGGCCGGTTTTGGACTTATCGCGCGACCCCCGTTGGTCAAGAGTTGAAGAAACATTTGGTGAAGATCCTGTTTTGACAGCCCATATGGGGGCAGCTATGGTTACTGGAATGGGTGGTGGTAATATTAACAATGGCTATGGTGTCATTTCTACTTTAAAGCACTTTTTAGCTTACGGAATTCCTGAAGGTGGTCATAATGGGAATGCAACTTTAACAGGGGTTCGCGATTTGCACGAGAATTTTTTACCTCCTTTCAAAGCTGCTATTGAAGCTGGAGCTTTGTCAGTAATGACTGCTTATAACTCAATTGATGGAATTCCTTGTACTTCCAATGGTTATTTATTAACTGAGGTTCTTCGTGATCAATGGAAGTTCAGAGGATTTGTCGTTTCCGATTTGGGTAGTATAGAAGGCTTAAAAGGTTCTCATTATGTGGCCGAAAATATGGAAGCTGCAGCCATTCTCGCTTTAAAGGCCGGCGTTGACTCTGATTTAGGAGGCGAGGCTTACTTAAACCTTATTGAAGCTGTAAAATCCGGACGCATTTCTGAAAAAATTATTGACGAAGCAGTAAAGCGAATCCTTCGTCTAAAGTTTGAAATGGGATTATTCGAGAATCCATATGTTGATCCTGATAAAGCCAAAGAAGAAGTAAGAACTCCTGAGCATATCGCACTGGCTCGCAAGGCCGCTCAGCAGTCTGTTGTATTACTTAAAAATAAAAATAACACACTTCCTTTAGATAAGAGCATAAGAAAAGTAGCGGTTATAGGTCCCAATGCAGATAATATTTACAACATGCTAGGCGATTATACTGCTCCTCAGGATGAAGGAAATGTTAAAACCGTGCTTGATGGTATTAAATCGAAGCTGAATAAATCGGCCATCGAATACGTTAAGGGGTGTGCCATTAGAGATACTCTATCAACTGAAATTAATAAAGCAGTAGCAGCAGCTCGTCGCTCAGATGCTGTAGTGGTTGTAGTAGGAGGATCAAGTGCACGTGATTTTAAAACCAATTATATTGAAACCGGAGCAGCAGTGGTGTCTAATGAGAGTGTAAGTGATATGGAAAGTGGCGAAGGTTATGACAGAGCGACCCTTGATTTACTTGGAAAACAAACTGACTTACTTAAAGCCCTTAAACAAACTGGAAAACCATTAATTGTTGTTTATATTCAGGGAAGGCCCTTAAATATGAATTGGGCTGCCAATAATGCTGATGCACTTCTTACGGCATGGTATCCAGGGCAGGAAGGAGGTAATGCTATTGCCGATGTTTTATTTGGTGATTATAATCCTGCCGGTCGATTGCCTGTGTCAGTGCCACGTCATGAAGGGCAAATTCCGGTTTATTACAATAAAAAGAATCCTAAAGGACACGATTATGTTGAAATGACTGCTGCCCCATTATATAGTTTTGGTTTTGGATTAAGCTATTCCCAATTCGATTACCAGAATCTTAAAATTGAGAAAAAAGGGAGGTTCGAGTTTAATGTATTGTTGAATGTAAAAAACACAGGTAAATACGATGGGGAAGAGGTTGTTCAACTATACTTGCGCGATGAGGTTGCTTCTACTGTTCAGCCATTGAAACAATTGAAGCATTTTACAAGGGTATTTCTTAAGGCTGGTGAAGAAAAGTCTGTTTCGTTTTCAATAACTGAGAAGGATTTATCAATGGTTAACGTCAAAATGGAACAGGTAGTGGAACCAGGTGTTTTTACAGTTATGGTAGGCGCCTCCTCAGACGATATACGGTTAACTTCGCAATTAACAGTAGAATGAATTTTAAAATTTGGATTATGAAACGAACATGTTTGCGAAAAAACACAACTTGTCCCGACTTTTCGGGAAACAC
>CAZFTD010000273.1:0-3329 GCA_964521525.1 uncultured Marinilabiliaceae bacterium | reverse complement strand
TTATCGGGTGTACCAACGTTAACCAAAAGAAGTGCACGGTGTTTCATAATACTTGGATTATTTGAGTTGCAATCTGCTTTCCCTGTTTAATACGATCAGCCATACCAATTCCATCGCGTAGATTACCGGCAATAATTAATCCGGGATACAGATTCTGAATCTGCTCCACAGCAGCCAATCTCTCTCCGGTTGATTTTTCATACTGAGG
Source organism: uncultured Marinilabiliaceae bacterium (assembly GCA_964521525.1). Taxonomy (GTDB): domain Bacteria; phylum Bacteroidota; class Bacteroidia; order Bacteroidales; family Marinilabiliaceae; genus CALEUX01. Next base: position 3,121 of record CAZFTD010000273.1, on the reverse strand, counting down.
TATAGCATGCTCATATCTAAAAATCTTAAAAAGATCAGGGTTTTTCCTACTCCCAAGAGTTTCTTCAATCTCAATTCTTACTAAGCGTTCAATTTCATCGTCCGGTTTATCAAATATATCCGGTCTTTTAATTCCTCCCAGGAACACTGAAAGTAACGCGCCATTGTCAGGTGCCCGGGATTGAAAAAGAGACGAAAGGAATAGAACACCCAACATTTCTCTCTTCTCAACAGAAGGTATCAATCCGCCAAAAGCATCTATATTAATTCCATCCCATAGACGATACCCAACTGTTACTTGTATAACCTTAGCATAAACTGCATTGGATGCTTTGTCCATTAAATCACTTCTAACCAATGGAAAGATTTTTTTTACTTCCATTCCCGAACATGTAGAAATTACCTTTTGTGATAAAACCTCCACCTCGCGGCCGTCGAAAATAAACGTACTTACAAAATCATCGTCTCTTTTATTAACCTGAAGATTTGAAATATTAAATATCATGTTTTCAATACCAACATCCTGACTTAAAGTATTAATCAGGTTACTAAAGCCTCCTTTAACAGAAAAAACCTCCCTTGAAACCCGTTTTTCAAGATAAGACTTGGGTTCCTTATGCTTTTTATGAGCCCCTTTAATAAAACTGCCATAAGTCTGCTCTAAATTATACAATTTAGGCAAAGCAAATCGTGTAACCAACCTGTCAGGGTCTCCGGCATATATGCCTGAAATGAAAGGGTCAACAGCATACTCAAGAAAACTTTGCCCCAATCGACGCACTACCATTTCAGATAATGTTTCATCAGGATTCGTTCCAACTTTTCGGAAAGGCTCTCCAAAAATTCTTATTTTATCTTTAACCGTAAATAACGGAGTTGTAATACCTCTAAAGCCTTGTGGCAATATTTGCCATTTCCCGTTTTTCCATATCCACCTTTTTTTCCCAATCACATTGGGCAATTCCATTTCAACTTTCCCTGCTAAATCATCAAAAAGCTCAACAACTTCAGGTGTTGCCACCACTCCAGTATTTGGTCCCTTTTCAAAAACGAACCCGTTTTCATTCACGGTGTCAATAACACCGCCAGTCTTATTGCTTTTTTCAAGTAAAACAACTTTTTTCCCGGCGCGCTTAAGATACCAGGCCATTGTTAAACCGGTAAGTCCGGCTCCTATAATAGTGATTTCGGTTTTGACCTTGTTCATACCTATACCGATTTTGAATAATTATTGGTACTGTTTTTATACGCCGGGTCAAAAACTGTTGCAATATTTCTTATAAATATTGACCCTTTTCGATTAACAGACAATCGGTTATCATGAAAATCAATTAATCCATCATAAATAAAACCCTTTAACTTCGATTCGTGAAATCCGGTAATGTTCTTTAATTCATTAAGAGTAATTCCAAATTTATCGGATACAACTCTTAAGTCGATGTTTAAATTGCACATTAATTGCGAGATTGCTTCTCCAATTATCTGATCCTCATTCGAAAGAATATAACCTTTATCAACGGCCAGTGAGTTTTCTGATATTTTTGAAATGTACAGATTCAGGTCCTTAAAGTTTTGAATGTAACCTTTATTTAGCTGGCTAATAGCTGAAACTCCAAATGCATATACTTGCCCGGTTGTTCGTCGGGTGCAGTAACCCTGAAAATTGCGTTGTAACTGGTTGTTTTTAATAGCAAAATTCAATTCGTCATCAGGTAATACATAATGATCAAGGCCTAATGAAATATAACCCGAATCTTCTAACAATTGTCTGGAAGCCAGAAAAAGTTCAAGCTTCTGAGCAGGTTGAGGCAACTCTTTACGTTCAAGGATTTTCTGGTGTTTTTTTAACCAAGGCACATGTGCATAGGAAAAGGTTACCAACCGGTCGGGTCTCAGCTCTATAGCTTTTCTAATACTTTCGGAAAATGATTCAATAGTTTGACCAGGAAGGCCATAAATAAAATCAAAATTAACAGAAACAGCTGGAGAATAAGTCCTTATAAAGTCTATCAATTGATTAACCGGTAATGCTGATGGTAACCGATTCACCCCTTCCAGAACCTTATTATTAAAATCCTGAATGCCTATACTAATTCGATTTATTCCGCATTTAATCAAACTATTAATATATGCATAATTCAGATGGGCGGGATGACATTCAATGGCAATTTCCGGATTATCAATAAAGCTGAAATGTTTAGAAACTGCATCTATTATTCTTGAGATATAACCAACATCAACCGAATTTGGTGTTCCTCCGCCAAAGTGAATTTGTGAAACCTTGCGGTTCTTATCTAAATGCTTCGTTACCATTAAAATTTCTTTCTCAATGGCATTAAAGTAATCGTCAACTATGTTACTGCCTTTAACAGTAAGAGCGTTGCACCCGCAATAGAAACAAATTTTATGGCAAAAAGGGATATGAATATAAAACCCAACATGGGCTGGTCCATAAAGGTTTGAGTCTTCAACCAACTTTAGAAAAGATTTTTCAGAAAATCCATCCAGGAATTTATTTGCCGGTGGATAGCTGGTATACCGTGGAACCGGAACATCATACTTTTCAAGTAATACCCGATCTATTTCCATTTTGTTAGTTTTACCGGATAGTTATATAAAAGCACCCCAATTGTTGCAAGACCAAAAAGAATTTCGACTCCAAACAAGCCGTTGTAACCAATGCTATCACCAATGCGCCCGCTAAAAACAGCAATAAGAATACTGCTCAAATGAGTAATAACAATTTGAACCGTAAAATCAGAGCCTTCACTACTTTCGCGCACAACATCCATAGACGTTGTATAAATAATAACGGTTGATAAGCCATAAGCTCCCCATACAAAACAAATTGCCAGATACAATTCAACCAACGAAGGCGTGCTAAAAGAAATAATATAAAAATATCCGGCTGCAAGAATATTTGTTATGGCAAACAAATAAATAGAGGTCTTTCGCCCCAATCGTTTTATAATATAACCCGCCAGAAAAGCACATACTGTTGCCACCGAGGTACCAATTATACCCGACATAAAGCCGATTTCCTTTATGTTATATCCCAAATCAACCATATATGGTTTCATCATGGCCAGGATGCCAATAATACTGGAATAGTAAAACAATAA
>CAZFTD010000272.1:0-3377 GCA_964521525.1 uncultured Marinilabiliaceae bacterium | reverse complement strand
AAACATTTATCCATTCAACAACTGCAAAGCTTACAAATTAAATGAAAAAGGTACGCGATGCAATCGCGCACCAGCGGGGGTATGTGCTGTGGGATTAAAATCTTAACTTATTATTATCAATATAGTTACCCCAAAAACGAAGAAGTTCTATCTTGTTATTGTCAATATGCCTGTAAAACAAGGTGATTTGTTTACAAACAACACATTCCCGGATGCCTTTGTAGTTGCTTTCTTTAAATTCTACAGTCCCCTTTTTCAAATTAAACAGAACCCCTTCAACATCATCGATAAAATTTAATGCTTCTTTCTCTGTCCAGTCCCGTAGTAGGTAATCAATATTCTCATGGTAGCTTTTTAAAGCTGAATCAGTCCATTTAATTATTTTCATTTAAAAAGGTTTGGGTATTTTTCTCTTGTCTTTTGCATAACTTCTTCATGAGCATATACCCTTCCTTTCTTACTGTCTTCTAAAGCCTCATCTAAAGCAGCTTTGATTTCCGGCGATAACACATCCTTTCTAGGATTATCAGCATTTATTAGGTTAATAATTTTTGTATAAACCTTTTCCAGACTTTGATTGTCCAACTTGTCCAACCTTCTAAACAAGTCCAGTTTTATTTCTGCTGCATTCATAATTGTAAAGCTTTTGTTCTTTACAAAGTTAACGATAAATTCTCTCATTTACTTTTTATTTTAAATGGATGATATTTCTCCAACTCTTTCTGCAAATCCTCCAAAGTGTCCATTCTATAGCGTTTGGTGCTGCTTACATTTTTGTGGTCGGCCAGAATTTGCACTCAAGTCCAATAACTCCTTAAATCTGAACGCAATATATTCATAAATTCATTCCATTCAGCCTCTTCGAGTTCATGAGCCTTTTCTATTACTTTTCGGTTGTGTTCTTTTTGCTCTTCTGTTGCTGTACTTTCCATTGTACTGCACGTAGAACCTTCAATTGACTGGAAATAGACTTCGTAATTATGGTCATAACCGCAACGTTCCGAGTAATCATCTTTCAATATGTTATCCAGCAATTGCAAACATTTTTGTAGTTGTGCTTCCTTAGGCAATCTTGTTTCATCCACCTCTTTAAATTTACTATCAGCTTGTAAACTCTCTAGTTGCATTTTTAAACAAATATCCAAAACTTTTAACGTTGAGGTATAGTCAAAGCCTCTAAAATTCCAGACAACTTTAAAGAAACGCCGAAAAGATTTAAATGATTGCCTAAGGTTATAGATGATATCACTTATAGTGAAACCGGCTCCCATTGTTGAAAGCCCCATAGTTAAACGGTTAATAAACTTTTGCTGATGATAGGATAATGCCATAAAACAGAATCTTTTAAATTCAACAATAAAGTCACATTCTTTTAGCAAGATACAATACTTGGAAACATAAAAAAATCGGAGAAAGCCACCTGTAGCAGAAACAACGTCGTCCCTATGAATCGAATTCTATTGGCGAGTTCCATCTAAAGATAGTTGATTCTTGTTGTCAGGTGGAAATGGCAGTTCTTGGTAAACCAAGCGGCAGAGCCGAACGCCAAACTACCGAAAAAAGAAAGCGTAGATGCAATCTACGCTTAGCTCTTTCAATAATTCTATGCTTTTATTTACAAACTATGATTAGCGGGGGGGCTTGCCAATGCCAGCTTCGACTTTGCCCCGATTGCAAATCGGCGCGAACGGGTAAAAGTTATTTTACCATTTCCAACAAAATAGATTTAAATTCAGTTATTTCTGATTTTGATAAATTACCTAAATCAGCAATCTTATCTTCTCTCTTTAAAGTAACAATCCTGTCAACTTTTAAAACAGATGGTACCCGTAACAAATTTATCTGGTTGGGTTGTAAAACTATTTCCCGCTTGGATATTTTTTTAGGAACTACCGAGCTTATCGCAGAAACAACAATATCCTTGTACTTGTCAGCTGTCTCGGCGATAACAACTACAGGCCTAACTTTTTTGTTAGTCAATTCTGCAAAAGGAAAAGGTATTAAGATAATATCTCCTATTTTCATCGTCTAACCCTTGTTTTGTAAATAGTCCTGATAAACATCCTCTCTTTCGTCCTCCCAGAACTCCAACCCCTTGGTTTGTGAAGAAAAATCACGTAATACATCATCAGTTTGCTCCAACTCTTCAATAAAAGTTACTACAACCCTGTATTTCTTTTTCTCGGTTACTTTTTCTGTAAGCCGGATGTTCTTACCATCGTATATTCCGTTTACTGCAAGCATAATTTCCATTGTTTTATCTCTTACAAATTTAACGATTTAAAAACTATTTTATTAACCTTTTAAACGTTAAAATAAGACCTGATTTTTGATGTATAAAAACAAAAATCGTCACTCAAAGAAGTTTAAGCCCCACTGCCGCACGATTGCATTGTGTGGTTTATTTATAAATACATTTATCCATTCAACTACTGCAAGGCTTACAAATTAAATGAAAAAGGTACGAGATGCAATCGCGCACCAACGGGGGCAGTTCATGACTAACTCGGGCTTCGACTTTGCCCCGATTGCAAATCGGCGCGAACGGGGAAGGATTTTCCTTATTTATCACCGTAATGCCCTTTGGCTGAGAGTACCTCTACAGTTACGATTTCATCATTAATGGTATAAACAAGGCGGTTCTTTTTGTCTATTTTCCTTGACCATTGTCCTTGCATGTTCCCTCTTAATTGTTCGATTTGACCAGTACCGGTTTTGGGGTGCTTGATTAGTTCCTGCAGAAGTTTTTCAATTTTATTGGTCATTGCTTTTCCTCCACTCTTTTTTAATGAGGCAATATCCTTTTTTGCCCTATCGGTAATATCGAGTGTGTACATTTTACAAGCTGTTCAGGAAGTTCTTAATTTCATCCTCTGATGTCAGGCGTAAGGCAATTTCTTTATCCTCAATCGCCTTTTTGACTTTTTCTACATTTCGCTTATCAGCCCAAAACATATCGCCACTGGGACTAATCTCATATGGGTCACATCTAAACTCTTTTGGAATATCCACGAGCATATCGTCATCGGTAACAGGAACAAGCTTGTAGACACGGTTTTTCCTCTTGACAACTACCTGTTCGTTTTTGTCAACCATGTCAAAATACTTTTTTTGATTATCCCGGAACTCACGACTGGTTACGATTCTCATTTTTGTCTCTTTTAAATTGCGTACCAAAACATGTACAAAGTTACTAAATTATACGTTCATTTCCTTAATTTTGTTTTATTTAAGTGGATGATATTTCTCCATTTCTTTCTGTAAGTCCTTCAGAGTATCTATTCTATAGCGTTCGCTGCCGCACGATTGCATTGTGTGGTTTATTTCTTAGTACATGACAAAACAGTTAAATTATTGAAAATCAACAAAATAACATG
>CAZFTD010000271.1:0-3377 GCA_964521525.1 uncultured Marinilabiliaceae bacterium | reverse complement strand
GTAGTTTTGCGTGAAAAAGTACAAAATTACGTTTTAGTCGGATAATAGTGTTAAATAATAAAAACATGGCAGAATTAAAAACCAAACAGAACGATGCTAATGTTATCGAATTTATTCACTCTTTTGCCGACACCAAACAAAAGATTGAAGATAGTCTGGAATTATTAAAATTGATGAAAGACTTTACTGGTTATGAGCCCAAAATGTGGGGTGGCTCAATTATCGGATTCGGACAATACCATTATAAGTCGGAAAAAAGCAAACAAGAAGGCGATTGGCCGCTAATTGGTTTTTCACCCCGTAAAGCAGCAATTTCACTTTACGTTTACTCTGGTTGTTCTGGTCAGGACGAATTGCTCAATGATTTAGGGAAGTTTAAAATGGGAAAATCTTGTATTTATATTAAAAAGTTATCCGATATAAATCCGGATACACTTAAAAAAATAATGAAATCAACTATTGAATATTTGCAGGCTAAGTACGGTTGATCAAATTTTTATCGATTTATATAAATAGTCTTATACAAAAAAAATAATAGGGTATAATTTCATAAAATAATGGAACAACGAATCACATTTATAACGCTGGGCGTTAATGATTTAAGTGTCTCGATAGATTTTTACGAGAATAAGTTTGGATGGGAACGCTCCGATATGAGCAATGATAATCTGGTTTTATTTCAGCTCAACGGAATTCATATCGCTTTGTATTCTAAAGAAGAATTGGCCAAAGATGTCACTGTTGATGCTTATGGTGAAGGCTTTAAAGGTTTTACCATATCGTATAATGTTTGGAGTGAAGCCGAAGTTGATGAGCTAATTAAAAGCTTAAGCCAAAAAAACGTGAAAATAGTAAAAGCACCTCAGAAAGTTTTTTGGGGAGGCTATAGCAGTTATATTGCCGACCCTGATGGGTACCTATGGGAAATAGCCTATAATCCTTATCTTGAAAAAGAATGAGGTTAGCTGGTATGGAAAATTACATTGAAACACGCTGTGAAACGGCTTTAAATCAACTAAAACGAAAAATATAGAGTGCCTGTGTTCCGAAGCTAAAAATGCTAATGTTCACTACATGTTACCGGGTGTTTTATACTTGCGTGGCAAAACCAGAAATCATTTTTTTGATTTCATAAAATGTGAATATCCCGATAAGTATAATAGCTTAAAGGAATTGTATAAAACAGGAGGTGCTGATAAAGCATATAAAGAACAGTTGTACGGTAAAATAGTTAATCCTTTGCGAGATAAATATGGTATTTCAAGCAGTTATATAAAACCACTAAAAGAAAAAATGCATAAAAGCTAAAAATGCAAGGTGAAAACATGAATCTGGTTAAATTTACCTCCTTATTTTCCAATGTGAATTATAACATAAATCTATTTTTAAAACATAGTAAAAACAATCATGCAAAGTTACATTCAGGTTTATACAGGTAACGGAAAAGGAAAAACCACGGCCGCATTTGGTTTGGCATTACGAGCCTTTGGGGCAGGGAAGAAGGTTTTTTTTGCACAGTTTGTTAAAGGCAAAACCTATTCGGAAATTGAAGCTACCAGGAAATATTTACCTGATATAGAAATTAAACAATACGGATTAGGTTGTTTTATTGTAAAAGAACCAACCCCTGATGATATTGATGCCGCCAAAGCCGGACTAAAGGAAGTTGCAGAACTAATGCATTCAGGCAGGTATGATTTGGTAGTGCTGGATGAAGCCAACATAGCAGTGTTTTTTAAACTTTTTAAGGTTGAAGAACTGATTGAGGCCATTCAACAACGCCATGCTAATACCGAAGTGGTGGTAACAGGTAGGTATGCCGCACCCGAACTGCTCCAAATAGCTCACCTGATTACCGAAATGACCGAAGTTCGGCACTATTATAATTCCGGTGTGGAGGCACGTAAAGGAATTGAGTTTTAATTTGGCCGAAAAGTAAAATAATCCTTTTTTTCTCATTTGTTTCTGATTAAATTTATTGTTAAATCAGAATTCGTTGAGAAGATGCTTGAAAATAAGCCGGTTATATTATTGGTTGACGATTCGGGGGTAAACATAGAAATTTTAAAAGATGCCCTGAACAGGTACAATCATCTATGTGCCGGCAATGGTAATGATGCTATTAATCTGGCAATGGGGGAACCTAAGCCGGATCTCATTCTTTTGGATGTTGTAATGCCTGGTATGGATGGGTACGAAGTCTGTAAAAAGTTGAAGGAGCATAGTAAAACCCGCGATATTCCCATAATATTTATCACCGGCCAAACCGATTCAAATAGCATTCTCAAAGGTTTTGAAGCCGGAGCCATTGATTATATTACAAAACCTTTCAATATTCCTGAACTGATGGCTCGTGTTAAAACACAGCTATCTATTAAAATGGCCCGAGACCAGAATTTAAGATTGATTCAAAAAATTGAGGCCATCAATTCTAAACTAACAGCCAGTATTGAGTATGCGCTCAAAATTCAAACGGCCAGTTTGCCAAAAACTGCTTATCTGAAACAGGTACTTCCCGAACATTTTGTTCTACTAAAACCCCGCGATATAGTAAGTGGCGATTTTTATTGGGTTGAGAAAATTGGCGATAAGGTGGTTGTGGTGGCAGCCGATTGTACCGGTCATGGCGTGCCGGGTGCTTTTATGAGCATGTTTGGTGTGGCTTACTTACACGAAATTATAGGTAAAAAGGGAATCTCATCACCTGCCAGCATTATTGGTGAGCTCCGCAAATTCGTTATTGAATCGCTTCAGCAGCATCAGAATAGTGAGGTAAAAGATGGGATGGACATCAGCGTTGTTTGTATTGATGTTTTAAATCAAGAGCTGGAATACGCAGGTGCCTTTAATCCCTTATTTGTAATCCGCAACAATGAACTGTTAATTTATCAGGCCGACCATATGCCGGTTTCCATAGGAGAATACGACCGACCCTATAACAATCATACCATTCGCTATTTGGGTGGCGACTGCATTTACCTTTTTACTGATGGTTATGCCAGTCAGTTTGGAGGGGCTCAAAATAAAAAGCTTAAACAGTCGGGTTTTAAAAATTTATTAATGCAAAACCACCATTTACCAATGTTAAAACAAAAAGAGGTGTACCACAACTTTTTTGAAACCTGGAAAGGACACTGTGAGCAAATTGATGATGTTCTGCTTATTGGAATCCGGCTTTAAAATTCAAAATTTGATGGATTGTTTTCTATTGAGAAAAAATTGCATCCTGACATTCTTAAAATAAGCGTATTAATCATTTAATCAAACAATTAAATATTGGAAATTCTGTTGTTTACAAGGGATTTTTCATATAGCAATGCTACCTGATAAAAAAAAATATCGACAAAAATTTTTAATAATCAATAATTTGTCCGTTC
>CAZFTD010000270.1:0-3396 GCA_964521525.1 uncultured Marinilabiliaceae bacterium | reverse complement strand
ATTAAAATATTGGGATCTCCCTGGACCAGCCCTCGATGGATGAAGGTTAACAACTTAACTGATCTACAACCTTACAATTCGTGGACCAGTGGCCATTTAAACCCGGCTTATTACAGCGATTACGCCACCTATTTTGTGAAGTGGATTAAGGCATTTGCAGAGTTTGGAATTCACATAACCGCCATAACTCCACAAAATGAGCCACTCAACCGTGGCAATTCAGCTTCGCTGTTTATGGGCTGGACCGAGCAACGTGATTTTGTAAAAATTCTGGGGCCAAAACTGGTTGAAGCCGGATTGGACACAAAAATTTATGTGTTCGACCATAACTACAATTACGATAACATGAGCGATCAGTTTAATTATCCCATAAAAATTTACGAAGATGACGTTGCCCGTCAATACATTACAGGCGCAGCTTATCACAATTATGGCGGCAGTAAAATGGAACTTGTTAACATTCGCAATCAAGCACCCGATAAGGAGTTGATTTTTACCGAAACTTCTATTGGCACCTGGAACGATGGTCAAAACTTAACAACCCGTTTGATGGACGACATGACTGAAGTGGCCCTGGGAACCGTTAACAATTGGTGTAAAGCAGTAATTGTATGGAACCTGATGCTCGATTCGAACCGTGGACCCAACAGGCATGGAGGTTGTCAAACCTGCTACGGAGCCGTTGATATTAATGCAGGAAACTATAAAACCATTGTGCGTAATTCGCATTATTACATCATCGGGCACCTATCGTCGGTGGTTAAACCTGGCGCTACACGTATTAGAGCCACCGGTTACAGTGCTACCGGATTAACTTATTCTGCTTTTGAGAATACCGACGGAACCTATGCCTTTGTTCTGCAAAACGATTCAAACGAAGGCAAATCCATTACCATCAGCGACGGAACGAACCATTTTTCATATCAGGTTCCTGCAAAATCGGTTGTATCGTACCGTTGGAATAAAAATTAACTAAAAATTTAAAACATGACACGATATTTCTTATACCTTGGATTAATCATCGCGTTAATTGGGTTTAACGCCTGTGAAGATGAAAAAGAGTCGTCAGGACAACCCATACTAACCATCAACAGCGATATAAATGCATCGCATTTTGGGGACAGTATTGCTTTCTCTGCCACCGTAGGCGATAAAGAAGTGCCACTTTCTACACTGAAAGCACAACTATTTTTTGGTGATGAAAAAGTATCAGAAACCATTATCCGTACCAAAAGCTTTGGCCAGTACAGTGGTAAAATATTTGTGCCTTTTTACAAAGATATTCCAAACGGTACGGCCACTCTGAAGTTTGTGCTTCAAAACATTCGCTTTGCCACAGTTGAAGAAAGCTTTAACCTGCCTCTTACCAGGCCTGATTATCCGCACTTAACTCTTGTTACCGAGAACGGCAATTTTACGATGGCGCGTACCGGTTTGTATCAATATGCTGCCACTGCCGATTTTCCGCAAAAGGTTAAAGGATATATTAAAACTCCGGTTATCAGTAGCCAGGGAAATGAAATCACTTTTGGCTGGATGAATGGAGCAATAAAAGAGGGGTCGGTTGCCACCATTCCATTCTCAAATACAACTGCCGGCAATTACTCTATTTTATTCAACACACTGAATTATAGCGCCGCTCCATTTATCACCCTGAAGTTTGCCGGAACTGAAATGAGTATGATAAACGACGACAACTACAAAGTTGAAATCAATTTAACCAAAAATCAAACCATTGAAGTTACCGGAATTGCCGATATAGATGAATGGTGGATTGACGAGGATTATCTGAACAAAAATCAGGATGGCACATTCTCTTTCCGTCCGGTAACAGGAAAATACAGAGTAACCGCCAATTTCAATCGCAGGTATTTTATTTTTGAAGCCATGAACGGTAGCAATCTGGCAACTCTTCAGGACGATGGTTCAGGAGCCCTGTGGATAATTGGAACCGATATTGGTAAGCCAACCCTCGCCAACGAGGTAGGATGGAACCCGGATAAAGCCCTTTGTCTGGCTCAGGTAGAGGCCAAAAAATACCAGGTAACTGTGGTGGCCGACGAGTCGATAAAATCAACCAGTATTAACTTCAAGTTTTTCCATCAGAAAGGTTGGGGAGGTGAATATACCCACAATGCATTAACCACCACCAGTTCACTGATTTTTGTAGGTAATGGTACCAATGGCCGTGACCCCGGAAACCTCGGAATTGTTTCAGGAGAAAGCTTAACACCAGGTAAAAAATATGTTTTCATGGTTGATATTACTGCTGGTAAAAACAATGCAGTGCTCACAGTTACTGAATTGTAAATAAGAATTAAAAATAGAAAACTCATTACTCAAAAGCATTAATTTGAGCAAAAATATTAGCCCACGGTGTATGCTGTGGGCTTTTTTTAATGTTTACCGCCATAATTTCTCACCCTAAAAACGTCAGATTGTCCCCTATTAACCGGTAATAATTACCGACTCACCCCGGCTTTTATAACTATCTTTGCTTCAAACTATAACTGATTTAATACGAAGCGATAAAACCATATAAGCATGAAACAATTCTACCCCTTTCTTCTTTTTTTATTTTTGGCAGGCACCCTAATGGCCAAAGAAACAACTGTTACCACAGTTACCGAACTAAAAAATGCAATTAGCGCAGCCAATGCCGGGGATATTATATGGGTTTCGGGGGGGGACTTACATTATTTCAACTTCTCCCGGAATTAATGTAACCCGCTCGGGGACAAGCGCTAACCCAATAAAGATGTTTGCTGTAGAAGGAACAAGACCGGTTTTTGATTTCTCGGGCCAAACAAGAAACAGTTCATCGGCACGGGGCCTGGAGTTAAAAGCCAGTTACTGGCATATCAAAGGCATCGATTTTTATGCTGCCGGCGATAATGGAATGATAATATCCAACGGACATTACAACACTGTTGAACATTGTCGCTTTTACGAGTGTAACGATACCGGCCTGCAAATCGATAATGGTTCATCGAACAATTTCATTCTTAATTGTGATTCATACTTTAATGCCGATGCAACCAACGAAAATGCCGATGGTTTTGCCCCAAAACTTGGAGTTGGGAATTTTAATAAATTTCAGGGGTGCCGCGCCTGGCGAAACCTGGATGATGGTTTTGATGGCTACCTGAGAGGAACTGACAACATTACAACCTATTACGAAGAGTGCTGGGTAATCCAAAATGGCTTTAATAAAGCCGGCGTGGCTGGCACTGGCGATGGTAATGGTTTTAAAACCGGTGGTTCCGACGACAAACTACTAAAACACAATGCCATTTTAACCAGATGCATAGCTATTGGCAATCGTGTAAAAGGTTTCGACCACAACAGCAACCGTGGCGATGTAACCCTTTACAATTGTGCCGCAACAGCCAATGG
>CAZFTD010000269.1:0-3420 GCA_964521525.1 uncultured Marinilabiliaceae bacterium | reverse complement strand
TTGGCAAGGGTTAAACAAAACGTAAAAGTTGATGAAAAATATCAACCCGACAAGTTCGATTTAATTGCCTGGTTAATTGTATCAGTATAAACCCAACGAATACGAGGGCTATAAAAAAGCAGCATAATATGACAAAGAATAAAATAATAGAAGTTCAAGGAACAAAAATTTCAATCATCAATACCGACAATAAGGAGTATATCTCGTTAACCGATATGCTAAAAGCCAAAGATGGCGATTTTTTTATTTCCGATTGGTTGAGAAACCGCAACACGGTTGAATTTCTCGGGATTTGGGAAACGGTTTACAATCCCAATTTTAATTATGGCGAATTCGCCATAATTAAATCACAAGCAGGGTTGAACAATTATAAAATCAGTGTTAAGGAATGGGTTGAGAAAACAAATGCCATTGGTCTTAAAGCTACTGCCGGAAGATATGGTGGAACATATGCACATGCTGATATTGCCTTTGAATTTGGAATGTGGATAAGTGCTGAGTTTAAAATTTATCTGATAAAAGAATTTAAAAGGTTAAAAGAGGAGGAGAACAACCGCTTACAGCTTGAATGGAATTTGCAACGTACACTTTCAAAAGTAAATTACCACATTCATACCGATGCTATTAAAGAAAACCTAATCCCTCCCGCTATTACAAAACAGCAACAAAGTTTTATTTATGCTAATGAAGCTGATTTGCTTAATGTTGCTTTATTTGGTAAAACAGCTAAAGATTGGAGAAATGCCAATCCAAACATGATTGGAAATATTCGTGACTATGCCACTTTAGAGCAGTTGGTAGTGCTTACAAATCTCGAAAGCCTAAATGCGGTACTTATTGAACAAGGGCTTTCACAGGGAGAACGATTAAAACAACTCAATGCAATTGCTATTAATCAATTAAAAACGCTACTAAAATACAACGCTGCAAAAAAAATTCAATAACCATGATACTAACCTATTTTAAAGATATTTCGTTCCTTCAGGCTATTAAAGCCTTTTTCAAAGAACTTAACGTTCCTGTAAACTACGTAACCGATGAACCTACAACGGCACAAGAAATTTTAAAAGATACCTACAAAGAAAACAGCACGTTTCAACTTGTAAACGAAGTGTATTTTGTGGGCATGATTGACGATGCTGCTTTTGAAGGAAACAAAAGCATTGCAGTAGATAAAATCAAATCGGATTACGATGGTATTTTAATTTTTGGTGTTACCCTTAACCAGCGTGAAAACAATCTGTTACCAACCCGTTCGCAATTGGCCGAAATTTCAAGGGCGTTTAACCGTGAGTTTTATTATACCCCAGTAGTATTGATTTTTAAATATGCCGATGACAAAGGACAATATATAGCTTTTGCCAATACCGAACGGCTGCAATACAAACAAGCGTGGCGTGAAGGCGAAAAGGCGGGAAAAGTGTCTTTGCTGCGTGATATTGACATACAACGCCCCCACCGTGGACACGAAGATATTATTAACCAACTCCGTATTCAAACTTCGGGTGTAAAAGCAATTGATTCGTTTGCCAAACTATATACTTATTGGCAGGAGGTTTTTAGTGTTAGTGTTCTCAACAAACGATTTTATCAGGAGCTTTCGAACTGGTATTTTTGGGCAGTTAAGCAAGTTACTTTCCCGGGCAAACCAACCGAGGCCGATGCCATTAAGAAAAACGCCAAATTGGACGATTTAATTCAGGAACACAATGCCACCAATGTAATCCGCTTGCTTACCCGTTTGTTGTTTACCTGGTTTATTAAAGAAAAGAAACTTATTCCCGAAGAACTTTTCGACCTTGAAGCATTGCAAAAAGATATATTGAACAATATTGCACCGTATCACGAAAACGGCCTGTTTAATCAGGCAAATAAGGACAGCGTTTATTACAGGGCAATTCTGCAAAACTTGTTCTTTGCTTCGCTCAACTGCCCTATAAAGCCCGATGGTACCGATTCCCGCGAACGTGGTTTCCGTGGCGATGGTTATGGAACTCATCGAGGCATTGATTATTTGATGCGGTACAAACGCTACTTTAAAAACCCCGATGCCTTTCTGGAACTCATGAACAAAACCGTTCCGTTTTTGAATGGTGGTTTGTTCGAATGTTTGGACGATAAGTATAGCAATACTTATATCGACGGCTTTTCCGACCAAATGACAAAAGGCGAACAATTAATTGTTCCCGATTACCTTTTTTTTGGCACACCCGAAGAGGTGGACTTAAGCGCAGAATACGGCGTTAATAATAATACAACAAAGAAAGCCGCCGTAAAAGGCTTAATAAACATTCTGAAATCGTACAAGTTTACCATTACCGAAAACACCCCGATTGAAGAAGACGTTGCACTCGACCCCGAATTGCTGGGTAAAGTATTTGAAAACCTGTTGGCAAGTTACAACCCCGAAACCAAAACCACGGCACGCAAGCAAACAGGTTCGTTTTATACTCCCCGTGAAATTGTAAATTACATGGTGGACGAAAGCCTGATTGCTTATCTGAAAAACTGTCTGAACCCTGATTCAAAAGGATTAAATGATTGCCATGATTTAAAAAATCAAGAAAATCAGGAAAATCACATAAATCAAGGTTCAGACAATGTGCTGGACGAAAAATTGCACCAGTTAGCCTCGTTCGACAGCTACAATCCTTTTACCAACGAACCTGAAGCAACACGACAAATAATTGCAGCCCTCGACCGTTGCAAAATTCTCGACCCTGCTTGCGGTTCGGGTGCTTTCCCTATGGGCGTGCTGCAAAAAATGGTGCACATGCTGCAAAAGCTCGACCCCGATAACCTTATTTGGAAAGAGGTGCAAATACAAAAAGTACAGGAAGAAACCAGCGAAGTGTTTAAAACCATTGACGATAAAGCCGAGCGCGAAGAAAAACTGAAAGAAATAAACAATGCCTTTGACCAACGGGTAAACGACCCCGATTATGCCCGCAAACTTTACCTGATTGAAAACTGCATTTATGGCGTGGACATACAACCCATTGCCACCCAAATTTCAAAACTGCGTTTCTTTATTTCGTTGGTGGTTGACCAAAAGAGCAATGCGAACGCCGATGAAAATTTTGGGATACGCCCATTGCCAAACCTCGAAACCAAATTTGTAACAGCCAACACGCTTATTGGCATAAACAAAGAAGCAAACCTGTTTACCACCGATACCGTAAAAGACCTTGAACAGCAGCTAAAACATATTCGCCACAAGCTTTTTAGCGCCCGCACAAAAGATACAAAACTGAAATACCGTCAAAAAGACGAAGAACTCCGGAAAACCATTGCCGAAGAGTTAAAGAAACAAGGCTTACCTGTTGATTCTGCCGAAAAATTGGCAAAATGGGACCCCTATGACCAAAATGCCTCCTCACCGTTTTTCGACCCCGAATGGATGTTTGATATTGCTGATGG
>CAZFTD010000268.1:0-3429 GCA_964521525.1 uncultured Marinilabiliaceae bacterium | reverse complement strand
TAAGTAAGATAAAAAATTTTAATTGAAGGATAAAAATATTAATAACAGAAATTCTCAATTGATTTCTACAATAAATTTTTTAAGATAGATGTTTATTAATATCTGACCGATTTGAAATTATATTAGACAGAGGCATAATTTTGTCTACAGACCTATCTTTTAAATTATTACGTATAATATTTGGAAGATTGTAATAGAATAACGTTTTACAGGCTGAGAAAAGAATACTCAAGGATTTAATGATTTTAGCTTTTTATCTATTTAAACACCGAACCGCGTTTCCCTAATTGCGATGGCTGTAGCAGGTCGATGCTTGATGGGGGTATATATTGATTTCTTTATTTAATTTATTTGCAAAAAAAGAGGGTGTCTCCAATATTGAAGACACCCTCTTTTCATACTATTTCTTCCCCTTAAAAAGTCAAATTTTCTGGTTTTTATGTCAATTAATTGTTGAATATGCTAATTTAATCAACTCCACAATATTCTATATTATAACCATGGTAGCACCATAACCATATTCACGGAATGAAGCATCCTGAAAATAAATCCCTTTATACTTTCGCTCCAGTTGTTTTCTGAGTTCTGTTTTTAAGGTTCCGTTTCCTACCCCATGAATAAATACCAACTTGCGTCCTTTATTTGTCGCGTTGGCCTGCATAACCGAATGAAATTTATCCAATTGTATTTGCAGAATCTCTCCACTGCTCAAATTCTCCCACGAATCAAGCAATTCATGTATATGTAAATCAACCTCGAGCAATTCAGGCGTTGATTTGGCCTTAAATGTTTTTTTTGTTGGCAGCTTTGTTTCCTTCTCTTTTATAATGGCCTGCGTTTCTACCTCAGTTAGCAAATCCAGTTTCTGCTCCAGTTCATTTTTAATTACAGGTATTAATAAAGCTGGTTGATAAAAAAAATCGTTGGCTGTAAAACTATTATCTTTTAAAAATCTTCTGGCCTTTAGCTTTAAAGAAGCAGAAACCGGTGCCAAAGCAGGGAATGGCTTTCCTTTTTTATACAATATTAATTGCATTTCCCAATTTACATCCATATCCTTTACAACAACATTATCCAACGAAACTTTTGTATTGGGCTCTATACTGCCCTGGTGCAGGGCATACATATAACCATCGGTTCCTAATTTGGATAACAAATAAGTGCAATGGTAATTGCTATCATTGATTAAGTGTAGTTGCAGAACACTTTTTTCGTCGAGAATTTTCGAGGCATTTAAAAAAGCCAGATAAATACGGGGATTAAAATCGTCATGCCCTTCCTCTTCCATTTCATCCTCAACTGCTGTACGTTGGGATACTACTTCATTTCTGGTTTCTTTTTTAGAAGCGGGTTTCTCGGTTGATACGGCACTTTCAAGGTCTTGCACTCTTTCTATCACAACCACCTCAAAAACAGGAGCCGGAACTTCAAATCCATCTTCATCCTCCACAAAAACCAGATTACCTTCCAATCGGGTAACAGTTCCCCCGCCTACTTCATTTAAGAAACGCACTTTATCGCCAGGCTGTATTTTCATTATTGTCAATTATTTTGGTATTCGTTATTAGGTGTTAGGGGTTAGGGGTTAGGGGTTAGCTGCTAGCTGTTAGGGGTTAGCTGCTAGGAGCTAAGAGCTAAGAACTAAGAGCTAAGAACTAAGAACTTCTGCCTTCTGTCTGTTTTGCACTAACAATCCTTGCACTATATATAATGTGACAAAGTTAATTAAATTTGCAGGCTTAAAATGACGGTATGAAAATTCCACATATAAATATTGACGATTTTGATTATTTGTTGCCCTCGGAGCGTATTGCAAAGTATCCATTGGAAAACCGCGACCAATCGAAACTGCTGATATTCAAGAACCGAGAAATTGCTGATAGTTCATTTATAAATCTGCCCGATTATTTACCGAAAAATTCGTTACTGGTTTTTAATAATACTAAGGTTATCAGGGCAAGGCTTAATTTTAACAAATCCACGGGTGCCAAAATTGAGATATTTTGTCTGGAGCCAACACAACCCAACAATGCTGAACTGGCTTTTCAACAAACCCAAAAAGTGGAATGGCTTTGTATGGTTGGCAACCAAAAGAAATGGAAAGAAAGACAGGTTTATCAGCAGGTTACTATTAATAACAATAGCATCACCATTACTGCTGAGATAACCCAAAAGTTAAGCGATGGGGTTATTATACGTTTCGAATGGAATGGCAACCTACCGTTTGCCACTGTTATGGAAGCTATGGGGCAAACGCCTATTCCTCCTTATCTTAACCGAGAAGCAGAAGATATTGACACCGAGCGATACCAGACCATTTACTCTAAACACGATGGATCGGTAGCAGCACCAACAGCCGGTTTGCATTTCACTCCGGATGTGTTTAATAAATTAAACTCCAAAGGATTAAAAACCATTGAACTCACTTTACATGTAGGTGCTGGCACCTTTAAACCGGTAAAAAGCCAAACAATTGACGAACATGAGATGCATACCGAGCACTTTCATGTTCCTGTGCATACTATTAAAGCGTTGATGAGCCATAAAGGGCCGGTTATTGCAGTGGGTACTACCACTGTAAGAACACTTGAATCGCTTTATCTGGCAGGTGTCAAGCTTAAAGAGGAAGTTCCTTTTAACCACATTAGCCAATGGGATGGCTTCAAATTTGATTCCTCGCTCACATTTCAGGAATCGCTCAGCTACATATTAAAACATTTGAATGACAACAAATTAAGCGCTTTCGAAGCATCAACATCCATAATTATAGTTCCCGGATTTCCGTTCAAAGTGATTAGCGGATTGGTTACAAACTTCCATCAACCGCGTAGTACTTTGTTGTTATTAATATCAGCATTGGTTGGCAATGATTGGCAGCGAATTTATCAATATGCTATGGAACACAACTTTCGTTTTCTAAGTTATGGCGACAGTTCATTACTGCTATCCGACTCATTGCTATAAATTTTTCCTGCGTTCAAGTTCTTCTTCAAGAATTTCTTCAATATCGGCGACACAGGAGCCGCATACTGTTCCGGCATCGGTTTCATCCTGAATTTGGGTAAAGGATGTTAACCCCTTTTCGCGTATTACTTTAATTAAATCATCTTTTGTAAGCCGTAAATGGCGACATACAAAATCATTGTCTTCAAAAATCGAACTCATAATAATGTTTTTAAAGGAATTACGTAAACAATAAATATAGCAAAAAATACAATTCCACATTAAACACTTTCTGCCAAAACGAAAATGGAACAAATTTTGTTAATATTTGACCGGATTTTTATCCAAATTCCCTTAAGTACCAAAACAGCATCAATTCATTAACAATTATTAACGCACTTTTCCGGTTAAAGGGAATTGTATTGTTCTAATTTTGGATGACTTTGACAACATATAAAAATAAACTGATAAAATAACAGACCATGA
>CAZFTD010000267.1:0-3481 GCA_964521525.1 uncultured Marinilabiliaceae bacterium | reverse complement strand
GAGGGAGAATACTTTTTAGATAATGATTTTTAATGATGTAAACCCCGAAATATTTAACTGTACACAATATTTTAAAGAAGCATGTGTTTATTAAAATATTGTGCGGTTTAAACTTCTAAGAGTCTTATATAAATGCAGGAAACTAAATCTAAACAGCTTCTTACTATGATTAAAATGTTGGATAAATTTTTAATTAGTTGTTTTGCGCACAATTTTTGAAGGTGGAATTATTTTTGCGTTACGAAAATTTGATACTTTTATGAAAAAATAAAATAATACCAAATTCTAACGCAACCACAGCTAGGTTTTTGCATCAGTAAAATATAAAACTTAAATATTATTGTTATGAAACGGTTATTTGTATTGCCACTATTATTATCGTCATTGTTTTTTACCGGTTGTCTCAAAGATGATGGTGATTATGAACAGGAATATCTTGATTTAGGTATTGTAAAAGGGTATGCTACTACCAATTTTTATATTGAAACCGATTCAAAACTGGTTCTGAAACCTGTTGAAATAATACCGGCTAATCTTACCATTGAGCACAACCAAAGAGTTTTAATTAAATATTCGGTTGTTCAGAAAACCGATGGACTGGATTATGATTATACCATAAAACTTTTGGCAATGGTTGAAATAGATACGCAACCTATTTTGGAAGTTACCAGTCAGGAGATTAGAGATACTTTAAAATACGACCCTGTTCAGGTTAAAAGAGTTTGGATTGCTCAGCATTTTTTAAATATCGAATTTGCTTTTTCAGGAGGCGATAAAATGCATTATTTCTATGTATCACGCGATCCTGAACGTCAACCGGAAAGTGGAAGCCCAATAATCCTTGATTTTCACCACAATGCAAAAAACGATGTTAATTATAAAACCTATTTAAGCATTATGAGCATACCTATATATATGCTTCAAAATGCAGAGACACCTAAAGTAAATATCAGGTTTGTATCGCGCGATAATGTTTCATCAGCCATTTATACCGCAGATATTGAGTATAAATACGGCGAAGAAAGCAGTCAATAATTTACTAACTTATTTAAAGTTTAAACCCGGATTCAATCCGGGTTTTTTTTATTTCTGAGGTTTTTAAAATGTAAGCCAATCACAGCTATAAAATATTATTTTTGTAATTTTCGAGGAAGCTAATTCTATCTGTTATGAATGGTAATACGTTTCATTCTTTTTTGTTTTGGTTATACCAACCCTATAAATTTCTGGTATTTCTTCCATTAATGTTGGTAAACTCCATTGTTTGTGCTACTCTGGCAGCAAGTTTTTCGCTATTGGTATCGCCACGAGCCGGGAGTTTTTTTGGAAGTTTGTGGGGAAGAATTACTTGCTGGATTACACCGGTTTTTGTTTTTATTAAGGGAAAAGAGAACATTAAACCCCAAAAATCGTATGTAATTGTGGCTAACCACCAAACCGGTTGGGACATTTTTCTTTTGTATGGATTTTTGCCTATTGATTTTAAGTGGGTTATGAAAAAAGAATTGCGAAAAATTCCATGGATTGGTTATGCAAGTGAAAAAGTGGGGCATATATTCATCGATAGGTCTTCTCCGAGGGCTGCAAAACAGTCGCTTGAAGAAGCTAAGCAAAAGCTTGTAAATGGCAACTCTGTGCTGATGTTTCCCGAGGGAACGCGAACCGGAAGCAAAGAGATGAGAGCTTTTAAAAAAGGAGCCTTTAAATTAGCCATTGAATTGGGTTTGGATGTGTTACCAGTTTCTATTGTTAATAGTTATAAAATTAAGCGTCAGGGTTTTTTGAACATTATGCCCGGCAAAGCTGGTCTGATAATTCACCCTATGATTTCAACTTCAGATTTTGGAGAAGATATGGAGGCGTTTATGGCACACACACGAAAGGTGCTTGAATCGGGATTGTAAAGATTTAATTACATAATAATGAAGCATCTACTGTTAGTAATAGCGTTGATTGGTGTTTTTGAAATGGTTGAAGTATCAGCTCAAACCAAACTAACCACCAAAAATAAAACAGCCATAAAGCTTTACGAAGATGCGCGTAAATTTTATGGCCTTGGTAAGGTTCGCGAAGCTTCCGATGCCTTATTACAGGCCATTGAGCGAGATAAAGACTTTATTGAAGCACATTTGCTTTTGGGAGATATATATCATAATCAGAAAGACCATCTGAAAGAAATGGAGATATTGAAAAAAGCGGTTTCAATTGATTCAACTTTTTTCCCAACCACTTATTTTAATATTGGAGTGGCTGCTTTCAATGCTGGTCTTTATCCTGAGGCTATACAATGGTTAGAGCGCTATAAATGGCGGTTCAGTGACCAACGTTCGTCTGAACGAGTAAAAGGATGGCTCGAAAAAGCCAGATTTGCCCAGGAAGCAGTTGGTAATGCTTACGATATAGAGTTAATTTCGGCTGGTGAGGGAGTTAACAGTATTTATGATGAATATTGGCCCAGTTTAACCGCCGATGAGCAAACCATGGTTTTTACGGTTTTGGTTCCACGAAATCCGGAGATGTTTCTCGAGCGTGAATTACCAAAATCATCGTTTTATTTTCAGGAGGATTTTTTTGTGTCGGATCGTGGTATTGATGGTATTTGGCAACAAAGAGCATTATTACCCGGAGGCATCAATACACCAAGTAATGAAGGCGCTCAAACGCTCTCGGCCGATGGTAACTGGATGTTTTTTACTGCATGTGGGCGCGATGATTCCCGTGGTAGCTGCGATATTTATTTTAGTTATAAAACTGATGCTGGCTGGAGTGTTCCCCGAAATGTTGGGCCTCCGGTAAATACTGCTTACTGGGAAAGTCAGCCATGTTTTGCAGCCGATGGCCAAACTTTATTATTCGTAAGCAACCGCCCCGGTGGGATGGGAGGTAAGGATATTTGGCAGGCAACTCTGCAGGGAATAAAATCGGACGGAACACCTTTCTTTGGAAATCTCATTAATCTTGGCCCCAATATAAATACCTCTAAGGATGAGAACTCTCCATTTTTACATCACGATAATCAAACTCTCTATTTTGCATCCGAAGGTTGGCCGGGTATGGGAGGCATGGATTTGTATTTGAGTCGTTTACGTGGAGATGGGCAGTGGCGCGAGCCTGTTAATCTGGGTTATCCAATTAATACATCAGGCGATGAGTTTGGTTTGGTTATTAATGCACGTGGCAACAGAGCCTATTTTTCTTCCGACGGACTTTCAGGGGCGAAAACAGGGAAGGATATTTACTATTTTAATCTACCGGCACCGCTTCAACCAACGCCTGTATTATATGTAAAAGGCAGGGTGTTTGATGCCGAAACCGGTGAAACTTTACCAGCCGACTTTCAGCTCAGGGATTTATCTTCGGGACGGTTGGTTGTTACTACACGAAGTAACCAGTTTTCTGGTGAGTTTTTGGTTTGTTTGCCTTTAGGTGGACGATATGCTTTCAGGGCCGAACATCCGGGCTATATGTTCTATTCAGGTCA
>CAZFTD010000266.1:0-3496 GCA_964521525.1 uncultured Marinilabiliaceae bacterium | reverse complement strand
ACATTTGAATCCATATTTTCTTCAAAAATATTGACTAAAAAATCGGCTTCAACCAGAATTTGGACGTCGTCTATGCCATCTAATTTTATGATAAGAGTGATGATGACCAATAAGGAAACAAATACGCTCGAGCAAATCAGCGTCCAAATCAACGCCTGAAAGCAATTGACGTGCAACAGCATGTCCTTCAATCTCCTGATAGTGATTACTATTCTGTGCCTAACGGCACAGTCCCGTTAGGGACTAAAGATGGGTAAAACACTTAATTGAGGATTGATTTATTGTCCCGTTAGGGACAAAACAACTTTTTACCGGATAGTAGTGAATTTCAATATTAAATAAAACAGTTACTTAGATAGAAAGACGTGTCTATAGTCTAAATTTCTGATAGTCTATTTCAACCATTGATCGAGCCATCTGAAAAATTCGCGTTGCCAAAGAATGCCGTTTTGTGGGGTTAAAACCCAATGGTTTTCTTCGGGGAAAAACAAAAAGCGTGCAGGTATCCCTTTCAGCTTGGCCGAGTTAAATGCTCCCATGCCCTGTGTATAAGGAATTCTAAAATCTTTACCACCATGAATAACCAATAATGGGGTATCCCAGTTACCAACAAACCTGTGCGGCGAGAAGTGATAAGTTTTCTCAGGTAGCTCCCAGTAAGGACCACCCAAATCCCAATTAACGAAAAACATTTCTTCGGTGGTGGTGTACATCATATCCTGATTAAACACGCCACAATGCGAAATAAATGCCTTAAAACGTTTGTTATGATTCCCTGCCAACCAGTAAACCGAATAGCCGCCATAACTGGCTCCAACAGCACCCAACCGGGTTTCGTCAACAAAAGGCTCTTTGGCTACTTCATCTATGGCTGTTAATAAGTCCTTTAAGTTTTGCCCGCCATAATCGCCACTGATTTGCTCGTTCCATTCCTGACCAAAACCGGGCAATCCACGTCGATTGGGAGCCACCACAATGTACCCGTTGGCCGCCATCATCTGGAAATTCCAGCGATAACTCCAATACTGGCTGATGCCACTTTGGGGCCCTCCCTGACAATATAAAATAGCCGGATACTTTTTGGTGGGGTCAAAATCGGGCGGATAAATTACCCACGTCAGCATTTGTTTATTGTCGGTGGTGGTTATCCAGCGGGCCTCCACCTCTCCCATGGCTAACTGGTCGGACAAATGTTTGTTAATATTGGTGAGGTTTTGAGACCTTCCATCCTTAAGAGTTATTTTGTAAATATCGGCAGGAGCACTCATACTAACACGTGTGGCAATAAGCGACTCGCCGGTATGGATAACTGAATTAAAATTGTGTAATCCTTCGGTAACTCTGTTAATGGAACCATCCAGCACATTGAGCAAATAAATTTGTTCGGTGCCGTATTGGTTGGAGATAAACCAGATAAAATCGCCATCATTATCCCAGCAAAGGTGCGACACATTTTGGTCAAAGCCGGCGGTATAATCAATTATCTTAGCTGTTTCCAGATTCATCACCACAAGCCTGTTTTTATCGGCTTCGTACCCGTCGCGGGCCATGCTTTCCCAGGCCAACAGGCTTCCATCGGGCGAGAAAAGCGGATTCAGGTCGTAGCCGGGCATGCCGGTAGTGAGATTTCTGGTTTCGCCTGTATTTAAATCGTATAAATAAATATCAGAATTGGTAGAAACAGCATATTCCAACCCTTTAAGTTTTTTACTGGTATAAACCAGCTTTAATCCACAAGGCGACCAATCGACCTGCTCCATGCCTCCAAATGGCTTTAGCGGTGCATCAAATGGCTCTCCGTTCATAATATCTACTCCACCCTTAATTTTGGAGTTTTCATCGTAGGGTGTAATAAAAATATGGCTGTAATGATAATCGTGCCAGCTATCCCAATGACGATACATTAAATCATCATCAATGCGGGCATTGGCTTTTGGAAGGTCGGGATAAAGCTCCTGAACAGTTTGACCTATTTTTACAGGCTTGGTATAAGCAATATTACGCATGCTGGGCGAGAACTTGTAACCGGTTATGCCGCCTTCAATATCAGAAATCTGTTTTCTGTCAGTTCCATCGGGATTCATTTCCCAAAGCTGAACGCTGCCTGATTCGGAACTAAGGAAGTTAATCTTTTTGCCATCGGGGCGCCATGTTACATCAAATTCATTGACATAAGTTTTGGTAATCTGAACCGGGATACCATCCTCCACGGCAACAATATACACATCGCTGTAGGAGCGGTTCTCGGTTATATTGGGGAAACTGACAGTATAGGCCACCAATTTTTTATCGGGCGAGAGGCTCACACTTCCCAATCGTCCAAACGACCATAAAGCCTCGGGTGTGAGATGATTGCCGGTGAGTTTAATATCACGAGTATCAAAAGTAGGGCGTGTATCAACACTTTGGCTGCCGGAGCAACCGTAAACCAGTAAAATGATAAAAACGGCCAAAAAAGAGCTATATCTCATAATATTGTTTTTTACTAACCTGATTAATTGAACCTTACAATAAACCTATTCTTTATCCACAAATTTAAAGTTAATTTTAGTGCTTTCAAATGACAAATCTCTTAAAATGGACTATCAAATAAAGCCTTTGCAGGAAAATGATACAGAAAAATTATACCGCCATATTGAAAAAGTTATTACTGAGTGTTATCAAACAGTTTATAATAAAGAAATTTTGAATTATTTCCTCTCGTATAATCAGCCGCACCACATTTTATCCGATGCGCGTGCCGGAAAAACTCTAATGGTATATTACAACAACATAATAATAGCTTCCGGTACTATTTTAAATACCAACATCAGACGTGTATTTGTTTTACCCGAATTTCAAAAAAATGGCATCGGAGCCTTAATAATGACTGAACTGGAAAATGAAGCTCAACGCCAGAATCTCGATTTTGTTGAACTCTACTCCATGATACCAGCCATTGGGTTTTACACGAAACTGGGCTATGCATCTTTGAAAACATGTTATTACATAAGTCAGAAAAATACCCCGGTGCCTTTTGAACGAATGGCGAAAATAATTAATCCGGCTATAAAGTTGACTTCCTGGAATCTAAACGATAAAAAATTCAAAGTTATCAGCAATGATGGCCCATACATAGAAGTTAATACTGACACCACATTTAGTTTTGTACAAAAAGGTAATTTGGTAGCCGGCGAATATTCGGGAGGACTGATACAAGAGGGTGAGTTGATTGGCTACATCAACCACAACAACTTTTACTTCAGCTATCAACAAACCAATATGAGCGGAGAGCAAAACTCCGGAAGAGGATGCGATACTATTGAGCTTACCAACGACGGTCGCCTTCGGTTAACAGACCATTGGGAGTGGAAAACAAAAAACGGGAAAGGCATTTGCATCATGGAAGAGCAATCCATGTAAAAATTAATACTTAGTCAATCCCCAGATTTCTCTTATATTCATCAACAACCAGTGTGGCCAGCCCCAAATCGTTACTCGAAACCAAAACCTTAAC
>CAZFTD010000265.1:0-3510 GCA_964521525.1 uncultured Marinilabiliaceae bacterium | reverse complement strand
GGTTTCGTGTTCAGCAAAATTAATTTGAATGGCATAAACATCATACATTCCTTCCAAATCGACGACTGCAAATTCGCCCTCGTTACCTGTTTGCGCTGCCCAGTAGGTGCGAATATCTTCATTGACCATATTAGCAGCCGGATATTGTTCGATGGCAGATGATACATGAACCGGCTTGTTATATGATAGCAACATCCATCCGGCAAATAAATCGTCAAATCCGCTCACCTTACTTTTTGGCAAAATCATTGGATAATCGCCAAACCTGGTGATGGCATGAAGCGTTCCCTGCTGGTCAAAAAAAGTTGGATAAAGTCCCAGACGGCGCTCAAACATATGTTTAACCGAAATGGTAATGGTTCCAATATGCCAGAAATTTCCATGTTTGTCCTCAAAAGTACTGCCGTGTCCCGCGCCTGCTGCAAAGCCCTCAGGTTTGTAGGCAAACGGATTATGCTTAGCCAGCGTATATGGGCCAAGTGGCATTTCTGCCACATATACGCCATCAGAATAACTCTTAAATTCGGTTCCCGGGCCCGAATATTGCAAATAATAAATGCCATTGTGTTTGTTCATCCAGGCGCCTTCAATCCAGGGCTTTTGCCCGGTTAAAGTATTATAATCGCCCGGTACTTCCCATCCGTGTTCGGCAGGATTGGCAGCCAGTAAAATTTCAGGTTGCCCTATAAACGAAAAGTTGTTGGCGTAATCGAGTTCCACACCATAAAGCGGATTAACATCAGAACAACCCCAATACAAATAAAGTCGGTTATCGTCGTCCATAAAAAAAGCCGGATCCCAAACAGGCATATCCAGAACTTCCCTGGCAACGCTCCATTTTCCACTGAGCGGATCGGCCGTTTTATAAATGGTACTGAGTTCATTGGAAGAGGCCAGAAAATACAATGTATCGCCAATTCCAATGGCTGTTGGTGCGTATTCTTCAACCGGAATCTCAGAGGTTTCAATAAATGTCCACGCGGCCATATCAGTAGAATGCCAGTACCCGCCCGATTTTGATGCAAACAGGTAGTACCTGTCCTTAAACCAGATTACAGTTGGGTCGGCTGCTTCACGGCGAGAAGGCTCATCCAAACAAAAACGATAACTGAGGTTTACCGGGTTGCAGATTGTAACCATAGTTTCCTCGTTTTGATTGATGCGACTCTGACAACTAACCAATACTATCAGTAGAAAAATGCTGAAATACTTCATGTTTTTAATTTATTTCGATGGCAAATTAAATTACAATAACCCCAAAGGAGTTCATTAGCGTATTGAATGTTCTTCTGTTCATAAAAGTAGATAAAAAATTAGATATACCGGATTTTAATACCAATCCGGTATAAACTTATTGAATAAAATATTTAACCCTCGCGTTCGAAGCTTCGGATAAAGCAGATGTCAACCACCCCAGAGACACGTTTTCCATCCCAAAAATGCCATACTAAAGGTTTTTTATGATTTAAAACATCGTTTAAAAACTACTTTTGCGCTTGAAACAACAATTTTATACTTCAGGGCGGAAAAAATTTCATCTTCATTTCTTTAAGCAGTTTTTAATAACTTCCTGAAATTCAGTATAAATCCGCTATAAGATTAAAATAACCAAAGCTTTTTAGTATCTGATTTCAATTATAATTACTTAATTTCTAAAGAGTATGCACTTACACTCTTTTCACATTCCTGTAATGGGAATAGGATTTACAATCGACTCGCCCATTAAAGTGGCTCATCTGGGTATTTCATCGGCCATTTCGCTGGTAGATGATATTTTATGCGAACGCATGCGTGAGTTTTACAGCTCGAAATACGGACTGCCGTTTACAGCCATTCCGTCAGATTCAGAAGACTCAAGAGCACAGCGCATTACCAAATACCTGAATATGGTTAATGCCATTGTTAACCAGAAATTCAGTCAGTTTAAAGAGCTTGTTACACGCAAACAGGACGAACTTGAGAATTTTATAGCACTGCTGCCCACCACATCTGAACTCAGAATTAAACTTCAACAGGCATTGCAACAGTCGGGGTCATCGGCCATTTCAGAACTGATAGAAAAACACCTAAGGCCGGGAAGCATTGATGTGAACATCATGACCAAACTCGACAAGGAAAATTATAGAAATAACGAAAAGTTACCTTCGGAATTTAACGATGCACATGCCGCCTTGCGTGGATTTGCACTCAGCGAACTAACCTCATCGCTTATTCTTTCGGCAGGCATGAATCCACGATTGTATTCGTACCTCGAGCAGTTTGATGATTTCTATCCTTCGGCCGATTCTACCTTTCGTAAAAAAATCATCCTTAAAGTATCCGATTATCGCTCGGCCATTATTCAGGGTAAATTCCTCGCTAAAAAAGGGTTGTGGATTTCTGAATTCCGTGTGGAATCAGGATTAAACTGTGGCGGCCATGCTTTTGCCTCACAGGGCTATTTAATGGGCCCTATACTGGCCGAGTTTAGCAACAACCGTAGTGCTTTGCAATCCGAATTGTTTGGGATATATGCACAAGCTTTACAAGCCAAAAATAAACCTGTACCTGCCACGGCTCCCGAAATGAAACTAACTGCCCAGGGTGGCGTTGGAACCGCCGAAGAGCACAATTACCTGATGCAACGTTACCATCTCGACAGCATTGGCTGGGGCTCACCGTTTTTGCTGGTGCCCGAAGCCGCATCGGTTGATGAAGAAACCATTGACCTTTTGGCCAACGCTGGTGAAGAGGATTATTACCTGAGCGATATTTCGCCGGTGGGTGTGATGTTTAACAATGTTAAAGGCAACTCGCGCGATTTGGAGAAGCAGGAAAAAATTAATCTTGGCAAGCCCGGCGCTGCATGTACCAAGAAGTTTGTTCTGCTTAACTCGGAGTTTACCGACCGCCCAATTTGTACGGCATCGCGTCAATATCAGAAACAAAAAATTGACGACCTCAACAAAAAAGGATTAACCGGAACAGAATACCAACTCGAATTTAACCGTATTACGGCAAAAGCCTGTATTTGTAATGGCTTGGGAAGTTCTACTCTTAAATCGCACGGTTTAGATACCAAAAATGAAGGCGCCGGAGTATCGGTGTGCCCTGGTCCAAACCTGGCGTATTTTAACCGCAAAGCTTCGTTAAAAGAGATGGTTGACCATATTTACGGTCGTATTAACCTTATTAGTTCACCGCACAGGCCTAACCTGTTTGTGAAAGAGCTGAATATGTATCTCGATTACATCAGCAAACAATTTAACGAAACAAGTGGTGTGCCTGCTACCAAAACCATCGATGGATGGAACGAATACCTTACTAATCTGACCGTTGGTATCGAGTTTTACAAACAGATGTTTAGCTCAAATACCGGTTGGGCAAAAGATACATGTGTTAAAACCCTTCAACAACTCGAAACAAGTAAGCAGCATTTGGCCAACCTCAAGAAAGTATTTGAAGAATTAAAAGTTAGAAAAGAAGTTTTGGTTTAATAAACCTGGTAAAAACATTTTATTCGGGGCTTCA
>CAZFTD010000264.1:0-3517 GCA_964521525.1 uncultured Marinilabiliaceae bacterium | reverse complement strand
AAATATTAAGAATACATGAGTATTCGTGAGAAAATTAAAGTATATTGAGGGAGGTGTTATTCATGACAGTCATCAGTGACGTTAAAACAGCTTTAGCCGGATTAAAAAGCGCTCAAGCTAGCTTTGAAACATTTGCTCTTAGTACAGATAATGAACAAGCAAAGCAACTGTATCAAGATGCAGCTAAACAAACTCAATCTGTAATTGATAGCATTGGACCACGCGTTCAACAAATTGAACAAGAAGAACCTCAATACAAACAATAATCATTATGTGACACAAAAGGTTGGGTCGATATTGACCAACCTTTTGTGTCGATTTTGAATAGATAAAATATGAGGTGATTTCATGAAAGATAACATAACTAAATTAAAAATTTTGCTTTTATTACTAACCATCATCGGGATAGGTTCAGGATGTAACGAAAATCAGAATC
This sequence comes from uncultured Marinilabiliaceae bacterium, assembly GCA_964521525.1. GTDB lineage: Bacteria > Bacteroidota > Bacteroidia > Bacteroidales > Marinilabiliaceae > CALEUX01. The sequence continues at coordinate 3,081 of CAZFTD010000264.1, read as the reverse complement.
AAATGGGTTATAACAATAATGATTTGAGTATTTCACAAGTACATTCTAGCAAGCCAATCGATCAATCCGTAGCCAACCGTGCTAAAGAAAAGATGATTACTAAGGATGAAATTACGGATGTAAGGGCTGTGAATACAGATAAGGAGCTTTTAGCAGCGATAAAGGTAGAAAATTTTAATCGTTTTCGATTAAAAACTATTGAGAAGACAGTAAAATCTGACCTAGAAAAAATATATCCGAATTATAAAGTCGTCGTTTCGTCGGATAAAAAAATGCTCTGGGAACTCGAAAAAATAGAACAAAGACTTAAAAAAAACAATACGAATAAGAAAAGCTTAAAAAAGGATTTGAAAAAACTTGAAAATCTTATAAAGGAACAAACGTAAAGAGGAAGGATTGAGCTATGTCAAATAATCAAAAGAAACAGCTAACCCCAGTCCAACAGGAATACCAGGAATTACAAAAACAACGTGAAATAAAAAGACCCGTTGTAAAAAATTGTATAAAGGCTTTCCTAATAGGTGGTCTCATCTGTCTTTTTGGTCAGCTTATTCAAGACTTCTACATCTATTATTTTGATTTTACAGAGCAAACAGCCGGAAACCCGACGGTTGGAACGTTAATTTTTATTACGATGCTTCTAACTGGTTTTGGTGTATATGACAGAATTGCCCAATTTGGTGGGGCTGGGACAGCAGTACCCGTAACTGGTTTTGGTAATGCGGTTATATCACCTGCCATTGAACATCGAGCCGAAGGATTTGTACTGGGCGTAGGCGGCAATCTGTTTAAATTGGCTGGGGCGGTTATTTTATTCGGTGTATTTTCCGCTTTTGTCATTGCCTTAATTAAAACAATTTTAATCAGATGGGGGGGGTTATAATGCTTGCAGGTCATCGTACATGGATTTTCGAAGTTCCATGTTTTTTAAATAAATCAAGGGAAACTTCACGCCCTATCTGGCCAAGATCCCCAGTGACGATTAAATCATAATAAGAGGGGTCAATGTTTTCCGTTAAATGCGCTTCAATCGTATCAACCGCAGCCGGCGCCATAGCCCCTCCCATATTAAATGGATCGGTCAGTCCCATATCGATGACACGGCCTATTGTAGCAGAAGTGACACTCGGTCCATCCCCAGAATCACTTAAAAGGGCCGTACCAGCACCAGTGACCGTCCATTGTGCAGTAGGTGGTTTTTGTCCTCCATATTCTGTCGGATAACGAAACTGTTTTTCAACAGCTGTGTTATGACTTGAAGCCCCTGTTAATATATATTTAGCTCCCTTTGTATTAATAATATAAGCACCTAGAGCCAATCCTTCCATAGAAGTAGGTTCAGTTTCTTCTCGCAGGAGACTTGATCAATCAGATTACTCCCACAAGTTTCGCGAGTCGAACCATTGGAGCTCCTTATTTTGGTTTATTCTACTGGTGCTTTATTATCACCACTTTCTTTCCAGCAAAATGAAACCATTCCTTGTATCGCCCATGCGGTATCGATTGAATACGGAGGTGAACAATCATTATGACCTATTTTTGGGCTTTTACCGTAGGCGGTTTGATTTGTGTCATTGGGCAAATTATGTTTGATGTGTTTAAGCTAACACCAGGACATACGTTAAGTACTCTTGTAGTAGTGGGGGCTATTTTAGATGGATTTGGTCTATATGAACCCTTGATTGACTTTGCTGGTGCAGGAGCTACCGTACCTATTACAAGTTTTGGAAACTCCCTTGTACATGGGGCTATGCAAGAAGCCGAAAAACACGGGTTAGTTGGTGTACTCACAGGGATGTTCGAAGTAACAAGTTCCGGTATTTCAGCTGCCATTATTTTTGGAATGCTGGGAGCTTTAATTTTTAAACCTAAGGGATAAGGAGGATGTAACATGACCGTAGGATCGGATGTAAAACAATGTCTTGCCAGTTTAAAAGGTGTAGAAGCTAGTCTATCCAGTTTAGCCATACGGACACAAGACAACGAATCCAAGAAAACTTTACATGAAACGATGATGGTAGTAAACGAACTAGTGACAGGTTTAAAAAAAAGAGTTGGAGAATTGGAACGAGAAGAATTTCAGTACAAAGGTTTTTAAGAGATGTAATTTTTGTAGGAGGTGTTAAGTGGTGCCTGAATGGATAGATATTGCAGTACGTTCAATCTTCTTTGTTGTTGTTTTATTTTTAATTACAAAATTATTAGGAAAGAAACAGATATCTGAATTATCTTTCTTTGAATATGCCACCGGTATTTCCATTGGAAATATAGGTGCTGAAGTTGCTATTGGACTTGAACGGAACATTTTTCACGGTATTATTGGAATTGTCATCTTTGCAGCAATACCTTTTCTCTCTGGTTTACTTTCCTTAAAAAGCAAAAAATTTCGTGCTTTTGTAGAAGGAACAGGAACTGTCTTTATAAAAGATGGGAAAATCATGGAAGATAACTTGAAAAAGGAAAGATACACGTTAGATGAATTATTACAACTACTTCGTAAGAAGGATGTTTATCAAGTGGCTGATGTAGAATTCGCAGAATTAGAGCCAACTGGAGATTTGTCTGTCATGCTAAAGAAAGAAAACCAACCATTAACAGCAAAGGATCTAAACCTGACGGTTGCTTCAATTAAAGAGCCTCAGTCTGTCATTATGGATGGTGTAATAATGGATGAACCACTTGCCACGATTGGACGAAGCCGAGCTTGGTTACATACTGAATTAGAAAAACTCGGTGTAACGGTCGAAAATGTTTTTCTTGGACAAATTAATTCCTATGGGGAGTTAACAGTTGACCTGTTTGACGATCAATTACAAGTCGCATCCCCTCAAGAAAGACCCTTAATTCTTTCGACTCTTAAAAAGTGCCAAGCGGACTTAGAGCTGTTTGCTCTTGGAACCAAATCAAAAGAAGCTAAGCAAATGTATAGTAAAAGTCGTGAAAAACTACAAGAGGCTATTGATAAAGTGATGCCTATTTTAAAAGGATAATGGTTTATTTCGCTATCTTGGATGATCTTAAGACACATAAGAACAAAATCGCTAACGCGACTTAATTACGACCCAAGTGAAGATTAATCAC
>CAZFTD010000263.1:0-3523 GCA_964521525.1 uncultured Marinilabiliaceae bacterium | reverse complement strand
ATTTCAATTTTGTTTTTAGATTATCATAAGAAACTCGCCAATAATCATGTTACAGTTTATCGAAACATTTAACATAGCTCGCTTCATTTGGCTAATTTTTCACTTCATAATTCGAGACTAAACGAAAAAAAACACCATTTATGGAATACCATATAGAAACAATGATGTCCAATAATCGAGTAATAAAACATACAATTCCTCAATACCTGACCATACCCAATATTATGAAGAGTCACACTCCTTTGACCTACCTTCTATTTAATTTGTGAAAGACCGATATGAAATGAGCATCAGAGAATTCAGCATAAATAATCAAATGATGCCATGGTAAAAAGTAATAATCTCCTCAACTAATTCCCCTCCGCTTCCAATCTGTTTCGTGCTTCGGTAAGTCGTCCCATCTCGTTGGAGTTTAACACCGGATATTTCAGCGGTAATTCCGAAAGCCTTTGAACAATTATATTACTAACAGCCAAACGCATAAACCATTTATTGTTGGCCGGAATTACATACCAGGGAGCCAGAGTGGTGCTGGTGTGCGTCAGCATTTGAGAATAAGCCTCCATATAAGCATCCCAATGCTGGCGCTCCTCCACATCGGCCATTGAAAATTTCCAGTTTCGGGCAGGATCGTCAATGCGGTTTAAGAACCGGCGCTTTTGTTCATCTTTTGATACATTCAGAAAAAACTTTAAAACCATGGTACCATTCTCGAACAGATGCTTTTCCATGTCATTTATTTGGCGGTAGCGCTTCATCCAAAAGGCATCGTTAATATCCGACACTTCTTTTATGCCGGGCAGTTGTTGTTTCAAAAGAAATTCAGGATGTACCCTCACAACCAATACTTCTTCATAATACGAGCGGTTAAAAATCCCTATTCGTCCTCGTTCGGGTAACCGCTGATAAATGCGCCAAAGATAATCGTGGTCTAATTCTTCGGCCGATGGAGTTTTAAAACTATAAACCTGGGTTCCCTGAGGATTCAAACCCGACATGACATTTTTAATAGTGCCATCCTTCCCGGCTGCATCCATGGCCTGAAAAATTATTAAAACCGAATACCGGTTATGCGCATAAAGCTTATCCTGCAATTCGGTCATTAATTCAATGTTTTCCTTAAGTTCATGCTTGGCCTGTTTTTTTTCGTCAACCTTACCGGTATAACCAGGGTTAAAACTACGAACATCGATTATATGGCCGGGGATTGCCAAAAGATTGGAATCGTTCAGAAAATTTTCCATATTTAATAACTTTAAGAAGACTGTTAAGTAGCGGTTTAAATTTAACTCTAACATTTATCAGATAAAAAGAGTTATAGATATAAGACAGATTGAGCAGATTAGCAAGATGAAAAATCTATTCTATCCCTCCAAAAATATCACAACTTCCTTTCAATAATAAAAATAAACAAATACGAAAAACTAAAATTTCTGTGCTACATCTAAACAGCCAGAAGAATATTACAGATAAATATAACCAAAGAATCGGGAAAATCAAAACAACCAATCAGTTAGCAAACTGAAGAATAAAAGATACCAGAAACGGTACAAGTATTGTTAGAACAACACCACTAAACACTGCAATTACACCAAATTCTTTTCCCGAATATTTTACTACAACAGGCAGGGTTGTATCCATGGCGGTTGCACCCCCTGATGCTATAATGGCCAACTTACCAAAATACTTCACTAAAAAGGGAGCGGCAATTAATGTAAAAACCTCTCTGAAAATATTAGCCAAAAGAGCAATAACCCCTAACTCTTCGCCATTCATTTGCGAAATTATAACCGATGATAAAGAGTAATATCCAAAACCAGAACCAACAGCCATGGCCTGAACCACTGAAATATGGTATAAAAAGAGTGAAAACAGTGCAGTCCCGGCCAAACTTCCAACAACAACCAACAAAGGCACCAACAGAACCTTGAATTTGATGCGTTTTAACACCTCAAAAGCCGAAGAATCGCTGCCTATGCCAATACCAACAACAAAAACCAAGGACAATAAGGTGTACAACACAAAATCATCATTGGACATCCATTGGGGTACCCATCCAAAAACGGCGAAAATTATTCCGGCTATAAAGAAAGATAATATTGTAAGGCTGCCTTTCATTTTGATTAGTTATTTGGGGTTTAGGGCGTAGGGCGTAAGGTATAGAGCGAAGGGCGTAGGGCTTAGGGATAAGAATATGCTGACAGTAGCTAACAGCTAATAACCAGGAACTAACAACTTAGAACTATACTCTCTCATCTTTAAAAAACAATTTAACAACGCCCCATGCCAATAGCAAAGTTCCTGAAATAGCTCCGAGTGATAAAAATATTGCCTGAAATCCAATGGATGGTAAATTTTTAATAATATCGGGATTAATGCCGACCGACACACCCAACAGGAATAGCAATAAGAAAATAGCTAACATGGTAAGCTTTTCATTGAACTTATGGATTGCCGGCTTTTTTTTTACAAAGCGACCGATAATCATGCCCATAATAAAACATCCAATAACCCAGTAGAAACTCATTTTATAAAAGTATTTAGAAACAAAATAATATAACTGAAAAACAGTTGATTAGGTGTTAGGTGTTAGCTCTTAGGTGTTAGAAGCTAAGAACTAACAGATAGAAACAAAAAATACTATTCTAGTATTTTGGCGGATTTTCATCGGGAAAACGACTGGCATATTCTTCCCAGAAACTTTTCACTTCAGTTTTTACCTCCCTGTGAAGCACCAAAATACCAATAAGGTTTGGGATGGTCATTAAAGCAATGGTAATGCCCGAAAACACCCAAATAATTGTTGTATCAACAAATGAAGCAACAAAAAAACCTATGGCATAAACCACTTTGTACCATATTATTGATTCAACTCCAAAAAGGTATGTCATTGCCCTTCCTCCATAATACGACCATGAAATGGCAGTAGAAAAAGCAAATAACAGAATACCAATGGACACAATATACTTTCCATAAATTCCGAGCCAGCTCCGGGAAAAAGCCACTGTGGTAAGCGGGGCACTGTGCAGTAACGATTCGCCAAACATACTAACCCCTTCAGGCATTGACACCTTGCCTTTGTTTACTCTAAGTTCGCCATTATAATTATCCTTTCCTCTTACCACGCGTATATTTGAAGCCAACGAGCGGGCATGTATAACGCTGACTTCATTTGAGATAGTTCCGTTGTCAATATTCAAAACACCGCTGAACAATTCCAACGTTTTTTCGCCATTAACATGGTTTCCAAGAACTTCACGCCCGGCATCAGAAACATCTTCATAAATGCCTTTAAGAATTTCAAGATCGGCCATTTGAAATCGATTCTCATGTTTCTCATTCCAGACTCCTGATGCTAACAGCGTCATCCCGGTAAGCATACAAATGATAATAGTATCAATAAAGGGTTCGAGCAAAGCCACCAAACCCTCAGAAACCGGCACGTGTGCACGCGCAGCAGCGTGAGCAATGGGAGCCGAGCCTTGTCATGCTTCGATAGAGACGAGACCACGGATTACTCCCC
>CAZFTD010000262.1:0-3560 GCA_964521525.1 uncultured Marinilabiliaceae bacterium | reverse complement strand
TATGCCAGTGACGGCCCCGGTGCCTACCTTGCAATCGCTAACGGTAAAATGTTAAGGGGTTTTCCATTTAATGAATGCCAATTTAACACTTCATTAAAAGAAGCATTTCAGGCTTTTGATGCAATCTACTGTTTAGGAGCAACAATTGAGAAAATAAACAATAAAGAGGTATTCAGAATTGAGCCGTACAAAGACCTATTGAATAGTCAGGTAGTTGTAAGGTTAGGAGAATTAATAACAGAGCCAACCCGGACACCTTCCAGTAAAATGTTAATTAGTGAAATATCTGTAGGTTATAAAGATTTGCAGCTTGAAGAGATTAACGGCCTTTATTCAAGCCATGGACAATTTGATTTTGTAACACCTTTGCAAATTGAAGGGCAAAAACTTGACATTATATGCAAATGGGTAACGAATGATATTGCTATTGAATTAACACGTAGGCAGCAATATTCTTTGAACCCTTCAAAAGATTACAGGCTGGATAAAGAAATCTTTTTGATAGACTGTAAAAAAGTAGGTGATTTACTCATCCCAATAACCAACGAAGGTTTTGAAAATATAGAGGGAATTTATGAACCTGACAAAGCATATAACCTGAATCTATCGCCAAAAAGAAACTTGTTGAGATGGGGGTGGTATATTGGAGGTTGTCTACTCCAAAAACAAAGCAGCAAAATAAAGTTTGTCAAAGGTGCCGACAATCCTAATTTGATAACAAAAAAAGTTGGTGAACCTGAAATAATTGAAAGTTCTGATGTTGACATTTCGGGACTTGACAATCCTGAATTTATTGCGGATAAAATAAACATATCAGAAGCAGTTTTCACGCGCGAACAATGGGAGGAATTACTGGCTAATCAAACCGGCTTAGTTGAATTTGAGAATAAAGGTGTAAAAATTTATGGTAGGGTTTCCGATGCCGAATTTGACATTAATCGAAAAACTGTTACCTTTGAATTGAATAGGGCTAATTATTAAAATGTATGGCTAATTTTGCAACTGTAATAATAACAATTGAGGATGTTCCATCTCTCGATGATACAATATCTTTTCAACTTAGGAGAAAATCGGACAATGCTATTATTCGGCAAATTATTGAGATTGCAAAATTCAGCAGAACAGCCCCATACACATTTGCCGCTGGCCCTTACAAAGAAATCACAGCCATAAATTTAAGAAACGCTATTAATGCTGATTACGGAGCTCATTTAATCGCAACTTCATCTGAAAATATAGTAACAGTAACGGCTCTTGAATATGGTTATTACTTTGATTTACTTCAATGGTCAGGGCCATTTGATTTGAGTTTTGTTGATGAGGTTTTGCCGGTTCCAGATTTTGCAATTGAAAGCATTTCATTTGACATTGCAAGTTCAAACCCTTGCGATAACATCAAAGTGATTTTATCCGTTAATTTAGATTTGCCGCCTTACAGGATTACGTCACCGGTTATTAAAGATGCCGCAACTCAGGCTGATTTATATTTTGATTATCCGCGTTATTCGGTAGGTAGTAGGATAGCAACTGTTATCGGGGACTATGGAGGCGACAATTTAACCGCTTCATTATCTATACCTTTAGTCCGTAAATACACCATTGGCAGCGTATCTGTTAAGCCTTCATTATCAGGGGCTACAATAGTAATAAATAGAACAGACAACGGCACCGGAGTACAAGCAACTTCTTTTAATTATTCTTTGGATGGCGTAACCTATCAGGATTCACCAGTTTTCCCAGGCATATTAGAAGGTGACTATACGGCTTACATGATAGATGAGTGGGGTTGTATTTCGACTTATGAATTTTCGGTACCAGCATTAACCGGCTTTAAACCGGCTCCATACTTTTACATTGAGCGGGCCAATCCTTTGCGATTTGTTCCGGTTGGTAATTTCCCGATTAAAAACATCGAAAATACTTTATTTAACGATTTGCGGGTTCCAAATGTTGAGAAGCGGTTTTTCCGGCAACCATTCCAATATGGCAGACCTATTTATACGCAAATCAAAACGAATTACGATAATGTTTTAATTGAGGTATTAGATTGCAGTAATGAGGTGGTTGAAACTGTAACGCCTGAATTAAAGATACAAAATGTAGGATTACGGGATAAAAGAGACTGTTATATAAAATCAATTCAGGAGGGCAAAACCGGAGTTTATTTTATTCAGGGTAATATATACGACCCCTCAACAAATGATATTATTGATACTTACTTTGAGAGTTCAGGCCGTTTGCCATCATTCGTTAACACAGGTATGTTTGTTGAATTAGCATCTGCTAATTTAACCGGCATTTTTCAAGTTGAATCAATTGCTTATGATAATGAGTTAATGGCATGGGGTTGTGTTGTAAATGTAGATTATGCTTTTGAAGCAAATGCCGGCATTGCATTATCTATTTACGACCTTGAAAATTTCAATATTCATGAGTTTTCTTTAAATCTGGATAAAGGGCAGTATAAAATAAGAGCAACGGCAACGGATAGTTACACTGGGTATGATACAATTGTTTGGATGAGTGAACCGATTTATATTGAAGAACTCGAGGACGTTGTAAGCATTATTTATTCAGCAAATGACAATCAGAGCGGTATTGATTACAGGACATTAATTGTTTATGAGTTGTTTGTGCCCGGGCGGTTTGTAAAGTATAATCAAGCTGGTAATGATGAGTTATTTGAAAATGACAACGGAAACAACCAGCTTCAAAAATCGGTTTATATACGTACTTTAGAAATCGAAACTAATCCGATACCTTTCTGGTTAGCTGAGAAAATGACAATTGCAAGCGGGCATCCTAATTTATTAATTGATAATACAGAGGTCGTAAGACCTGAAAAGCCGGAAATAACTGGTTTGATTGACGAAAATAACCCATTTTACACGTTAACATGTGTATTTGAAGAGAAAAAACAGTTAGTAATTAGTGAGCTTGTAGGCATTGTTTCAGGTCAAAGATACGTTTTAGGAATAAATGAAAACACCGTAATAGGCTTATAAAATGGAACTATTCAGACTTATAATAAAGAAAATAAAAGAACTGCTACCATTTAACAACCCGGTAACAGGTGAAGAGTATTTGGTTGTTTATGACCCTGTAACCGATAGCACATATAAGGTAAAGGTTTCATCTATCCGGGGCGGTCAAAGCACTTTAGAGAAATGGTCTCCTGATGCCGAATATGATGAAGGTAAGATTCTTGAATGGAACCTAAAGATATGGCAATCTTTAACTGATAATAATCAAGGCAATATACCTACAGAAGGTGCATTTTGGACAGAAGTTTCACGTTCTGAGGGTGGAAATTGGGGCTATTGGGCTGCTGGTGTTTATACCAATGACCCGACAATTGTTTTGCATTCAGGTAGTTTATATTGGCTTGATAATACAGTAGTAACATTGCCTTTCAACAGTACTGATTTTGCAGCTGAATTGGCAGCGAATAAATGGAAATCAATAACCGGTTCTGGTGGTGGAGGCCTAACCCCTGAGCAAGCAGCTACATTAGCAGCCGCAGGAGTACACATCAACGGTGCGGATGAAGCAAAGCATGG
>CAZFTD010000261.1:0-3599 GCA_964521525.1 uncultured Marinilabiliaceae bacterium | reverse complement strand
GCCTGGTCGGTTGTTGTTTTACCTGCTGACACTTCAGTGAAGTTGGGGAATTGATTGGTTCCGAGCAATACCTCTCTACGAGATGAAACGTTTTTCAAACGGGCAGCAGCAGTAGCTTTGAGAGCTTGTTGCACCACCCCACTCTCAACAGCTGTCAGAAATCCGCCGGCATCTTCCATTTCGAGGAAAAGCTTCCAGGCTTGTGCAGCAATTTCATTGGTCAGTTTTTCAATATAATACGAACCGGCAGCCGGGTCAGTTACCTTATCAAAATTCGACTCTTCTTTCAGCAACAATTGCTGATTGCGTGCAATGCGCTCGCTGAATTCGTTTGGCGTGCGGAATACCTTATCGAATGGCTGAACGGTTAATGAGTGGCAACCTCCCAGAGTGGCCGACATGGCCTCGGTTTGCGTGCGAAGCATATTAACATAAGGGTCGAAAATAGTTTTATCGAACTCCGATGTTTCGCAATGCACCACCATTTTGCAAACCTCTTTTCCTATAGGTTTGTATTCATTAACAATGGTTGACCAAAGTAAACGAGCGGCCCGTAGTTTGGCTATCTCCATAAAATAGTTGGAGCCCATGCTTAAGTTAAAGCGAATGGTGCCGGCAGCATCGTTAACAGAGATACCGCGTTGGGTAAGCTGACTCAGGTATTCGTTACCCATTGATAATGCAAAAGCCAGTTCCTGAACAATGGTAGAGCCTGCATTTCCAAAGTAGCGGCCATTAACATTAACCACCTGAAATTGGGGTAATTTTTTGCCTTCGGCAGCCACCTGAGCTACATAATCCATCGATTTTTCGAGCGTTTCGCAAATTTTGCCACCAATGGTTAAATTACCAATGGGATCGAAATTAAGCGACCCTTTAACCTGATCTAATTTGCGATTTTGGGCTTTAAGCTCATCAATAACCTGTAATAAAAGTTTTTTATTACCATGACGGGTTTCAAAGTTCAGCTCAACATCGTTTGAAACAATGTTTTTGAGCAACGTTTTGATGTTTTCGGGAGTGATAAGCGATTCCTCCTCAAAAATAAAACCCAGGGCATCCACACCTTTTGTAATAATGTCGAGGGCTTTTTGATTGGCCGCCTTAACATCCTTTACAACAATGTTCTGCCTTACAAACCAGCTGTTACTGGTTTTGGTTCCCCGTACAAAAGGAAATTCACCCGGAAGCGAATCCAGGTATTTGAGAGGTTCCAGGTCTTCCTGCCTGTAAAAAGGCCGAACACTGAATCCTTCATTGGTCCTCCAAACAAGCTTTTTCTCGAAGTCTGCTCCTTTGAGGTCCGCTGTTATTTTGTCCATCCACGCCTGAGTTGATACAGGAGGGAACTCGCTAAACAACGGTTGATTTGATTTATCTGCCATAATGTAACTGTTTTATATTACGAGTTTACAGGGCGCAAAAGTACTGCTTTTGTTCCATATTACGAACAGATTATTTGGTGTTTAAGAGCAGGGAAAAGAAAAATAGAAAGCAATAATCGCATTAATACATATCGCTGAATTACAGGCTGTGAAATAAAATACGACATACAACCTGATATTTGGATACACAATAGGACTTTATAAAAAGTAAATAATGGCGAGTAGCAATAGACATAGTATGACCAAACCTGACTTAAAAAGAAATATTTTCCGTTCCCGAAACAGTTTATGACGAATACGGAGTTTTATCTCATCTATTTCTTCATTTGGCAGTTCGGTTTGGCGCATTGTACCTTCCCGGTTTACAAACTGATGCTTCTCGAAAGAGTCTTTAATTTTTGCATGGCGATCACGTCTTGATTTTCTCAAAGCCTCATTTTGCTTCATTCTGTTAATCATATCCAAAACGTGGCCACCGTAACTCATAATTATTCGGATTTTAAATTTATTCCTTCGTCCAAATCCGGGTATTCAAATTCAACTCATGAATTATCACTTCATTTACTTTAAACAGCGAATACATATTTTCAATTTCAGATAAATTCACACTTTGTCCGAATATTTTTGGTTCAAACAGATTTCTGTTAATGCTTAATGCACAGTAAACCCGCGAACCCACAAACGAAAAATGAACCTGAGTGTTGTATTGTTGTTTAATGCGCAAAATGGCCTCCATTATAGTAGGGGTAAGAATGTAGCGGGCCTCAATCTGGTTGGTGGCATGTACCACAAATTCCTTCTCAAACTCTACATTTTCGAGCTTTACAAGTGGTGCCGGACCGGTAAATTTCTGGAATTTCTGCCCAAACTTACCAAACATTTTCTCGGCCACATCGGGCGAAACATAAGTACGACCTGAAAACTCTTTGTTAAAATCGGCATGAAAAAAAAGCCCTCTGAAAATGGTCACCCATCGTTCGCGTCGACGGCCTTTGCTATCGTAGGTTACCTCCTTATACTCGGTATGAAGCTCGGAACACTCAAAATCGGTTTTTTCAATAACTCCTTTCACCAAATCGTCGCCCTTGTAGCGGTCATATTTGGTGCGAAAAAGGTCGCTTTGCCAGTAAACTTCTTGCCGTATCATATTATCCGGCTCGTAAGTCCACGATGGGTTAACCGCTTTTACAATTTCGGCAACCACATTGGCCTTAAAATCGGCCCTATACTTTTTACTTAATCGGCTGATTTTAATGAAACGAAAAACCACAAAAACCACCAGCCCAATAACCGGCAGCAGCAATAAGCCTGCACCGGTATTCGCAAGAATTACAATAAACAGGACAACTCCTATAAGCCCCAGAATTGCTATGAAATAATGATTTTTCAGGGCTTTCCGCTTTATATTGAGCGACTCCAGCTTTGGCTCTATGGTTTCGTGATAAATTTTTTGAATGTCTGCCATCAATTCCTACCTACGATTTAAACAAATCCTTTACGTTTACATTTTGTCTTTCGGTTTCGGGAATTTCAAATACCTGTTTACGCGAAAGGCCCATCATACCGGCCATTAAATTACCCGGAAATGTTTCTATGCCATTATTAAAATCGGTTACAGCGGCATTATAAGCCCGGCGTGCTGCCGAAATTTGCGATTCCACTTCATTGAGCGAACGCTGCAAATTCAGAAAGTTTTCGCTGGCTTTTAAGTCGGGATAGTTTTCAACCGAAACCATAATATTGCGCAATGCGCCCGAAATTTGGTTGTCGAGGTCAACCTTTTCGTCGTTGCTCAGATTACCGCCAACAGCTTTAGCCCGCAGTTGTGTGATTTTTTCGAGCAGTTCCTTTTCGTGACTGGCATACTGCTGAACAGTTGCCACCAGGTTTGGAATTAAATCGTAACGCTTTTTAAGCTGAACATCGATTCCACCAAAAGCATTGTCAACTTCGTTCTTTTTTCGGATAAGCCCGTTGTAAACCATAATGGCTATAAGGGCAATAGCAGCAAGTACAATTAAAAGTATCATAAAATTTGGGTTAAATTAAAAAACTAATTTATTCTTCGATTTATCTATCAATCTAAAGTCTACCAGTTGCGAGTATGAAACCTTGGGGGTTGAGAGCTTCGTCCCTGTCTGCCGTTGCAAAGCCTATGCGGAACAGAAAACTTCAAATAACCACCTAATTCCAAATGATTTAAGCACGACGTAC
>CAZFTD010000260.1:0-3602 GCA_964521525.1 uncultured Marinilabiliaceae bacterium | reverse complement strand
GACATGGAATTCTCATTGCCGGTTGGTTTTAATTTTGGAAAAACGACTTTTGAAATGGAGCCAATGTACTATTTACCAATTTATGAGGACCCTGATTTTCCGGCTAAAAAAGGCTTGTTTTTGTTTTTAAATCTTTACATTAAAATCCTTTGACCCACCATACAATTAACATAAAGCAACATGAATGCCCTGATTGTTGAAGATGAAAAAAGTTTGGCCCACGAAATAGCAAGTTATCTGAAAAAAGAAAAAATGATTTGCGATGTGGCGAACACAGGAATGGAAGCTTCTGAAATGATTGCAGTTAACCAATACGATTTTATTTTACTGGACTTAGGATTACCCGATTACGAAGGATTAGACCTTATTAAAGAGGCAAAAAAAGCCTGCAGTCAGGCGGCCATTATTGTAATAACAGCCCGTGGAGCTGTAGAAGACAAAGTTAAAGGATTGGATTTAGGCGCCGACGACTATCTGGCAAAACCTTTTGCGCTTATTGAATTGTATTCCAGAATACAGGCTGTTGCCCGGCGTAAATTTCAGGTAAATACCTCTGATGTTACCATTGGTGAATTTGCCATAAATATCAACGCCCGAAAAGTTACCTGTAAAAACAGCGAGGTGGATATTACCCGCAAACAATACGATTTACTTCAATACCTTGTACTTAATAAAAACAAAGTGCTTACGCGCATTCAACTATACGAACACATTTGGGGAAATATGCTCGACGACCAGTACGACAGTAATTTTATAGATGTGCATATTAAAAATCTGAGAAAAAAGCTCAACGAATATGCCCCAACCGATTGGCTGGTTACAGTCAGAGGCGTTGGATATAAAGCTGTAATTGACTAAATTTGATTTAAGTTGATAGTTCTAAGCTGTTAGTTCCTAGCTTTTAGTTATCAGATGTCAGGAACTAAGAGACTGTTTAAATTTATTTTTTAAACAATAGACAAAAGAATTTAAGACTCGTGTTCCGGTTCATCGGAAATAGATATAAACCATAAAATGTTTAAATTATGCAAAATAACTCAGCAATCTTGTTTGTCTCTTCTTTCTATATAGTCTAATCAGCCTATCGGCAAACGCGTCTATCTGTCTGTTTCCAATGAACCGGAACACGAGTCTAAACTTCTAATAGTCTTTAACAAAAAGAGAAAACTTAATTTAAACAATTACTAAGAGCTAAGAACTAATCCCTAACAACTGAACATGAATCTACGGTTAAAACTGGCTCTTACCAATCTGTTATTTAAACTGGTTTTTACCGGCTTGTTTCTGGTTGCGTTACCATACCTGTCGGAGCGCATTAATCTTTACCAAACCGACAATGAATTAATTGAAAAACGAGAACATTTTTTCAACCTTATTTCTGAAGTAGGCATTGAACCATTCCTTTATTCCGATTCTATCAACGATTTTGGCAGCTACAACATTCTGAAAGAGGAGTTTATCAGCATTGAGAAAACCGATACTGATGAATCGTGGAACTTCATAGAAGTTACTCATAGACTTATTGAAGGAGAAGTTATTGAATACAGGGTTCTAAACTATACTTTCAGGGTTGATGGCGTGATGTATCTGCTCGAAATAGGCAAAAGTCTTTCCAGCATATCGGCCACAGAAAAAAATATTAAGCGAATTTTCGTCATTTTTCTGATAGCATTTCTTATTATTTCATTTGTATTCGAACTTATTTATACACGAAGCCTCCTTCATCCCTTGAATGTAATTTTACGAAAAATTCAAACCTCATCACATCCATCCAACTACAACCGGCAACCGGTTAAAACCTCAACTACCGATTTTACAACACTTGATTCGACCCTTTCAGAATTAATAGATAAAATTGACCGATTATTTAAAAAAGAAAAGGAAATTACTGAAAACATATCGCACGAGTTACTTACACCAGTCTCTATATTACGGAGTAAACTCGAAAACATACTGGTGCAGGAAGATTTAAGTGAAAACGCCTTGATAAAAACTGAAGAGGCATTGATTACGCTTCAACGGCTAAAAGCTTTAGTGAACTCATTGTTATTGATTGCAAGAGTTGAAAGCAGTCAGTATCTGAAAAACGACACCATTGAAATTAACGATCTCATCACCAATATAACTGAAGAACTTAAACCAATGGCTAAAGAAGTTGGATTAAATATTCAACTTAACTTTAGGATTCATAAAACCATCGAACATATTAACCAATCGTTATTGTTCACCATGTTTTACAATGTGGTTAACAACGCCATTAAAAACACACCCACCGGAGGAACCATTTCAATTGAAACAGCCTGTATTAAAAAGCAATTGATTGTTAGCATTTCAGATAACGGCACTGGAATTCCGGCTAACGAAATGGAACTATTGTTTTTGCGTTTCAAGAAAAAGAAAACCGACAATAATAAAGGTACCGGCATTGGTTTGGCCATCACCAAAAGCATAGCCGACTTCCATAATATTCAAATTAAAGTAGAATCGACAGAAGGGAAAGGTACAACGTTCGAATTCCTGTTTCCTGAGGAATAAAATCAAGGCTGAGATTTTTTATGCCTTTTTTCTAAAAAAAACAACATCTGCCCATAATTTCATAATTCCTTCATTTTTCAGTTGGTACTTTTGGTATAGAGATTAAAATCAATATTAAACCAAAAGCAAAAAAATCAGTTATGAAAACAAGATTATTTTTGGCAGCATTGGTACTGATAAGTGCCGGTGCCGTAGCTCAGGAGCAGGAACCTGCTCAACAAAGAACCCGCAACAGAGAAGCTGTTCAAACACAAACCCAAACTGGCGAAATGAAGGATGAAGCCGTTCAAACCAGAACCAGAACCCGCACTATGAACAACGAAGAAGCCCAACAGCTTAAAGAGCAAAAACAACTTCAGAAGAAAGAAAAGAAACAACTTAAAAGGCAAGAGTCATTGCAGGCCCGCCAAAGAGGAATGGAAACCAGTGAGGCTGCCAGAGTAAAAGCTCAGGAGCAAAAGCAACAAAGACAGCAGACCATGGATAACCGCCAAAATGCACGACCCGAGACGGCAGCAGCTGCCGATAGCAATGCCCGTCGCACCCAAACAGGAACATCTACCATGCGCAGGGGTAAATAATTCCAGGTAATCCTATAGATAAGTTGGTTAACCCACACTTTTGGAAAACAGGGTTAGCCAGCCTCTTAAATTTCATTATTGTCATTAATGTTTAATAAAAACCATTTGGATATGAAACGGATAATTTTCTATGTTGCATTATTAAGCATAATAACAGGATTTACAGCCTGTGAATCGAGTGAAGCAGGTAAAGGCGTAATAAACCTTTCCATAACCGATGCCCCTATTGACACCGACGGCATTGAGGCTGTTTATATTACAGTAACAGGTATTCAATACCACAGCAATGAAAAAGGATGGGTAACAGTTGAAGAGTTCGAAGTACCAAAAACCTTTAACCTTCTGGATTTAACCCGGGGTGAATCAGAAATGCTGAGCAGTTTTGAACTGACTGCCGGGAAATACACCCAAATCAGATTTTTACTGGATGCTCCCGAACGCGATAAAGGGAACATTGCAAACCCCGGATGCTACCTTGTTTTTAAA
>CAZFTD010000259.1:0-3602 GCA_964521525.1 uncultured Marinilabiliaceae bacterium | reverse complement strand
ATTGATTTATTGTCCCGTTAGGGACAAAACAACTTTTTACCGGATAGTAGTGA
The DNA here is from genome assembly GCA_964521525.1 of uncultured Marinilabiliaceae bacterium. Lineage (GTDB taxonomy): Bacteria > Bacteroidota > Bacteroidia > Bacteroidales > Marinilabiliaceae > CALEUX01. The sequence continues at coordinate 3,549 of CAZFTD010000259.1, read as the reverse complement.
TAACTTAACTGTCTTGTTTGTCTATACATTCTATTGAGTCTAATCCAGAAAAACAGGGACACGTATATCTGTCTGTATTATAGACCTCTAAGAGTCTGTAATAAATTCAGGAAACTAAATTTAAACAGTTAAAAAGAAGTTATAACGAAAAATCTTAGGTGTTTACTTCACCATTATTTTAAAAGTGGCCGAAGGCTGGTTTAAAACAGGAGAGATACGCACCAAATAAACACCATTTTTTAATTTGGAAGCTGGCACCCGGGCCATAGAAGATTTTAATACATCCTGTCGCAATATTTCAGTGCCTGTAAGATTAAATACCTGAACCAGATAATTTCCATCCAAAGGATTGGTGATTATTAATTCGAGAGTGGCATTATTGTAATAAACGCTCGTAGTCTTTTCGGCAGGTTGCTCTTGTTTACCGGCGGCAGATTGGGCTTTAGAATCAGAAAGACTCAAGCCAGAAAATATAATCAGCATTATCAGGAGTCGAAGTATACTCATACGCAACCTTTTTTCTACACTACTTCTATTAAATATAAATGTATACAAAAATAATCCAATTTTGTTTCATTTATGAACCTTTTTCTTTATTTGGAAAGAAAAAATTATCGGTTCAAAGAATTACTTTTATCGGGTAAAATCATTAATTATGACTGTTGACTTATTTATCCCTTGTTTCATTGACCAATTATTTCCTGAAACTGGCTGGAGCGTTGTTAGAACTCTTGAAAAAGCAGGTGTTACGGTAAATTACAACCCCAACCAAACATGTTGCGGACAACCGGCCTATAATAGTGGATATTGGCCGCAGTCGGAAATAATGGCTGAAAAATTTATAAAAGATTTCCCCAACGACCGGCCAATTGTAGTGCCATCGGCTTCTTGTGCCGGCTTTATTCGTCATCATTATAGTCGAATTCTTGACAAAGATAATTCACTGCTTAAAGAAGCCGATCGCCTTAGAAGAAATGTGGTTGAATACACAGATTTTTTGGTTAACCATTTAAATTACACCAACTTTGATGCATCCTTCAACCACCATGTTACTTTCCATGATGCATGTTCGGCATTACGCGAATATGGTTTAAAAAACGAAGGCAGATTATTGTTGTCGAATGTAAAAAACCTAAAGTTGACCGAGATGCAGGCAAATACTACCTGCTGCGGCTTTGGCGGTACATTTATGGTTAAGTTTATTCCGGTATCCACCGCTATGGTTGAGCAAAAAGTTGAAAATGCCTTAAAAACAGGTGCTTCTTATATTGTATCAACCGAGGCATCGTGCCTTATCAATATTAAGAGTTACATCGATAAGCATAATCTTCCTGTCAAAACTATTCATATTGCTGATATACTGGCGCAGTTTTAATCATTTTCAGTTGCCGATGCCTCCCAATTCTATAAGGTCGCAGTTACAAAAAATCTCACATGGCTTCAGGTAGATATCACGCTTAAAGGCTTTGTAGGCAGGGGATACATCAGATTCTTCAAGAACAAAATTAGACCATTCCCATAGGTATTCGCCAAATCCGGCATTGATAACCATTTGGTCTATTTCGCGTTCGAAACGAATCTTTCCGCTTTTGGATAAATATTGCCAACCTCTGAAAACAACACCAAAAAAGTTCCTCTCCATGTAATCTTTGACGTGCATCAATTCGTGTGCCCATAAACCGGTTAGGGCTTTATCAGGAACATGTTGGTACAACACACCCGGGAATGTGTCGTTGTTATTGATACGAATAATATAAGTTCGATTTTTTCTTGAATTTAATAGTGAACCAACGGCAGGACGCACTGCCATGGTGGTTTTTATAGAAGCATATTTAACTTTTATCTTCTGGTCATACAAACAGGATAACTCCTTAACAATAGGTTCGAGCGGCTGAAAATGTTTTTCCTGAATATTCCATCTGGCAGGCAGCAATTGCCGATAGTTAGCTTCGCCATTTTGAATATTGATGTCTGATTGGGCATATACAGATAAACAACCGGACACCATGAATAACCATAATACCAACACACGAATCCCTTCCATAATGCTTTTCTGTATGCTTACGGCAGGGATTTAAAATAAGTTACAGAATTATATCAGTCGCGCATTTGTAAGGTGTGCAACTTATTATAAATACCATTTTTCTCAATCAGTTCGAGGTGTGTACCCTGCTCAACAATTTCGCCTTCGTGAAACACACAAATTAAATCGGCATTTCTAACAGTCGATAAACGATGAGCAATAACAATAGATGTACGATTGGCCATCAGGTTTTCAAGTGCCTGTTGTACCAGCAATTCAGATTCTGTATCGAGTGCCGACGTGGCTTCATCGAGAATTAAAATAGAAGGGTTTTTCAGAATAGCCCGCGCAATACTTAATCGTTGCCGCTGTCCTCCCGATAGTTTACTGCCTCTATCTCCTATCACCGTGTTGTAACCGTCTTCGGTTTCCATGATAAACTGGTGGGCATTGGCAATTTTTGCTGCAGCAACAACCTCCTCGTGAGTTGCTGAGTCAACTCCAAAAGTTATATTATTATAAATACTATCGTTAAAAAGAATGGCTTCCTGATTTACATTGCCCATTAAACCCCTTAAATCATGAATTTTTAGCTGGCGGATATCAATTCCATCAACCATAATAGAGCCTTCTTTGATATCGTAAAAACGTGGCAACAAATCTACAAAGGTGGTTTTGCCACTCCCCGATTGTCCCACCAGTGCTATGGTTTTACCTTTCGGTATTTGAATGCTCACATTTTTTAAAACCGGCCGTTCGCCATACGAAAAGGACACGTTTTTATATTCCAAGCCAACTTCCATCTTTTTAATTTCCTTAGCATCATCGGCTTCTTTAATGCTAATATCTGCACTTAAAATAGCTTCAATCCGCTCGTAGGCAGCCAATCCCTTCTGAATACTGTAAAATGCCTGAGTAAACGCTTTAGCCGGATTAATTATCTGATAAAAAATACCAATATAAGCTAAAAATCCGGCAGCATTTAATCCACCCTCTTCATTAAGAATCAGGGTGCCTCCAAACCAAACAACCAAAACAATCACAATGGTACCAAGAAATTCACTTAGAGGGTGAGCCAAATCACGACGGCGCATCAGCTTATTCATAATGGTACGATAGGAATCGATTTCTCCATCGAATTTTTTGAGCATTCGTTGTTCAGCATTAAATGCCTTAACAATGCGAAGCCCCGACAAAGTTTCTTCCAGCACACCCAAAATATCGCCCATCTTATCCTGTCCCTTTCGCGACCTGCGCTTGAGGCTTTTACCTACCTTACCAACAAGAAGGGTAGCAAAAGGAAGAATAACCAGAACAAAAATGGTGAGTTTTAAACTCCAGAATAACATAGTGGTTAAAAAAACAAGAATTAAAACCGGATTTTTTAAAAACATATCGAGCGACGACATGATGGAGTTTTCAACTTCCTGCACATCTCCGGTGGACCGTGCTATGATATCACCCTTTCGCTCATCGCTGAAAAAACCCATGGGTAATTTGATTATTTTCTGATAAATCTGATGACG
>CAZFTD010000258.1:0-3643 GCA_964521525.1 uncultured Marinilabiliaceae bacterium | reverse complement strand
GCGAGTTTCTTATGATAAACTAAAAACAAAATTGAAAGCAGATGAAACGAGCCATCAGGGATTTTTTCTCACACAGGGGAAGCGAAGATCGGCGCAGTCTATGTTTAACTGGCGGGTTCTCCCGATTAATCAGGACAACCTGTTCCGCAGCGCGGAAAGCTATGTGACAACTAAAAATCAAATTATAAAAATATGAAACAACGCGTTACTAATAGTATAATGGATCAATTGTCCATTGAAGGTGTTGAATATATTTTTGGGGTTACCGGAAAAGCAATTTCTCCTTTTATTGATGCCATACTTGATTTTAAAAACATCAAGTTTATAGCAGCGAAGCACGAGACTGGTGCTGCTCTTATGGCATATGGGTATGCACAAGCAAGCGGCAAGATTGGGGTTTGCTGTGGAACTACAGGAGGTGGCTCAACCAACCTTGCAACCGGAGTCGCCACTGCCTATATGAACTCAGTACCACTGCTGGTGTTTACAGGGCAAATATCCACATTTGAGTTTGGGAAGGGCGCTTTTCAGGAGTCAACCGGTTATGGACAGACCATTAATTCTGTTGATTTCTTTAAATCAATCACCAAGGAAAGTCTCTTTATAGATAAGCTCGACAACATCACAGAAACTATTCAACACGCCATTAAACTTGCTACAACCGGACGTATGGGGCCTGTTCACATAAACATTCCATTCAATTTACAGTTGGCCGAGATAGATTACAATGGAGCAGATCGACGGGATGACTCCGGATCAATTGAAAATTCTAATTTTCATCATGAAATTTTAAAAGCCGTTCATCTTATAAAGGAGTCGGACAATCCGGTATTTTTAGTGGGATGGGGGGCTGTGTTATCAGGAGCAAGCCGCGATATTGTTGATATTGCCGAACAGTATGATATACCAGTGGCAACAACAATTCAGGGGAAAGGAGGCATTCCATCCAATCACTATTTATGTCTCGGTATATTCGGCATTTGTGGACACTCATTGGCTTCTGATTTTATCTTTGAACAAGCTGACTTATTAATAGCCATAGGGACAACTTTTGGCGAGTTCTCCACTTTCAACTGGGACGAGCGCATCATTAACAATAAAAAGCTAATACAAATTGATATTGACCACCGTGAAATTGGTAAGAACTTCCCTGTTAACATAGGAATCACTGGTGACGCCAGATTAGTGCTAAAGAATTTGAAATCAGAGTTGGCAAAATCTGGTCTTGAGCCAAAAGGAACAGGGAAAATGGTGGAACAACTTATCAATCGTTCAGGACGGTTTGCTAATGCCCATTTAATGGATGATAGTAATGTTCCACTAAAGCCGCCACGAATTATGAAAGAAATACGAGATAATACGCCCGATAATACCTTGTTTTTGGCCGACTCAGGCGCGCATTGGGCATGGGCAATGCATTACTTGCCGGTGCATCATGGAGGAGGGTTTTATCCAACTCTGGGGTTGGGGTCAATGGGAGCATCTATTTGTTCGGCTATTGGAGTTAAATTGGGAAAGCCAGACCATCCGGTTGTTTGTATTTGTGGCGATGGCTCTTTTCTGATGTATGGAAATGAAATTACAACTGCTGAGCATTATAACATTCCGGTTATCTGGGTTATACTGAACGATGCCAGATATAATTTGCCTGCCTTTTCGATGAAAAAGCAATACAACCGAACCATTGGCGTTGACTTTCGTAAGGTGGACTTTTCAAAGCTTTCAGAAGTTTTCGGAGTTAAAGGAATTAGAATTGAAAAGCCCGGTGAGTTGGCAGCGCATTTGGGCGAGGCTATACGATTGAACAAGCCGGTAGTAATGGATGTAATTATTGATCCTGATGAAATTCCACCGGTTGGCAAACGAAAACTCAATCCTTAATTCATATAGTGAAAGAAAATGAAGAATTTTGAAAAGGCCGATATAATTACCAATGTGGCATTTAAAAAAAATAAAAAGCAATTTCTACCACGTAATGAGCAGTTGATAATTAATAATGTATTAAAAGATAAGCTGCTGCGATTCTTAACTGAGATACAATCCGACCATAATCGCTCATCACTCATGAAGGTTTTTGATGAAATGATGAATCAAATGCATGGGCAACGGGTAAAGGATTTATATGCCTATCGTCGGAGCGGGAATCATGTTGTGGCATTGTTAGATAGTAACATCCCTCCTGAATTGGTGTACGGCCTCGATGGGTTTGTTCCTGTTGGGGTGTGCATGGGTGCAGGAGAAGTTGAGCAGTATGGCGATGAATTCACCAAAGGAATGTCATCACCTGTTAGGTCAATGATTGGATTTCTTAAAACCGGGATGTGTGTATTTTTCAATCTGTCCGATTTTGTAATAGGTACTGATTTGTGTCCTGAGATTAAAAAGGCTACCGGCATTATTAAAAATTTATCAAACGATTTTAACGTACACTGCGTTAATTATAACAAAAATGAGAATAAAATAGAGTTAAGTTACGATAGTCTGTTAGATTGGATAAATCAATCTACCAATCAAAAAGGGATAAATAAAGAGAGATTTTTAAAGTTTTGCAAAATTTATTCAGAATTAAGAGATACTTATCAAAGAATTGCCAGCTTACGGGCTCTGCCCAATCCTCCCATTGATGGACGGAACAGTTTGTGGTTACAACAATTGTATCCGGTCCAAGATCCGGAAGTTTTACTCAACGCTTTAAAGCAATTGGAAATAGAGTTGCTGGCAAATATCAGCAAAGGAGTTGGTTATAATAAACATGGAAATAAGAAAAGAGTAATGTTAATTACACCACGCATAATGCCTCCTTTTACTGAAATATATCGACTAATAGAATTAAACGGAGGACTTATTGTTTATGAACAAACCGATATGGGTATTACAAATGTTAATTATCAGTATAATGAGCTGAATTCCATGGCAAAATCCACCCAATGGAATCAGAAAGAAGCCATAAAATATATTATGGAAAGTATCGAAATAAACGACGCTTCTTGTTTTTCAGTTTTCAATCAGAATAAAATCCAGCAAGCGATAAATGATTATCATGTGGAAGCCGTTGTTTGTTTTAATTTTAATGATTCCGAGGCGATGGAATTAAAACTTACCGGAATAACAAACCTGCTTAAAAATTTAGAAATTCCCGTATTGCAAATCCAATCTGATTACTTAAAGTTTTATGATAAGGAGCCAGAGTTTGCCAGGCAGATGATCGAATTCTTAAATGATATAAACTGAACTATTGAATCATAATTAGATTAAGCGTAAATTTATTTTAGATAAAATCGAAAAATTGATATTATGAGTTCTGAGAAAGATAATAAAGTTCAACAACTTGAATTGGCATTGGCCGAGAGCGAAGCCAGGTTAAATTATCTTGAGCGATTGATTATTACCCAGGTTGATTATCATATTTTTGTGGCAACCAGAAATAGCAATAACGAATATATTGTAACCTTCAGCGAAGGAGAAATTGCTGTAAAAAATAAGTTCAGAACCAACGATGTAAGGAATAGAAAAGTTGAGGACCTTGTTGGTTCTGAACTATTCTCAAAGTTAAAGCCATATTATGATGAAGCTTTTTCTGGTGAAGTTGTTAAATACCGCGGGTATTTGTTAAATGGACGATATTACTCAACCATCCTATCAC
>CAZFTD010000257.1:0-3668 GCA_964521525.1 uncultured Marinilabiliaceae bacterium | reverse complement strand
AGTAATCCGTGCCTGATTGGCATGAGCAGATACATATCCATCAGGAATACGTATGGCCACCCAAACGGCACCTTTATTACCTGCACCTTTTCCAATCATTTCCATAATCCAGACTTCGTTGGGGTCGGCAATAGAAAATGATTCTCCTGAGCTGTAATAGCCATATTCATCAACCAATTGAGTCATTATCTGAATGGCTTCACGTGCATTACGGGCACGCTGAAGGGTAATGTAAATCAGGCTTCCATAATCGATTAATCCTGTAGTGTCGGATAATTCATTATGCCCGCCAAAAGTGGTTTCGCTAATGGCCAGCTGATACTCGTTCATATTACCGATAACCGTGTAGGTGCGGGCAGCCTGTGGAATACGGCCAAGAAATTTTCCGGTATCCCATTCCCTCACATCGAGCATTGTGCCTGCCGGATAGGTTTTCCCGGGCCAGTAATACAGTTCACCATATAAATCGTGCGAGTCGGCAGCATAAGAAATAAAAGTGGAACCATCAGTCGATGCTCCTCTGGTAACCAGAATATTGGTACATGCCTTCGTCTGGTTCAACAAACCTGTAAACCATGGCAGCATAAGTATAATTGCTGCCGTCCATCTCTTGCTCATAATCAGATTTTTTATGTAATAATTCAATCAATGTTGCAAATATAGTCAATACTAATTAGTCATTAGTTGATAGTCAATAGTCAATAGTTAATTTACAAACTGTAATGACCATCTAACTTCTTAACTTTCTGTTTTGATAAACAAAATTGGTATCCGTTAAGTTTTCTTCACCGCTCCACCGATAGGCCGCCAACCGTCCAAATCCGGCCAAACAGTTATCTACACAACAAATATTCGGTTTGGCAATCAGGTTGCCGCTATTAATACAATAATGCCCATAAAACAAAATGGGTTCACTGGGCTCGTAAACATCGTAAGGATAGAGAATCTGCTCCGGAATGGTGTAGTTTGGAAGAACAAACCGGTTACCATAACTCAATTCCCGAAACGTTTTTCCGTGTGGTGATTCCCACCATTTTATGCGAAAATTGGTTCGGCGAATGTTTTTCTCGTCCTTGATGATTAGGTTTTTGGGTAAATTTATCTCAATCCCCCGGGTTGTTTGTTTAACTGCAATTGAGAAATCTGTTTCTGACCTGAATATCTCTTTTATCAGTTTTTTGGTCAGTTTCCCTTCTGTTATTGATTTTTCAATGGTTTGTACATGCTTATTATTCCAGTAGGCATGCGCTACCCTAATGGAACCAAGATTAAGAAAAAAGGGTAGACGGCGTAACCATTTAATAAAGTCAGATAACAATTCTGGTTCATCTTTAAATTGTTCCCGGATATTTTCCATTTGTTTTTTATTCGACAGTGCCAGTTGCGTTATGGGTTTACCCGATTTTGTTAAGGTAAAATAGCCAATGGCATTCAGTTCGTGGTTCCCTAAAATTGCATATCCCGTGTTGTTTTCAACCATGTTACGTATTAAAGTCATTACGCCTCGGCTATCGGGACCACGGCTAATGAAGTCGCCAACAAAAACTGCTTTTCTTTCGGGATGCTTCCAAATTCCATCCTGAACAAAGTAATCCATTTTCTCAAGCAAATTTTTGAGTTCACTAAAGTGCCCATGAACATCACCAATAATATCGTAATAACCTTCGGGAAGGGTCAGCGTTGAAGAAACAAGCCGCTTCCTAAACTTTTTGATGAAATGGGACAGTATTTTTCTAATTTCCATTCTAAACTTTTTTACCGGTTAATACATTCCGGTTCATAAATCCTTGATGCAAAAAAGCGCATAAAATATTATAAGTTTATGAATATAAGTGATATGCGATTTTTGTTTTGATGTTTAAAATAACAAACATTTTGAATCATTAAAATGATAAAAATAATGCAATTTAATCCCATCTTTTCAAAGAATAATTTTAGCCAGGCTAATTATTTCATTAGCTGTTTAAAATTATTTTTTAGACAAAAGACTTTTAGACAATAGACATAAATCATAACATGCCTAAAATAAGCAAGATTGCTTAACTGTCTTGTTTGTTTATACTTTTTTTGTCTAATCCCGATAAACCGGGACACGTCTATCTGTCTGTTTCCGATGAATCGGAACACGAGTCTAAACTTCTAATAGTCTCTAATAAAATCAGAAAACTAAATTTAAACAGTTACTCAGTTTATTACCGAATATTCGTCATTAGTTGTAAATTTCGAAACACTTAGTTCTCTTTATACATAGATTTATGATTGATTCGAGCACAAATTAAAATGGCTTGCTTGGAAGTAAAATGATTTTCACAACCATCAGTTAGACAGGTGTTAATGTCAATGTGTTTTTAATTTAACTAAAAATATTACAAATGAGCAAAATTATACGTTGGGGAATTATTGGATGTGGCGATGTAACTGAATTTAAAAGTGGTCCGGCTTTTAAAAAGGTGGAGGGATCAACTTTAGTGGCGGTTATGAGAAGAAACGAAAGTCTTGCTGCTGATTATGCTACACGTCACGGTGTTGAAAAATGGTATAGTAATGGAGATGCCCTTATTAATGATGCCGATGTGGATGCCGTTTATGTAGCAACACCGCCTTCGAGTCATGCTTATTATGCCATTAAAGCCATGCATGCCGGTAAGCCGGTTTATGTTGAAAAGCCAATGGCCGCTACCTATACTCAATGTCTGGAAATGATTGAGGTTTCGCAAACCACTGGTGTTCCATTATTTGTAGCCTATTACCGGCGTACCTTACCAGGTTTTTTAAAAGTGAAAGAATTAATTGAAGATGGAGCGATTGGTGTTCCATTGGTTATTAATATCCGACTGATGCGATCTGCATTGCCAGGTGAGCTTGATGCTATTAAACCTTCGTGGCGGGTGGACCCGGAAACAGCCGGAGGCGGCATTTTTTATGATTTGGCATCGCATCAGCTCGATTTTCTTGACTTTGTTTTTGGAAAGGTGACAGAAGTTTCTGGAAATGCTGCAAACAGAGCCAACTTATATAAGGCCGAAGATACAGTTACGGCCAGTTTAAAATTCGAAAGTGGCATAACAGCTTCGGGCTCATGGTGTTTTGTAACCGATGAAAGCACACGCGAAGATGTGATTGAAATAATTGGTACCAATGGAAGAATTGAGGTTTCAACATTCGGACATCAACCCATTAAACTTATCACCAAAAATGGCTTCCTAGAGTTTCCTTACCTCAATCCTGAGAATATTCAATACAACCTAATAAGGCAAATTGTTGAAACCTTACAGGGGAAAACAGAGTGTGTAAGTACCGGGGTTTCAGCCGCCCGCACCAATTGGGTCATGGAACAGATTGTTAAGGGGTATTATAGTTGTTAGTTCATGGCTGCTAGGAGCTAACAGCTATGAACTAATAACTATCAGCTTATTTTCTTCTTTCTCTCTTTTCAATTTAGCCCTTTCTGCTATGCGGAATTTTTGTTATTTTTGCGCGAAATTTAATGCTCTTGAAACATGTTTGAAAATCTATCGGAAAAGCTCGAACGTTCATTTAAACTTCTGAAAGGCCAGGGGAAAATAACTGAAATTAATGTTGCCGAAACACTGAAGGATATAAGGCGTGCCTTACTGGATGCCGACGTTAACTATAAAATAGCCAAGACTTTTACCGATACGGTGAAA
>CAZFTD010000256.1:0-3701 GCA_964521525.1 uncultured Marinilabiliaceae bacterium | reverse complement strand
GTTAGTATAATAAAATTTAAAAATATGGACAATAAAATAAACAATTTTGATCTAAAACCACTTGAATTAGATGAATTGATGAATATTGAAGGTGGTATATGGGGTGCAATAGGGGCACTGGCGGGAGTTGGAGCATTGGTAATAGGTGCGGCCTATTACACTGGATATTTAACTGGCAAAATTACATGTGATTGTTAAAGTTTTCTTCCCAGAAGCCTTTTAAATTATTGTACAAAAGGCTTCTGGTTAAATAAATACAAAATGAAAATACTTGTCCCCATTTTCTTAGTTTTTGCCATTACCGGCTTAATAATGGTTTTATTAGGGATATTTATCCTAAATAATACCCATATAATGAATATAGGTTTATTGCTGAGCGCGATTTCAGGGTTTTTAATTTCTTTTTACTATTACAAAAAGAAGAAACAATAACATGAATCTTATTTCTTCTCCTTTAAGCAGATGCATCCCTGAATTTTAGGTGTTATTGCAATGCTCTTTAGTGTATAATTAATTAGTTATTCTTTTTGGAAGAAGCGATTATGGTAAATTATAACGTAATTCTGTGGTATTGCAAAGGGTAACTATAATTATTATAGATAGTACTGAGACCAGAGGAACTAGTAACACTTTATTTTTAAGCAAATGAGGAGAGTTGTTAAAACTCCCTCTGAAAAGGTCTTTGCTATGGTATTAGCTTTAAAAGTTTCAGGATTTCTTTATTGGTAAGATTTTCAATTTCCGATTTATCGTAGATAGTTAGGAGAAAAACCGAGCACTCCTTAACAACAAGATGAGTAACAACTCTTGCCCCGCCTGATTTTCCTTTACCTTTACTACCAATAGTAATGCGGATTTTATAACAGTTATGTCCAATGGATGTACCTTTTTCAGGTTCTTCCTTAAGGTCTTTAATAAGTGCTTGAATTTCTTCTTTGAGTGAAGGAAATTTTTTCATCAGGCGTTTTGCCTGTCGTTCAAAAACGGATATAGTTTTAACGCTATAGCTCATTGAGGAAATCTTCGGCATTACGGGCTTGCTTTTTGCCCTCTTTAATTAGTTTCAACTCTTCAACCGCTTCTGCAAGTTCGGTAAGGAACAGTTTCTTGTTCCTTAAACGCTCCAATTCAGCAAGATCTTTTTGAATTTGTTCCCAATCCTTAATGGGAAGCTGTACAGCACTTTTATGCCCTCTTTTATCTGTTATATATTGCAAGTCCATAATCTCACTTTTACTTTGTTACATAATCCTGTCAGACATTAATATCAAACAAAATTATATCCATTAATAATTTAAATTAACCGTGTCATATCGTGTAAAAAACCTCGAACCATCTTAATTTATTCCTAATACAATGTTGATTATACCTACTAAAGAATTAATCGCATACCCAAAATTCCGCAAACCATATAGCTCAACAGTGGTTAGGCCTCTCCGTTTATATTAAACCATTTACAGATTATTATTACAAATATACACTACTTAAAAGTATTAAAAAACTTTTGAAACGAGCATAATTCGTCAAACACAAACAGGGATGAATTGAAAATCGGCGGAGCCAAAAATTCATCATGCGAGTTCCCCCGATAACTCGGTGCAACCTGTTCCGCAGAGCGGAAAGCAATCTGACCTTAAACTAAAAATTATTTACGGATGAAATTTGCTCTGTAGAATTGATTGAATAAACTTTCAAATCCGTAATCAATTAGCCCTATACACCCTTCCCTTCCACTCCATTGAGCGGGTTTGGGCAATTTTAAGATTGCGTAGCACAATGTTGGCAAAAGCAAACAGTTGACTAAAATGCAGTTTCAGGTTATTCATTATATTTTGCCTGCTAACCACCGAGACCATTACTTTCATTGAAATTAGCAGAACCAACGATGCCGCTAAAAAAGACCATTGTGCAAACAGCGCAAAAAATGGGAACCTGAAAAATACCATGAATCCATAAAATAACAACCACAACCGGCTTCCACCAAAATAGTGGTGTATATTGCGGGCAAAGCCATTAATGGCGTCACTGCCGGAATGATACATCCGGCAGAAAACATCGTCGTTGCCGGTTAACACAGTGATTTTGTATCCTCCCTGTTTCATTTTTCGGGCAATCAGGATATCCTCCACATTGTTATTCCACACTTTCTGGTGCCATTGGTTCATTCGGTAAGCATCGGACTCGAACATCATAAACTGGCCATTGGCAGCCGATAAGGAACTGAACCACGGCATACGCACTGCCACAAGTGGTAAAAATGATAACAAAATCCAGTTCATTAAGGGAACCACACGCCACTCCCCTTTTGTTATCATTATTTGTTGAGGAAATAGCGATAATAACCCTGTCTGTTTATTCTGAAAATGATTCACTGCTTTGGCTATGGCATCGGCACTGAGTCTGACATCGGCATCCAGAAACAGAAAATAATCCCCGGTGGCTCTTTTGGCCAATTCATGGCAAGCAAAGTTTTTACCAACCCAGCCTGGGGGCAATGGCTCATTGTTAAAATAAGAGAAGCCGGGCATGGTCAACTCGTGTTGCTGAAGCATCTCTTCAGTATTATCAGTAGAATGGTCGTTGCAGACAATTATCTCAGTATTAGTATAATTGCTTTTGATTAAATCGCTTAACAAAACCGGCAAAACAGTCTCTTCATTTCGGGCCGGTATTAGCACCGACACCTTTGGGTTGCCTAAAATACTTACTCCCGGTTTTAAATAAGGTTTGGAAAGGAAGTTAACCAAAACCACCAAAAACCTGAGTAGTAACATCAAAAACAATATGAGGCCAATACTGTCAATCATAAATAATATCTGCGTTAATCAGCGTAATATTTCAGCGAAAATCTGCGAGAAACTTCCAAGCTGTTTAAGAATCTATTTAAAACTATTTTTAGACAAAAGACAAAAGAATTTTAGACACGTGTTCCGGTTTATCGGAAATACAAAAAAACCATAATAAACTTAATATAAACATATTAACTTAACAATCTTGTTTATCTCTTTTTCTATTTAGTCTAATCTATCTGTCTATTGTCTAAATTTCTAATAGTCTTTTAAAAAACCAGTCTTAAACTTTTTAACTTAATCTGTCGGCTTGTTGTTCAACGGCTTTTTGATAAAACAACCGGTAAGCCTGCTCAATACTTTGTGTCGATGGTTCGTTCAAATTATGTACACCCAGGTAAAATGTAAGAGTAGGCTTACGCTGCGAAAAATAATCTGTTAATGCGGTATAAAATAAGATTTGTTGAATACCGCTCTTCTTTACCACTTTCTCCACACCCTTCTGAAATTGCAATACACCTGCCGAAAAGGAGGCTATCCTGCCCTGCGGATACATCACAACCAGGTTGCCGGGGTGTTTTAGTTTTTCGGCAGCATAATCAATACTCTCTATCACCGACTTATTACCGGGATTTATTGAAAACCCACCAATGCGTGTTAAAAACATACGAGGTTTGAGCTGCTCCTCAAGCATCATCACAAATAGCTGTTTTTTAAGAAACCGCTTATTGAGGTAATAAACCCAAAAACCATCCCACCAGCTTACATGGTTGCCAATTACCAAATTACCGGCTAAATTATCAGGCCACTCACCAATGACCTCAATTCCATAAAAATCCTTTTTCAGAATTTTGTGAAGATACCAGTTAAAAAGTCGGTCGATTAATGGATGATGACGAGCTGGAATCATTT
>CAZFTD010000255.1:0-3715 GCA_964521525.1 uncultured Marinilabiliaceae bacterium | reverse complement strand
ATGAAATTTGCAACAAAGATGGAAAGAAAATTGCCTCGGGCTATACCATACATGCCTTTCTGAATGCCCAAACCAAACGTCCAACCCGTGTACCTGATTTTTTGAAAGATTTTTTGCAGCAATTTATTTAGCACCTAATCTAAGAAGCTGTTTAAAAATTCAATCCTAAAAGACTTTAGACATAAGACTTATAGACTTAAAACAAATACACAGAAATAATAAAATCAAATAATTATTTCAAAGATCTCTTTTGTCTATCTTTTCTATTCAATCTTTTCTATCTGTCTATTTCCGATAAACCGGAACACGTGTCTCAACTTCTAAGAGTCTTTAAAAAATACAGGAAACTAAATTTAAACAGTTACTAAATGCATTAAAATTTTATACAGCCTCAGTTTTTAAAAATTCTTTAACAGTCCAAACTATCATTACCACAATTACAAAAACAATAATCACTGCACCTGCAATTTTATTAATCCAGTAAAGGCGGCGTAAATTAACGGCCGAACGGAAAAGTGACACTATTGAAGTGAGAATTAACCACCAAATGGCTGCTCCCACAAAAACACCGCCTATTAATATCAGTTGTCCCCATATACCAGTGGTGGGATTCACCGCCCTGAAACTGGCAAAAAATGCAATAAAAAGGAAAACGGCCAGAGGATTGGATATGGTGATTAAAAAGGTGGAAACAAAATCATGTAACAGGGAACTTTTCCTATGGCGTTGTTTTCTGAGTTGAACAGCCGGATTCGACCTGAAAATATGAATGCCTAAAAGAATCAATATTACAGCTCCAAAAATCTGTAGCCAAAAAAATTGTTCCTCTATAAATACAACCACATAAGAAATACTAAATCCGGCGATTATTGCATACAAAGTATCGGAGAAGGCAGCACCTAGCCCGGAAATAAAACCCGAAAGCCTTCCGCGTTGCAAGGTACGCTGAATACACAATACACCTATAGGACCCAGAGGAACTGATGCTGCAAACCCAATCAGAACCCCATCAAAAATAGTGGTAGAATTCATGTGGCAAATATCAGAAAAATGATTTATTTAATCTCTATTGTCAATAAAAATGTACGATTAATACCTAAGAGTATAAAAAAATATGAGCCTCTATATATTACAATGGTTCGTTAAACTTTTTTTATAAGGCTGATTAACAGTGAATTAACAACCGGCACATAACAGTCGTAATCATCAGAATATCAGGCTATTGCTCTTATCTTATATCTTTTTATCTAAAAGTCTAACGATCTATTTATATTATTATATTACAATTCTTTATAACCTGAAAAGCCATTTGTTAATTAGATTGTTAACTAAATTTCTGTTGTGAATAAACTTGAATGTAAAAAAAAATAAAAATAAACTTTTAATTATTGTAAATTTGAAATGATAATTCACTGAAATGCAAATAACAAAGTATCGAATTAACATAAACTTAACATAGAATTAACTCAACATCAATATACAGCCCAAATGATGAATGTATGTTTGCACCCGAAAACTAAACCTACCATATGGATAATATTTATTTAATTTTCGTTTTTGTACTGTTTCTGTTGGCAATTTCTGATTTGGTTGTCGGAGTTAGCAATGATGCAGTAAACTTCCTGAACTCAGCAATAGGGGCTAAAGCTGGTTCCTTTAAACTTATTATGGCAATTGCCGCCTTAGGCGTGTTTATTGGTGCTACCTTTTCAAATGGAATGATGGAAGTTGCCCGAAAAAGTTTATTCAATCCTGAGTATTTCTATTTTCAGGAAATCATGATTATTTTCCTTGCGGTAATGATTACCGATGTTATCCTGCTGGATTTGTTCAATACCTTTGGATTGCCCACTTCCACTACAGTGTCCATTGTTTTCGAGTTACTGGGAGCTGCCGTAGGTGTTTCCATTATAAAAACCATGAACAATCCGGACATTCCAATGGGCACCTACATCAACTCGGCAAAAGCACTGGCCATTATCTCCGGAATTTTAATTTCAGTAGTAGTTGCATTTACTACCGGTGCTGCTGTTCAGTTTATAACCCGCTTGCTTTTCTCGTTTAACTTCGCCCAGAAAATGAAATATCTGGGGTCGATTTGGGGAGGTATTGCCATATCAGCCATCACTTATTTTATTCTTGTAAAAGGCGCCGATGGAGCTTCTTTTATGTCAAAAGAAACGCTTCAATGGATAAAATCACATAGTAACGAGATAATTATTGGGAGTTTTTTAGCCTGGACGTTGTTACTGCAAATTCTTTATTGGTTATTTAAAATCAACGTACTAAAAATCATCGTGTTTGCCGGCACTTTTGCTTTAGCTATGGCTTTTGCAGGTAACGACCTTGTTAACTTTATTGGCGTACCATTGGCAGGTTTTGAATCATTTAAAACCTACATGAGCACACCAGGAGCAACCCCCGGAGGTTTGTTAATGGGCTCGTTGGCCGGCCCTGTTAAAACCGAAACTTACATGCTGCTGTTGGCTGGAACAGTAATGGTGATAACACTGTGGACATCGAAAAAAGCACGCAAGGTAATTAAAACTTCTGTTGACTTGAGTCGTCAGCAGGAAGGAGAAGAACGCTTTGGCTCTTCTTTCTTTGCCCGTTCAATAGTAAGAGGCTCTTTAGCTGTTTCCAATTCAATTGGAAGCTTGGTGCCTGCGGTTATTAAAGAACGGCTCGACAAACAGTTCGACAGCACCTCATTTGATGATGAACGCCGTGCCATGGGAAAAGACGCCCCTGCTTTCGATATGTTAAGGGCCTCGGTAAATTTGGTAGTAGCCAGTATTCTCATTGCCAGTGCTACATCGTTAAAACTACCTCTTTCAACCACTTATGTTACCTTTATGGTAGCCATGGGAAGTTCTTTGGCCGACCGTGCCTGGGGACGCGATAGTGCTGTTTACAGAATTACCGGAGTTTTATCGGTAATTGGGGGCTGGTTTTTTACCGCATTCTCAGCGTTTACCGTGGCATTTTTAGTGGCTATGGTTATTATATGGGGAGGAACCTGGGCTGTTTTCGGATTAATAATTCTGGCCATCTTCCTGTTGTTCAGAACCCATGTTATTGCCAATAAAGGCATTGAAGAACAAAAACGCAGCAAGGATTATGAAATTGAGGAAATTGACGGAGAAATACACTCTGATAAAATTCTTGAGAAATGTAAACACAATGTTACAAGTGTTCTAAACCAGGTATCGCAATTATATTCGCTTACACTCATTTCGTTTGAAGCCGAAGACCGGAAACGCCTGAAAGAGGCCGTTAAAGATGTTAGTGCTCTGAATAAGCACACTAAAAAGCTGAAAACCAACATCTATTCAACCGTTCGAAAACTTCAGGAAGAAAGCATCGATTCAGGTCTTTACTATGTTCAGGTACTCGACTATCTACGCGAAACGGCACACTGCTTAACCTATATTACCAATCCTTGTTTTGAACATTTAGATAATAACCACAAGCTGTTCTCCGATGAACAGTTTCAGGATATCAACAATTTGCAGGTAAAGGTAAAAGCCATCATAGCCAAAACCATAAAAACCATTGAACTAAATAAATACGAAAACCTTCAGCAAATTCTGGAAGAACAGGGTCAAATTCTTGAGCAATTGCGTGGGCTTCGAAAAGTTCAGCTTAAGCGAATCAAGAAAGAAAAAGCCGGAACAAAAATCAGCATGTTGTACCTTGGCATTTTGCACGAAAC
>CAZFTD010000254.1:0-3724 GCA_964521525.1 uncultured Marinilabiliaceae bacterium | reverse complement strand
GGAAGGAATGTATGATGTTTATGCCATTCAAATTAATTTTGCTGAACACGAAACCGCCATTTTCGGACGGCAGAAGGATTTATATCACCGCTACGTTATTGAATGCTCAAACGATGGTACTAACTGGAAAATGCTGGTCGATAAATCGGCCAATATGAGCGACCAAACGCACGATTACATTCAACTGTCCCAAAAGGTAAACTGCCGGTATTTAAAAATCATCAACAAAGAAGTGCCTGGCGGAAGTTTTGCTTTAAGCGGATTCAGGGTTTTTGGCAAGGGCGATGGTGAGCAACCCCAAACGGTTCAATCCCTTGAAATTGAGAGGAAGCCTGAAAACAGACGGTCTGTTTCTCTCAAATGGGATAAATCAGCAAATGCTACCGGCTACAATATTAGTTATGGCGTTGATAAGGATAAGCTTTACCACAATTATATGGTTTATAGCGATACCACCTTGGTTATTAATAGCTTGAATGCCAATTTAGGTTATTATTTTACCATTGAATCCTTTAACGAGAATGGCATTACTAAAAGCAAAGCCATAGCTTTTGTTGAATAGCATATACCTTAACCCTAATGAACCAACAAAGTAAAAGTTTCGACAGTTTTTTTGAACTCATAAAACCAAAACTAAACGCTATTGAAAAATTGCGGCAGAAAATTGCAGGGAGAATAAAGAAATTAAGTGTTTGTGGCCATTGAGAGTAAGATTAATCTTTTTGAACCAAATATTTTTAAACCCATTAACACCAAAAGGTTTTTAAGAGATAATTATAATCATCTGGAGAGTTTAACCAGATTAGTTGAAAATCTCGATTTGAATACACGCATCTGGTTATAGCAAAAAACTGTCATTAGCTGATAATTAACAGTGTATCGTTTTGCGATCACTTGAAACCTTTACATTATTATATGGTTAATGCGAATAGGTGTTAAAAAATATAACCACAAAGTCGCCAAAGGAACACTAAGAGAAAATTTTAAAATAATCATTAAAGTAGCTGCTTTTTGCCTGGTAAGTCTAATTTGACTATTAAGTAATAATCTTGCGTTGAAATACTTGTGCAATCCTTTTAAAGGGATAATTTTGCAGCAAAATAAGTTTTAAAATATACAATCTATTAATAGTAAGGAGATTCAAGTGATATACCCCGATACTTTTGAAAGCAAACTGAAATTTGGAAAGATTCGTGAGTTGCTGGCTTCACATTGCCTCAGCGTAATGGGAAAGGAATGGATAGATGATATGACTTTCTCTGTTCAGTTTGAGCAAGTGCAATCGTGGCTCGAACAAACCGGGGAAATGCTACGCATTGAAATGGAAGGAGAGGAGATGCCGGTTTCCTATTTTATCGACTTGCGCTCGCCATTAAAAAAGATACGTGTTGATGGCCTTTTTCTGGAAGAACAGGAATTATTCGACTTGCGTCGCTCGCTGGGAACCATCAGGGATATTATACGATTTATTAATTCAAAAGAAGGTGACGATTACCCACGTTTGCATGAATTGGCTTCACGGGTAAAAGTTTACCCTGCGGTAACCGACCGCATCGACCAGATTTTAAATAAACAAGGACAAATTAAAGATAATGCCTCGCCCGAGTTGGCACGATTACGCCGCGAAGTTATCGAAAAACAGCAAACTGTATCCAAGCGGATGCAGAACATTTTAAAGCAGGCACGCAGCGAAGGCCTGGTTGATGAAGATGTGAGCATAAGTATACGCGATGGCAGAGCGGTTATTCCGGTTATTTCGTCCTACAAACGAAAACTGCCCGGCATTGTACACGACGAATCGGCCACAGGCAAAACAACTTACATTGAACCTGCTGCCATTGTTGAGCTCAATAACGAAATCCGGGAGCTTTCGTATGCCGAACGCCGCGAAGTAATGCGCATTTTAACGGAAGTGTCCGCCTTTCTCCGTCCCTATCTCGACGATTTGCTCTACGCCTACGAGTTTCTTGGATTAATTGATTTTATAAGGGCTAAGGCTCGTTTTGCAAGGCGTATCGAGGCTATTTTGCCCGAACTGGCAAACGATACCAATATGCGTTGGATTAATGCCCGGCATCCTTTGCTCTATCTTCAAAATCAGGCGCTTGGCAAGCCAGTTGTGCCATTAAATATTGAGTTTGCTCCTGACCAGCGTATCATTCTCATATCGGGCCCCAATGCAGGCGGTAAATCGGTGTGTTTGCAAACAGTTGGTTTGCTGCAGTATATGTTGCAATGTGGTTTATTGGTGCCTGTAAAGGAGGGTTCCAAAATGGGATTTTTCAACCATATTTTTCTCGATTTGGGCGATGAGCAATCCATTGAAAACGACCTGAGTACCTATAGTTCGCATTTGCTCAACATGAAAACCTTTATCCGGCATTGTAATCATCAATCGCTGTTATTGATTGATGAGTTTGGTACCGGCACAGAGCCAATGTTGGGTGGTGCCATAGCCGAATCGGTACTGGAACAGTTAAACCGGCAAGGCGTTTTTGGTGTAATAACCACGCATTATACCAACTTAAAGCATTTTGCTGCGGAGAGTAAAGGCATTGTGAATGGCGCCATGCTGTTCGATACACATAACATACAACCATTGTTTAAGTTGGAAGTTGGCCAACCCGGCAGCTCCTTTGCTTTCGAAATTGCCCGAAAAATTGGATTGCCCGAGGAGATTCTGATAGCAGCAAAAGAACGACTTGGCGAAGACCACATCAATTTCGACAAACATTTACGCGAAATTATTCGCGATAAGCGTTACTGGGAACAAAAACGAAACTCTGTTAAGGAGCAGGAGCGAAAACTCAATGCTGTTTCGGAGCGCTACGAGCGCGAACTGGAGCAGATAACCCGCGAACGAAAAGAGATAATTCAAAAAGCACGCGAGGAAGCTTCACAGCTGCTCTCAAAGGCTAACCGCGAAATAGAAAATACCATTCGGAGCATTCGCGAAGCCCAGGCCGAGAAGGAGAAAACACGTTTTATCAGGCAAAATCTGGGCAATTTACGCGACGAAATTGAATCGGGGAAAGAAAGCGATGCTGCAACTCAGGAAAAACTGACGCGCAAAATGCAGACCATTCAGGACCGGAAAAAGCGTAAAAAAGAGCGGGAGTCAAATGTTTCTGAAAATCAAACTAACAAAGAATTGCCCGCTTCTGAACCTGTATTGGAAGCAGGAATAGCCGAAGGCGATTTGGTGAAACTTGAAGGACAGCCGTTACCCGGTGAGGTTATGGAGATTAAAGGACGTGAAGCATTAGTAGCGTTTGGACAACTGGTTACTAAAGTAAAAGTTACCCGGTTAGAAAAGGTTAGTAGAAATGAAATTAAACGCGAAATCAGGCAAATGAATTCGGTTTCGGCAGGATTAGCCGAGAGAATCAGGGAGAAAAAACTAAACTTTAAACCGGATATTGATATTCGCGGTATGAGGGCAGAAGAAGCCATTGATAGAGTGACGGTTCATATGGATGAAGCTGTAATGTGCGGTGTTAATAGGGTGCGCATTCTACATGGCAAAGGAAATGGCATTTTGCGAATAATGGTACGCGAGTTTCTGGCAACATTACCATTTGTAAAACGTGCCGCCGATGAGCATGTTCAGTTTGGAGGAGCAGGAATTACTGTGGTAGATATTGATTAAGAAACTGTTAAAATTTAAATTACTGTTTTAATTACAATGGTTCGTTAAACTTTTTTATAAAGCTGATTAACAGCG
>CAZFTD010000253.1:0-3746 GCA_964521525.1 uncultured Marinilabiliaceae bacterium | reverse complement strand
TTTGAATGCTGTTGGCTTCGGTTATCAAAAGGAATTTTGGCGGCTCGTTTCTGGGCATTTCTTTTTTCAGCATCAAAAATATATCGATAGGTAATGTGTCGTTTCCCAAACTCGGCACCCATGCCATCATGAATAGCTCTCATGCGCGGATTAAAATCGCCTACCCACGACAGTTCCATCTCTTCCAGGTAAGGTTTGCCGGCAACCACATCTCTAAGCTGCCAAAAAATACCTGACTCGAGTCCAAGACGTTGGTATTTTGGTCGCACCCCCATAATTACCACACGGGTACGGGTCATTACCTTAGCCCATTTGTAATAAACAAACCGCAACTTGTTCCACAAGTTAAATTTGCCATTGAAATATTTAAGAATCTGATTAATATCGGGAAACATTACCAAAAGGGCAGCAGGTTCGTTATTGCAATAGGCAAACCAAATCAGGTCTTCGACTAAAAAAGGCTTGGCTTCGCGCAACGATTTTCGCAATGTATCGGGGTTCATGGGTGTAAAATTCTCATGAAACTGCCAGGCATCATCGTAAATTATTTTAAAATCGCTGATAAACTGTTCGCTGTTTTTCCATGTAAAATGTTTGAAACTATATTCAGACCTGCTCACTACGCGGCCTGCAATTTTCCAAAAGCGCTCGGGAAAAGGTTTGGATAAATTGAGATGGTTGGTTACCTGTTCAAAGTAATTCACAAAGCCATATTTCTCGAAAAACTCTTTATAATAAGCAGGGTTATATTGCATTCCAAAAGCGGGCTGCGTAAAACCTTCGACCAGTAAGCCCCAGAAATTGTCATTTTCGCCAAAATTGATGGGGCCATCCATGGCTTCCATCCCACGTTGCGAAAGCCATTCTTTGGCAGTATCGAATAACATAAAGGCAGCCTGCTCGTTGTTAATACATTCAAAGAATCCCATTCCTCCGGTTGGCTGTTCGAACCCAAAAGCTTTTTTACGATTTATAAATACAGCCACACGGCCTATGGGGGCGTTGTTCTCGTCGACAAGCAAAAATCTGGCGGCTTCGCCATGTTGATAAAATTCGTTTATTTTCGGGTCAAAAATTTCCTCAATCATCACATCCAACGGGCGCACATAGGCCGCATCGTTTTTATAAATAACATTAACCACTTCGAGGAACTGAGACCGGGTTCGTTTTGATTCAACAGGAATTACACGCATTGTATCAGAGAGAATTATATTTAACAAATGAATAAGTTACTGGCTGTTTAAATTTAGATATAAGATGTTTAGATTTAAGACAGATAGAAAAGATTTTGAAGATGTCGCAAAACCTTTCCAGATTTACCAGCCAACAGGCAGGTCTATCAGTCTAATAATCTTTAATCTAATCATCTTAATAAAAATCTCAAAAAAAACAGCTTAAATTGATGGAAGACCATTAACCGCTTTAAAACAACCCGACAAAAGTAACCAATAACTTTAAATCTCTATAATTTAAACCACGAAAGATAATCCTCAGGTTTTTTACAAGGTACTCCATTAAAGTTAAATTCGTTACTGTGCAGATCATAAGTATAATCGTTGCCCCACTCGTTGGCATTAGCGGCCACCTGCTTAACTGCATCGATGATATAATCCAGTTCCTGACTGGTTGTTGTTGGATGGAGTGAAAGACGAACCCAGCCAGGTTTCCCCGATAAATCGCCCATATCAATTTTTCGGGTAATGGAGTTGGAGGTATAATAGTCAACATGCAATAAATAATGGCCATAAGTTCCGGCGCAGGAGCATCCACCTCGAACCTGAATTCCAAACCTATCGTTGAGCAACCGCACTACCAGGTTAAAATGAACATTATCAATATAGAAGGACACCACACTGAGTCGGTGTTCCTGATTACCGGCCAGTATGTTTAATCCCGGGATATTTTTAAACTCACTCAAAAGTTTTGTGAGTAGCTCATCTTCACGTTGCCTTATTCGGTCGCAACCCATATGCTCTTTCAACCTGATACTGAGTGCAGCCCTTATGGATTGCAAAAAGCCGGGCGTTCCGCCATCTTCGCGCGCTTCAATATCTTCAATATAACGGTACTTTCCCCATCGATTAGTCCAGTTTACGGTTCCCCCACCCGGATCATCCGGTGTTCGGTTATGATATAGTGCCGAATTAAAAACCATAACACCGGCTGAACCGGGACCACCAAGAAATTTATGTGGAGAGAAGAATACAGCATCTAATCGTGACAATGGATCGTCGGGATGCATATTAATAGGAACATAAGGAGCGCTGGCAGCAAAATCAACAAAACAAAAACCACCATTTTGATGCATTATTCTTGCCAACTCGTAATAAGGCGTAATAATACCGGTAACATTTGAACAGGCTGTAAAGCTTCCTATTTTTAGGGTTCTGTTTTTGTATTTTACTATTTCGCGCTGGAGCACTTCGGGATTAACCAGAAGATTATCGTCGGGTTCGAGCACCACTACATCGGCATTGGTTTCGAGCCACGAGGTATGATTGGAGTGATGCTCCATGTGCGTTAAAAAAACAACAGGACGCTCCTCGGGCGGCAAGTGGTAAAATTTTCGGGCCTGGTCGGGCACACGTATGCCCAAAATACGTTGAAGCTTATTAACCACGCAGGTCATTCCGGCTCCGGCGGTTATTATTACATCATCGGGGCCGGCATTAACATGCTCTTTAATTATTTTATGCGATAGCTTGTAGATATTGGTCATAATCATTCCGGTATCGCTCGATTCGGAGTGGGTATTGGCTACCAATGGGCCTATTTTGTTAATAATGGCATCTTCAATGGGTTTATATAACCTTCCGGATGCTATCCAATCGGCATAAACAAGTGGTTTTTCGCCAAATGGTGTAGTAATGGTTTGGTTATACCCAATTGTATTAACCCGAAACTGAGAAAAAAACGATTCCAGATTTTCCATATTGCCTGAAATTATGATTTCATAACATCAGCAAAAGAAAAGAAAAAGAAGATTTAAAACAATGATATTTGATTTAAAGCCGGGCTTTTACGAACTGTATTTCGTCTAAAATGTCGAAACCTGCCTGCTGAAGACAGGCATCGTGCGATTGTGACCATTGCGAGGCTAGTTTTGAAACAGAAGCCGTTAAATCAGAGTTAAACCGGCCAGCCATTTTTAAACAATGAGCCACAGCTCTTACCATTAACTTGTCGGTCGATAAGGCATCAAAAACACCAAGATTACTCATTATAACCGGTGTTAAACTATTACCATTAAAGCGGAAGTGCCAGCCAATGGCCATTAATGCTGTGTATCTGACAAAAACAACAGGGTGCAGCATCCATTTTTCCACAACAGCCAGTATCTCTTTCCTTCTTCCGAGCATATTAAAGGCCACCTGTTCAGCCAGCTCAATATTATTTATCTGGTTGCCCCATTCAAATATCTGCTCATCAGTAAGTTCATCAGGTTGAGCGAGCATAGTTGCCAAAATCATGGTTTCTCGTACATTACGGAACCAAAGCCGCTCGGCCAGTTTATTGCTGATCTGGTATTCCTTAGCCAACTCACGAAGATGTACCAATGATACGCCATATGCTTTTTTATACTTCAGCCCTGCAACCTGCAATTGATGCGAAGTTTCACCGTTCATCAATTGACGAAGACGACCCAAAATTTTTTTCTGTTGGCGATCTAAATTTTCATCGTAGGCAAAAAACTTCATGTCAAATTGTTAATGAATTATTGTTAAAATATTGAACGGGCAAAGGAT
>CAZFTD010000252.1:0-3748 GCA_964521525.1 uncultured Marinilabiliaceae bacterium | reverse complement strand
TCAAACGCTTTCAAATCATCAGGATTGGTTAAGCGGTTTTCAATAATAAAACGAATCATCCAACCTCTTGCTTTTTTTGTAAAGAAACTGACAACTTTATACTCTCCATTTTTATAGTCCTTAAAAACCGGAGTTATGGTATTTGCCTTTAATTGGTTGAATAGTATGGTTTTGGAGTATTCATTACTGGCTAAGTTAACCAAAACATTATGTCCGGTTTCTTTCAGGTCATTAGAAAGTTGTTCCGATAATTTGTTGCCCCAGAAAGCATATAAATCATTTCCCTTAACATTTTTGAGCTTAGTACCCATTTCAAGACGGTATGGCATAATAGCATCCAATGGGCGTAATAATCCATACAAACCTGAGAGAATTCGTAACGATTGCTGACAATACTCAAGGTTTGCTAAATCAAAGGAATAGGCATCAAGCCCTGTGAAAACGTCACCTTTAAAAGCAAAAATGGCCTGTCGCGATTCATTATCAGTATAGGGCCAGTGCCACTGAAAAATACGGCTGGCATTCAATTCTGCCAACTCTTTACTGATGCTCATCAGCTTCATGAGTTGTGCGGGGCTGAGTGGTTTCAGGTAATCAATTAGCTGCTTTGCCTCGTTTGGGAAGCGTATCTCGGTTCTTTCAACAGAGGGTACTTCAGTTTCAAAATCAAGTGTTTTTGCTGGAGATATAATAATAAGCATGATGTTTTGTTTTTTGTCTGAATCTATTCAATTTTCACGACTCTGACAAAAAAAACATGCTAACAATGCTGCAGATTTTTGAATACTAAGTTAACCGGTAATCTGCTTATCGTCTTTCCAATAAAACTACATTTTCTACATGATGAGTATGAGGAAACATATCTACCGGCTGAACGCGCGTAACACGGTAACGCATATCGAGCAGGTTTAAATCGCGTGCCTGGGTGGCCGAATTACAACTTACATACACAATTCGCTCGGGGGCAGCGTTGAGAATGGTTTGCACCACATCGGAGTGCATGCCTGCCCGTGGCGGGTCGGTTATTATTACGTCGGGATGACCATGTTTCTCAAACAAGTCGGCATTAAGCAAATCTTTCATATCGCCAGCCAGAAAAAAGGTATTGCTGATATGGTTGATTTTCGAATTCTCAACAGCATCTTCAATAGCTTCGGGCACATATTCAATGCCCACAACATGTTTGGCACTTGGAGCAACAAAGTTGGCAATGGTGCCTGTTCCGGTGTACAAATCGTAAACGGTTTCTTTTCCGGTTAATCCTGCAAACTCTCTGGTTATTCGGTATAGATTTAATGCCTGAACCGAATTGGTTTGGAAAAAACTTTTCGGACCTATTTTAAATCTGAGGCCTTCCATTTCTTCAAAAATATGGTCGCGTCCTGCAAATAATTCTACTTTTTGGTCGGTAATGGTATCGTTGGCTTTGTTGTTTATTACATAAAGCCACGATGTTACATTGGGGAATTGAGCTGTTAGGAAATTGAAAAGCGGCACTCTGGCAGATGCATCATCGTAATAAAAAACTACTACCACCATCACTTCTCCGGTGGTAGAGGTGCGAATCATTAAAGTACGCAAAAAACCTTTTTGTTCTTTCAAATCAAAAAAGGTTAAGTTGTTTTTTAAAGCATATTCTTTAATGGCCAGTCTGATAGCATTGGAAGGTTCGGGTTGAAGATGGCATTGGTTTATGTCTACAATTTTATCAAACATTCCGGGTATGTGAAACCCAACTCCGCTATTATTTAAGGAATCTTTGCCATTTTCCATTTCCTGACTGGTAAGCCATCTTTTGTTTGAAAAGGTGTATTCCAGTTTATTGCGATAAAATCGTTCATTTTCGGAACCTAAAATTGGGTTGATATCAGGCAGCTCAACTTTGCCAATGCGCAGCAAATTGTTAAATACTTCGCGCTGTTTGTAAAAAAGCTGTTCGGCATAGGGAAGGGGTTGCCACTTGCAGCCACCGCACACCCCAAAGTGCTCGCAAAATGGCTCTACACGCATGTCCGAATAGTAATGAAAATGAACTGGGTAGCCTTCGTAATAATTACTTCGCTTTTTAGTAACCTGAACATCAACTATATCGCCAGGGATGGTTTGATGAACAAATACTACCTGATCGTTCACTTTTCCCAGCGATTTTCCTTCAGCCGCCACATCGGTAATTACCAACCTTTCTAGTAATGGTTTCTTTTTTCTGGAGTGTGCCACAATGCGCTTTTTTTTTCGGCGCAAATATAAGAATAAATGACTTTTTGAGGCTTTTTTTTTGATGATTGGAGACTTTAAATGTTATAGATAGTTAGTTTTTCAGAATTTAAGATGTATGATATAAACAATTATCTGATATTATGCGAGATACATATTTTATAAAGAAATTGCTATCCGGCTGAAAATCTGACACATAAAAAATATTAACGAACTATTTAAAATATAAAGATTGTTTTAATTCTAAGTGGCAATAATTTAATAGCTAACCAACAACTCAACCGGATTAAGACATAGATTTTTCTCTTTTCAGCCTTCCCCAAAAAGAAATTCTATTTCTTTTCATCTCCTGTTCCTGTTCCGCTACGCGGAACTCCACTACGTTACGTCTCCTGGTCACATTTTCCTGTTCCCTGTTCCGCTATGCAGAATTTCGCTCTGCTTCACCTTTGGTTTTCACTCTCCGGTTTCCAGCCTCCTTTCTCCGTTAATGCTTTTCCAATAACCCACATCAGCTTGGTACTATTTTATATTACCCTCTTTTTTTGTTTATTTGCACATGTAAAATATTAAGTCCATGAGCAATCTTGATCCAAACACCACCGCTGGTCGTCGTGGTTTAATTTTAAAGATGCTCGACGAGTTGGGGCAGGTTAATGTCAACGAACTAAGCGAAAAATTTCAGGTTAGCGAGGTGACCATTCGCAACGATTTAACTCAGTTGGAGCAAAAAAACCTTCTTATAAGAGCACGTGGTGGCGCCATAAAAACCGATAAGGTAAATCTCGATTTAAAAATCTCGGAAAAACGGACCAAAAATGTTCGCGAGAAACAATCTATTGGTCGAAAAGCCTCCAAATTGATTGAAGAAGGTGATACTATCATTCTCGACAGTGGCACTACTACTATAGAAATAACACCTTTTCTGGGAAAGTTCAAAAACCTAACAGTGATTACCAACGGCTTAAATATTGCAGCCTCGCTTGCTGAAGTTGAGAATGTGCGGGTAATAGTGCCTGGTGGAAGTTTTCGCAAAAAGAATTTCTCGTTGGTGGGTTCTCTGGCACGCGATAATTTTGGTCATTTTTTCTGCGATAAGCTTTTTCTGGGTGCTGATGGTATCGATATTACTTTGGGATTGTCCACCCCCGATTTAGAAGAAGCAGCTTTAAATCGCACCATGCTTAAAATGGCTAAAAAGGTTATTGTGGTGGCCGATTCTTCAAAGTTCCGCAAACGCAGCCTGGCCGTTATTGGAGGCATTAATGTAATTGATGTGCTTGTAACCGATAAGGGAATCCGTCAGGACGACTATGATGCTTTGGTTAAAGCTGGTATTGAAGTAATTATTGCTGATTAATAGTAATATGATTACAGCTAAGAATGATATAATGGGACAGGCAGGGATTGATTTCATGCTGTCGGGGAACAATAATAAAATTATTAAGGTTTGGAGCGATGTTGCCGAAACTGACCAGTTGCCGGTTCGGTATCTTTTCAGAGACTTTCACGCAATGCCGGGTCTTGAGCAAAA
>CAZFTD010000251.1:0-3759 GCA_964521525.1 uncultured Marinilabiliaceae bacterium | reverse complement strand
CATCTATTTATTACTCTGGCAGGGTTGACCGAACCCAAGCTGGAACTGTCCGATTTGATTGGCCTGGCGTAGGGATAAATTTTAAATTCACCGGCAAGGAAGTTGGTCTGCATTTTAAAGGAGGTAATCGCAATTACTTTAATCTTTATATAAATGGCAGCCTAAGGGAGATTGTCCATTCACCTGGCGACACTGTTTTATGGATTAAAAATCTGAAATCCAATGCAACCCATACGGTTCAATTCATAAAACGAACCGAGGGAGATATGGGGCAGGTTGTATTTTATGGATTGCTGTTCGATAAAAAGGGCACTTTAATATCTTATACTGATATCCCTAACCGACGAATAGAATTTATTGGAAACTCTATAACCTGTGGTTATGGTACTGAGGGTGCCAGTAAAACGGAGCGGTTTAAGCCTGAAACCGAGAATAATTTAAAGTCGTACGGTGCTGTATTGGCACGTGCTTTTAATGCAGAAGGAAGGTTTACTGCCCACTCAGGATTAGGAGTTGTACGTAATTATGGCGACAAACAAAAGGTTTCGCGAACACTTACGCCAATGCCCGGTCGCTTCAACCTTACACTTGATACCGATAGTTTGCCTGTATGGGATTTTTCTCAATGGCAGCCACACGCGGTAGTAATTAATCTGGGAACCAACGATTTTTCTACCTTGCCACACCCCGATAAAGCCGTGTTTCAAAGAGAATATGAGAACCTGATTTTGAAAATCAGAAAAGCCTATGGTCAAATTCCGGTTTTTTGCATGGTTGGGCCAATGACCAAAGACCCGTGTTATTTATATGTAAGAGAAACTGTTGAAACCATGAGAACGTTATATGCTGACAATCATGTTTATTTTATAGGTTTGCCCGATGGTTTATTGAACTCCGATTCGGATTGGGGTTCCGATTGGCACCCATCTTATAGCGGACAAAGGAAAATGGCCTCTCAATTACTAATACCAATGGCTTCTGTACTGAATTGGAATTACAATGCTGATGAGATACATAACTTGAATGGAAACAGTTTGATTCAATAAATGGGGAAAACCATTTTTTTATCATTGGTGTCTTTGTAATTTGCTTGAATGTGTTTGTAGCTTTGGAAATTTGTAGTTTTTTGTTTTCCGGGGTTATAGCTTTCCGCCTCAGAGAAGCGATAGTTTTTTGATTCCATAAAAGATTAAAATGACATCAAAAATTTCCGTTAAGAAAATCAGATTAATTCTACTTTTACAGATTACGATTCTTTTAGGTAATTTTTGAAAACAATCATTTAAGTGAATTATTGATAATCAGCCCCAACGGGGCAACATCATCAGCATAGGGCAACGCCCTATGGTTGTAAACCCAACCAAATAGTCGCCCTGTAAGGGCAAAATCAGTTAGTGATTTAAAAGTATCAAAGCAGAACTTAATGGAATATTATTTGCACATGTCATTCTCTTTTTAGATTATTGTGTAAGACTAATTGATTATACACAGTTTTAGCTGTATGACCAATTAATTGCTTTTGGTGATTGATTATATTGAGTGCAGTGAGAATGATATTTGTTGGATTTATGTGCTTTAATTTCAGATGCTTAGTTTTTAAACTTTCGTTTTTCCTTGTTTTTCAAATTTCAGGGGTAGTTGATTTGTTTTCATCTAATCAAAACATTTCTGCTGTCTCCCTTAAATGGGCCGATTCTGTTTATATTAATCTCAGCATTGAAGAACGCGTAGCGCTGCTTTTTGCAGTTGATGTTAGAAATGATGATAATTTAAATAAGGTTCTCAAGTCGGGCATTCAACCTGCCTTTATTTTAGGCTCTCCAAAAATTGCAGAACGCCGATGGCCCAAAAACATAACTTTTCCGGGCCCAGTAATAATCCCTGATTTAAGTAATGGGTATGATTCGGGCATTTCACAACTCCCTTTTCCCGATGAGAGAACCATTGCCTTTATGGATTCTGTTAATCGCAACAATTTATTACTGCACTTATTTAACTGGATGAGGGTTAATAAATATCCCGCTTTCTTTGCTCGTGAAAGTTATACAATGCAGTCAGATTATAATATATCCTGGTTTCATACCATTCAATTACCTGAAATTAGCGCCAACTCTTTTCAAAGTAATAGTCCCGAATTAAAAGTGCATAACATTCCCCAAAATCTTCTTAAAATGGCACCTTCGCTTCGGTTGCCAGATTTTGGCAAATTTGCAGGTGGTAAGCGTTTCAAAGAGCCTTATTTTTCCACAATTGCATCTTCGCTTGGCGTATCGGTTGAAGCGATGCTGGAAGAAGGATGTATTTTTCTTACAAGTAATTATGAATTAGATTACAATCGGGTTTTGTCGGCTTTCAAAGACCGATGGCTTGAAATGGAACTACTCGAAAATGCGTGTAAATATATTTTGGCGTTTAAGTATGAAATGCATTTGCAAAGTTTAAAACAGTTGGTTGTAATTCCGAAAGGCAACCTCGAAACCGACCTGCGAAAGGGATACGAAAGTGCCATTGGTGTTTATCAAGCTACCGACCAGTTTCCTTTTCCTTTTGTTTTTCTCGATTTTAATGTTGGTTTTCTAACCGATGGAACAGGTCACTTTGATGATTTCAGAGAAATGGCTGCCAATTATATCCAAACTGGTAATACCTTGTTAGAACCTCAGGATTATAAAGCGGTTTTTTGGTTGGTTGGGCCAGATTTTGATATGTCGTTATCGTTAACCGAGCGCATAATGGATATCAGGAGCCGTTTCCCGCGTGCCATAGTAATAATGGTACGCGCAGGCGATTTATCCGGATTGTCATTGCGGCAGTTGCCATCAGGTGTGGATGCCATGGTTGTTACTTCCGCCAATCTTCCAATTTCTTGGTCGGCCATGGCACAGGTTATCTTTAATGGAATAGCCGTGAATAGAAAAGGTCTGAGTCCGACAGCTTTTGGGTCGTTATCCAAGGTTTCTAAATCTTTTCCTGCTACCCGGTTAAAGTTTGGAATTCCTGAAGAGGTGGGCATGAACCGCGATACTTTAAACCTTATTCATGCTATAATGGATGATGCTATTCGAAAATCGGCCTTCCCGGGTGGTCAGGTGCTGGTGGCTAAAAATGGAGTAGTGGTATTCAATAGAAATTATGGTTATACAACCTACGAAAAAACAAGACCGGTTACCAACGATGTTGTATACGATTTGGCTTCGGTAACTAAAGTTACAGCAACTCTGCCGGTTTTAATGCAGCAATACGATAATGGCCGTTGGCGACTCTCCGATAAATTATCTGAATTTATTCCTCAGGCCGATTCTACCAATAAAAAGGATATTACTGTAAGACAGTTATTACTGCACGAATCGGGGCTACCTGCGTTTATTTCGTTCTACACCGAAGCCATCGACCGGAGCAAATTGGTTGGCAATCTTTTCAGCAATCGGCGTTCAGCTACGCATCCCCTCAAATTGGATGCCCGTTTATATATGAACAAAACAGCCGTCTTTCGCGATAATATATTCCGTCCCCAGGCTGACCTCGATTTTTCAGTGCCGGTGGCACAAAATCTGTTCATGAATGTGTATTACCTCGATTCAATGTTAGTGCGAATGCTAAAAGCAAAAGTTGATGCCAATCCAAAGTACAGGTACAGCGATATTAATTTTCTCCTGCTGCAAAAAATAAGCGAAAATCTTGCTCAGGAATCGCTGGATCAGGTTGCATCGAGCCAATTTTATAAGCCTTTGGGAGCCAATAATTTGGGGTACAATCCTT
>CAZFTD010000250.1:0-3777 GCA_964521525.1 uncultured Marinilabiliaceae bacterium | reverse complement strand
CTCAAACAGCCCGGATTTCTTAACGTCAATTAATCTGATTTTCTTGACGGAAATTCTCAAAGGCGAAAAACGACCCCTGGTAAACAAAAAACCAAGGATTTCATTATGTAAAAACACATTCACTTAAACTCAAAAAATTTAATCGGACACTAATGATAACTAAAATGGGTTTACTAAATCACAATACAATTGATTTTCACCCCAATTAAAAGTACGTATTACCTTTTTGCAAAAATATACATTAAAAGAAGTTTAAAAGTGGAAATTTCTGTTAAATGGGTGGGGATTTGTGAAAAGGATTGCTAAAGGTTAACCCAATTATTATAATTGATATTGAGAGTAATAATACTCATCCACACCCTTTTGCTGACATAAATACAGTTTATTGCCATCGATTTTTGTAATTTTGCACTTTACTAACAGTTACCTCAAAGTAGCATGAAAAAACCGGCAAATAATACCTGTGTGCCTTTAAACAACATGCTTATCTTACATCAGTGCAGAAGATGAAACGATTAGGTTTATTATTTTTCATGTTGATATTTACTTTTTGCATTGCGTCTTCTCAATACAAAGTAATGGTAAGTCACGACTATCCCCCTTATAATTTTTATAACGACAATCAGCAATTAGTTGGATTTAATATTGATATTATAAATGCCATTAACGCTCTATACAATAATAAATTAGAGATAGTTTCGGGCAACTGGAAGGATATGAATTCGGCATTAAACAATGGTGATGTGCAAGCCATTGCAGGCGAGCTTTTCTTTAATACCGGCGATAACGATTACGAATTTTCCCGATCGCTTATTAGTACCAACCACAGTTTTTTCTACAACCGTCAGCTGAATCCTAATTTTTCGGTGGAAGCCCTCAGAACTGCTGCAAAACCTGTGGTTGTGCTCTGGCAAAATGATGTGTTGGTTCATTATATGAAATCGTTAAACCCCAATACTCAATTTGTTTTTGTTCGAAACTATCCTGAACTGCTTGACGCTCTGCAACAAAAGGAAGTATTTTGCGCCGTTGCGCATAAAATCATCTGCCAGTACCACATTGATAATCTTGGCAAAAAACATATTAAAGCCAGCAGGGAGGTTTTTCTGGAGCGGAACATGGGATTTAAAATTAGTAAACATCATACCGAATTAGCCACCATGCTTAATAATGGTCTGGAAGTTTTAATGGCCAATGGCACCTATCAGCAAATTTACGACAAATGGATAAAGCAATACAACCGTCAGGAGTTTAACTGGAGAGACTTTTACCAGATTTTGTTATGGATTGGCTTTGCAGTATTGTTAATATTTTCATCTTTATTGTTATTTAACAGAGTTTTACAAGAAAGGGTGAAAATCAAAACCAGTCATCTTGAAGATCAGTTGAAAGAAAACACGCGAATCAGGCATGAACTTGAGCAGGCAAAAATAAAAGCAGAAGAAAGCAATCATCTTAAATCGGCCTTTCTGGCTAATATGAGTCATGAAATACGCACACCCATGAATGGGATTCTGGGTTTCTCTGAGCTTTTAAAAACTGCCGATTATGGGTCAGAAGAGCAAGTCTATTTTATTGATCTGATACAAAAAAGTGGCGCCAGAATGTTGGAAACCATCAATAATATTATTGACATATCGAAAATACAATCGGGTGCCGAAACACTTTTCTTAAAAGAGATTAATTTGGCAAAGATGATTCAGGAAATGTATAATTTCTTTAATGTGGAGGCTGTTAAAAAAGGAATTACACTGAACATGGACCTTGCCGAATGCAATAATCCCTGTACTATTTACACCGATGAGTACAAACTGCATTCTATACTAACCAATTTGATTAAAAATGCCATTAAGTTTACCACACAAGGCGCTGTTACTATTGGTTACAGCAAAAACAGCGAGTTTGCCCATTTTTATGTGAGAGATACCGGCATTGGTATTAAACCAGAAAACATAGAAGCCATATTTAACCAGTTTATCAGGGCCGATTTATCGTACAGCACCGAATTTGAAGGCTCCGGATTAGGCCTCTCCATAACCCGGGAATATGTGTTAATGTTGGGTGGCAAAATATGGGTAGAGTCGGAATATAATGTGGGCAGTACTTTTTTTGTGGATATTCCGGTAAAATTTCAACAACTGTGAGTTCTATTTGAATTAACTTAAACTTATTCAAAATTAAATAACACGCTGAAAATAATTACTATCTCCTATTTTTAATAATTATTAATTCATACACTATTAAAACCTTGCTGGTCTTAAGGACCAGCAAGGTTTTGAACAAAATAGTAGTTTGCTATTTTACTAATCATATCAATGTGGATACAAATTGAGTTTAATGCTCATCCTTTGAAAATGAATATGGAAGTGCATTCAAGGAAGTCCCTCTTTTAAAATTTGGCTTGTCAGACATTTCAAAATATAAATGCGCCCCATTCATCAAGTCGGAATACTTTATATAGTTTCTGTCATATTCCTTTCCATTTAGAAACATTTTCCCAATAAAGCGATGAGTGTCATCATTAGCAGGTGCATCAATAATAATAAGGTTTCCATTTTCAAGATTAATAGTCATTTTTTTGAACAATGGTGCGCCTAATACAAATTCATCAATTACATGTGTTACAGGATAAAATCCCATCGCACTAAATACGTACCATACTGATGTTTGACCATTATCTTCATCGCCACAATATCCATCAGGCGTAGGCTTATACATTCGGTTCAATACTTCTCTAACCCAATATTGTGTTTTCCATGGCTGCCCGGCATGGTTATATAAATACACCATATGTTGTATTGGTTGATTTCCATGCGCATATTGTCCCATATCGGCTATAACCATTTCAATGATTTCATGAATCGGAAAACCGTAATAGCTGTCTTCGAAAACAGGCGGAAGGACAAAAACAGAGTCAAGCATCGCAACGAAAGAATCTGTTCCCCCCATTAAATTAATCAATCCTTGTACATCATGAAAAACCGACCATGTATAATGCCATGAATTCCCCTCTGTAAAGGCATCGCCCCATTTAAACGAATTAAAGGGTGATTGCCATGACCCATCAGTATTTCTTCCTCTCATCAACCGGTGTTCTTTATCGAATAGATTCCTGTAATTCTGGCTGCGAGTTTTGAACAATTCTATTTCCCTTTTAGGTCGCTTCAGTTGTTGAGCTAACTTATAGATAGCCCAATCGGCATAGGCATATTCCAGTGTACGAGCTGCATTTTCTTTAATTCCTACATCATAGGGGATATACCCATGCTTATTATAATACTGATGTCCTAATCTGCCTGTAGCAGATACAGTTGGATGCACATTGTTTGTTCCATGCAAGATGGCCTGGTAAAGAGAATTAATGTCATATCCCTTTAATCCTTTTGCAAAAGCATCTGCTACTATAATTGCAGAATTGTTGCCAATCATTACAGGTCTATGACCGGGACTGGCCCACTCGGGCAAAAAACCACTTTGAAGATATGCATTTACCAAGCCAGCCTGCATTTTTTCATTCATGGAAGGATACATTAAATTCAAGAAAGGGAACACAGCACGAAAAGTATCCCAAAAACCTGTATCAGTAAACATAAACCCTTTGTGTACCTTGCCATCATAAGGGCTATAATGTACAGTCTCTCCAAATTCATTAACTTCGTAGAATTTACGTGGAAACAATAACGTTCGCCACAAGGTGGTGTAAAATGTTTGGGTCTGCTCCTGAGTTCCACCTTCTACAATGATGCGACTAAGTTCGGTATTCCAAATTTCACGTCC
>CAZFTD010000249.1:0-3794 GCA_964521525.1 uncultured Marinilabiliaceae bacterium | reverse complement strand
ATTGGTAATATTGCCTCGAGTATTTTTAAGGGCATCAATAATCATTTCTTTTTCTTCAGAAGGTTCCAGATAAATTTTCATGTACTCAATGGCCTGAGTGGTATTTAGCCCACGCTGATACAATACGCGAAGTACATCATGAATGGCATCGGTTTGCTCTTTGGTAAAGCCCCGGCGCTTTAACCCTACATAGTTAATACCCATATAGTTTGCCGGCACGCCAAACACCTTGGTAAAAGGTGCTACATCCGATAACACGCCGGTCATTCCGGAAACCATAGCATGCTGGCCAATCCGGCAAAACTGATGAATTGCACTCATGCCGCCTATAACAGCCCAATCTTCAACTTCTACTTCTCCGGCAACCTGAACACCGTTCGACAGCACACAGTGGTCGCCCACTTCAACATCGTGACCCAAATGGGTATAGGCCATTAATAAAGTATGACTGCCAACTTTCGTTACACCTCTGGCCGCTGTTCCCCTGTTAATGGTAACATATTCGCGGATGGTTGTGTAATCGCCTATTTCAACAGTAGTGTATTCGCCTTTAAATTTTAAATCTTGTGGAATAGCAGCTATAACAGCCCCTGGAAATATTTTACAATGAGCACCAATCCGGGCTCCGGGATAAATTACGGCATTGGATCCAATCCAGGTCCCCTCGCCTATCACCACATCTTTATCAATCTTTGCAAATGCCTCTACCACAACACCTTTCCCAATAATAGCTTCGGGATGAATTTCTGCTTTAGGTGAAATTAATTGATCCATTCTGTCAGTTTAATGATACAACAAAAAGCCTCATTTGGGCATAACTTACCCAAACCGGCAATAAAAATTTTATGTCGTTTTTTGTTTCAACTACTATACTGACAAACGAACTTGGAAGCACACGTATGCTTTTTTCGAAAAAAAATGCAAATAATTAACCTGGGGTTTACAATAAATTAATATTGTGATATTTAGCGGCAATTAAAATTCAACTACTTGTGCCACTCATAAAATTAATGCATCCCCGATTTTAACCCGCCAATACTTTAATTAACCCTAATCTGGACAAGCCAGAACCAAAAGGGAAAGTTCGTACTTTTGCTAAATGAGACTAAATAACACCGGCATGATGGTAGTGGGTACATGGGCTGATGTTTACCATTTAAAAATGGAGCGTTCGCGGGGCGGATTTTTACGCAATTCAGACCGCTGGTACTCACGATATCGCTCAATAAATATTTGTCTGAAATTTTCTTCTGGTGCCGGCGCTGGCGATAAACTCAACTTTCCTTGTGGATCAATAAGGAAATAAGTGGGCACACCCTTAATATTGTAATCGAATAATACTTTTGGGGAGGTGCTAAAATGCAGAAAATCCCAATTGTAACGATTGTTCTTTTTCAAAAACTCCTCCATTGTTTCAAAGTCCTCGTCCATAACAATAGAAACAACGGTAAGTTCTTTGCGGAAGGTTCTTTCGAATTGTTCAATGGTTTGTAAATCACGAAGGCAGGCATGGTTTTTAGTGTGCACAAAATTGAGGTACACAAATTTACCCGCATAATCTTCCAAACTTCTGATTTTTCCTTTTCGGTCGGCCAATGTAAAACTCGGAGCCGATGTTCCGGGGCGAAGTTGCGACATCTTTACAAAATATTGTCGGGCCATTTCCCTGGTTTCAGGAAATTCGGCGCTGGTCATAGCCGATTGTGTAATGGATAGAACCGTTTGTTCGCCTATGGATTTGCTGTAAAACGACTCGAACAATGTGAACAGCAAAGCAGTTTCAGCAAACTTGCGATTGGCAAAAAGGCTATCGGTGGTTAAAATGCCAACAATTGAATCGAAAGGTGCATTCATTTTAAGTGATGGGGCCAGATTTTGATTCGTAGTTCCGGCAAATTTACCGGGTAAATAACCTGATAGTATGGTTTTATAAATTTCCCAGTAAGCCGGCAAATTAAAATTAACCGGCTCAAACGAAAGGTAGTTATAAATGAGTCGTCGTTCCTGACGCCTGAGTGCAGTATGCCAGAGTTTAAGATACGAAAACCTTTTGTGGTTTTTAAAATACGGGTGCTCCAATGGAAATTTCTCCTCTAATTCTTTTTCTATTTTGGCGGCCAGTTCGGCATTACCCGTCATAAATAGTGAAACAGCATTGGAATTATAGAGATGCTCAAATTCTTCGTTAAACTCAACGATGTTTCGTGTCAATGTACTCGATTCTTTATTGGCTATTCCCAACGGGATTTCCTCGGGCTGAAAATGCGGATTGAGTTTTTGGGACTGGGTTTTTGGTTCAAATGGGGGTAAAACCAGCTCGTAAGTTAAACCGGGTTCCAGAAAAATGTAACCTCTGAACCTTCCCAAATCAACAAAGGCATAAAACGTTTCATTAATGGGAAAGGAATAATCAAAGTTCCCGATTTTATCAATTTCGAGAGAGATTACAGCCGAGGTTTCCGGAATTATAAAATTTGAGTATCGGTAAAAAATAATATGATGACCAGCAAACTGAGGCGCTTTACCAACAAAACGAACATTCTCAGCCCTTACAGAAGTTAACACCGAAAGGGTTGAGAATAAAAGCAATATGCCGGCAAGCCTGTTATTTGTCATGTTAAGAATTTTGCAAAGCTTATGCCATTTTATTCTGTCGCTCACAAATTAACCTGTAAATGGTAGCAGGAATAAATTTTGATGCATCACCGCCATGTTTTAAAATATCACGAACAATTGACGAATTAACAGGTGTATGTTGAGGTGTAGTTAACAAAAATACCGAGTCGATACAGGTCATTAGGCGGTTAACCTGTGCAATGGCTCGCTCATACTCGAAGTCAGCTGCTGTACGAATGCCTCTTAAAATAAAATCGGCGTTTTTTTGCTGGGCAAATTCTACTGTAAGATTTTCATATTTTTCAACACTTACTCGTGGTTCATCGGCAAACTCGGCTTTAATAAATTCCACCCTTTCATCAATACTAAAAAAGTAACCTTTCGAGGTGTTGTGCCCCACAGCAATTATAATTTTATCAAACAGCTTAAGCCCGCGGCGAACAATATTTTCATGTCCTATGGTAAAAGGGTCGAACGACCCTGGAAATATTGCGATTCGTTCCATTCGTTTTTCATTTTTAAGATGTAAAAATTGGAAAAATAAGTTGAATCAGCAAATATATATTAATGCAATAGCTATTTGGGACTATTTAAGCTATTTTTGAAGAGTAACCAAGCATAACATTATTATGGAACAGCTCACATTAACCACGCCCGCTTTATTATTTTCAGCCATTTCATTAATCTTACTGGCCTACACCAACCGCTTTCTGGCTTACGCATCAGTGGTTCGCTCGTTGCACGAGAAATTTAAACAATCGCCCAATCAGATTTTATTGGGTCAGATTAACAACATGCGAAAAAGGCTGCGATTAACCCGTTCTATGCAGATTTTGGGAATCTCAAGCCTTTTATTATGTGTTCTTTGTATGTTTTTAATTTATGTTGAGTGGCAAACCATTGCTGAAATTGTGTTTGGCATTGCACTGATTATGTTAATTCTGTCGTTGGGCATTTCTATCAGAGAAATACAAATTTCGGTTAAAGCCCTTGATTTGCATCTGAGCGATATGGAGAATTTGTAAATTTAGGTGTCAGGTAAAACTGTTTTCACAAAACGCCTTTAGTACTTGGCAATTGATTGCTGAAAGGGTCCTTTCGTATGGCTGCTTTAATGGCTTTGGCAAAAGCCTTAAAGATGCCTTCTATTTTATGGTGTTCGTTATTGCCTTCAGCCT
>CAZFTD010000248.1:0-3800 GCA_964521525.1 uncultured Marinilabiliaceae bacterium | reverse complement strand
ACGTTTTTTGCCGACATATCATCGGGACCGCCACCACCAAGCATATAATCGCTCAACAGGTTAGCAGCCAAATGCTCTTCACTATGTACGCCATCTACAAACAATGTATTGTAAACACCATTCATAGCCTCCTTAATATCGGTAGGAGTCCGGTAGAAAGTTTCAAGGCTCTTCTCATACAGGTTCACTGTATCAAGATGATCATCGCAACTGCTCATTACAAGCAATGCTCCTATTCCAATTGAATATATTATCTTTTTCATGAGTTTATAATTTGTTAATTTGGCCATATGGAACTCGCCTAATTGCCGTTCTCTTGTAAAACAAGCTTCGAACATGACTCGTTTCATATTTTCTTTAGTTTTAGTTAGAAACAATCTTATTTTAAGAATTTAATTAAGTCTGTTTCCTGTTAAAAAGTAACATTCACACCAAACATAACAGTTCTTGGGAGTGGATATAATCCCAGGTCAACACCTGATGCCCAACCTTGAGGAGCATATCCAACTTCAGGATCCATACCATCATACTTAGTAAATGTATAGAGATTGTTTACTGAAACATAAAGAGCGGCTGAACGCATCCAATTTATATTTCTCAACCAACGATCGAATTTATATCCAAATGTAAGATTGTTAATTCTCAAATAATCTGCATCGTGCATATAGATATCTGATATTAACTGAGTATTGGCAGTGGTTGCATAACTGAGTCGGGGAATACGATTTGAGGTACCTTCACCATGCCAACGACCAAAAATCTGGGTTGTATAATTCTGAGTTAACTGGTCGGCAAAGGAGCGATATGATTGCATCACCTGAAGACCAAATTTGCCCGACATGGTGGTATTTACATAAAAACCTTTATATTCAGCATTTAATTGTATACCCATTTCAAAATCGGGAGTTGGTTTTCCTAACATTACTTTGTCATCGTCGTTGATAACTCCGTCTCCGTTTTGGTCAACAAACCGAACATCACCTGGACGACGAGGAGTGGTTGATTCTGACTCTATAATAATAGGTACACCGTCTTTTGTTACATAATTATCAACATCGGTCTGATTCTGAAATAAGCCATTTGCCTTGTAGCCATAAAAATAGCCAATAGGTTTACCTACTTCAACACGATAAATAGGTGAAGTTCCCTGAGAAAGGACATGAGCATCGCCGGTAATAATACCTTCAGAGTTGGCCAACCGAGTTACCTTGTTTTTATTGTAGGCACCACTCACTGTGGCTCCATATCTGAAATCACCAATTTGATCGTTCCAGTTAAATGAAATTTCAAAACCTTTGTTTTCAACGTCGCCACCGTTAATATAGGGTGCACCTGCGCCATATGTGCCCAAAATTGGAGCCAAAACCAACCAGTCCTTGGTTGTTTTTTGATACCAATCGAAGGTTAAGCCCAGTCGTGAATTCAACAAACGTGCATCAATACCAATGTTGATTTGTTCAGAAGTTTCCCAGGTTACATCCGGATTAGGAACGTTTGCAGGTAAAGCTGCAATGTCAGGAGTATCTTTGTTTGGGCCAAAGAAATACCCTTGAGCACGGTAAGCAATATTTGAGCTGTAAACAAAGTTATTAATAGACTGGTTCCCATTTTGTCCCCAGCTGGCTCGTAATTTACCGTACGACAACCAGGATAGTGAACTCATAAACTCTTCTTCAGAAAAATTCCAACCTGCTGATATAGAAGGAAAGTAACCCCAACGCTTGTCGGGAGCAAAATTAGAAGAACCGTCAGCCCTGAAAGTAACATCAGCCATATACTTTTCACTAAAGTTATAAGATACTCTACCGATGTACGACATTAGGCCTCCGCCTTGGGCAGCCCAATCTCTTCCCCAGGTTCCAATATCACTGGTAGTCTGTGGATTAGCTGTATTGTCAATATAAGCATATTTGGGGTTACCAAACAGAGTATTATTTTTTCTTCCCCCAACATTGAAGTTCAATATATTTTCTAGCATCTCCGTTCCGGCCAATACTGAAAATTTATGAGCATCAAACCCAAAATCATATGTGGCAGTATTGGTCCATGTATAATTAACACCTTGATACATATCCTGCTGAGCACCATCTGTTACATTTTGATACTGAGTGGCCAATTTGTAAGTTGGCGACCAGGACCTGCTGTGTCCAAACCATGAATCAACACCAAAGGCTGATCTGATTTTTAAATCTTTAATGGGCTCTATAATTGCATAAACATTCCCTACAATGGTGTTTCCTTTACTCCATCCGTAGTTGTGTCGGTAAAACATTCTGGCAATGGGGTTGTGCTGTCCCATGGAAACACCTTCAAGGGT
Source organism: uncultured Marinilabiliaceae bacterium (assembly GCA_964521525.1). GTDB lineage: Bacteria > Bacteroidota > Bacteroidia > Bacteroidales > Marinilabiliaceae > CALEUX01. The sequence goes on along the minus strand of CAZFTD010000248.1, from coordinate 1,483 downwards.
TGGGCCAAATCCGCCTGTCCAGTGATTTATATCTTCCTGATACCAATTTAATGGAATTAAAGGATTGGTTACAAGAGCATCATGCAAATCGTTCCAATATATATTACCGGTAGCCACAGCTCTGTTTTTAGTATTTGTATAGGTAAAATTCTCCCCAACTGTTAAAATACTGCGGGTTGAATTTTTGATTAATACCATTTCAGTGTTTAGCCTGGCTGTCAAACGCTTATAACCGGCATTGGTTACATCTCCACCTAATAAACCTGTTTGGTCGTAATAAGAAAAACCTGCTGAATAAACAACTCCGTCGCCCGAACCGGCAATGTTAATGGAATGGTTTTGCACAGGAGCATTTTCTTTTGTCATCTCTTCCACCCAATTGGTTCCTTTCCAACCATTCTGAAGTTTATTCCAAACATACTGTCCATATTGTGTACCAAGATTGCCCGGGAAAGTATTATTGAGGTATGTATTACCATTAACAACGAGGTTTTCCCAGTTAAACGGTGCCGAACCATCATTAGATCTGGCTTCATCCATAATAAACATGTATTCCTGAGCATTAAGCACAGGCAATGTTTTGTAAATGTTCTGAACACCATAATATCCATCATAAGAAATCTGAGGAGCAGATCCTTTGGTTCCTTTTTTAGTTGTTACAAGTACAACACCATTGGCAGCCCTTGAGCCATAAATAGCAGCCGAAGCAGCATCTTTCAATACATCAATAGATTCAATATCAGATGGGTTCAAATAGTTAATATTACCTACTGCTACTCCATCAACAATATATAATGGAGAAGCATTGCCTATGGTACCAGCACCACGGATGGTAACTTTTGTTCCAGCACCTGGAGAACCATTATCACGGGTAATATTAACACCTGGGGCTAATCCCTGGAGCGCCTGCATAGCATTTGAAGTATTGAGCTCGGCTAGTTTATCACCCTTAATATTAATATTTGCTCCGGTAACCAACGCTTTCTTTTGAACGCCATAACCAACGACGATTACTTCATCCAAATCGGTGTATTGGTCTTCCATTTGCACATTAATTGTGGACGAACTTACCACTACTTCAACCGTTTTTAAACCAATAAAAGAAAAAACTAAGGTACTTCCTTGTTCAGTTAGCAAGGAATAATTTCCGTTAATATCGGTAACAACTCCTCTTGTGGTACCCTTTTCAACAATGCTGACACCCGGTATCGGGAATCCGTCAGATTTTCCAGTCACACGTCCGGTGACAGTTACTTCCTGAGCTACCATCCATGTGGATAGTATCAGTAAAATAAAAAGTCCTAGCGTTTTTTTCATAAATAATAAAGATTTGTTTGTTTAAGGCATCATGTCAGGTAACTTGCTAAACACCTTTCATGATTTTTTTTGATAATTGATTTGGTAATTGATGTTGGTAACTTTTTGGTTAATATTTGTTGTGATTTAAATACCAAAAAGAAAAAAGCAAGCCTTATATTTCAAT
>CAZFTD010000247.1:0-3806 GCA_964521525.1 uncultured Marinilabiliaceae bacterium | reverse complement strand
CTCGCGACCCCGACCTTGGCAAGGTCGTGCTCTACCAACTGAGCTATTTCCGCATTAAAATTAACTTTTGCTGACACTTACTTTTTACCTTTCAAAAGCGTTTTCCCGCAAAAGCAGTGCAAAGATAACAGTTTTTTGTTTTATACAAATGGTGAAATCATTTTTTTTCAAAAAAGATATATTTTTTTCCTGAACCATATAAAGCATTACGCATAAGCACTTATAAAACTGATAATCTGTTCATTAATCATTTACAACCCTGCAATTCTTTTAATATCATTGAGTTTATTAAGCGCTTCAATGGGTGTTAGATTATTAATGTCCAGATTGGCAATCTGGTCTCTAATTTGTTTAAGCACAGGGTCGTCTAATTGAAAAAAACTCAACTGCATGCCTTCGCGATGTTTGGCCAAATCGCCAACAGGCTTACCGGGTTGCCCCTTTCGGTGGGTACTTTCCATTTCCTTCAGAATAGCCTCTGCCCTCTTTACAACACTCTTTGGCATGCCTGCCATTTGGGCCACATGTATACCAAAACTATGATTACTGCCCCCTTCAACCAATTTGCGAAGAAAAATAACTTTATTATCGACCTCGCGCACCGACACATTAAAATTTTTACATCGCTTAAACGATTTGGCCATTTCATTTAACTCATGGTAATGGGTAGCAAACAACGTTTTAGCACGCGCCCTGGCATTTTCATGAATATACTCCACAATGCTCCAGGCTATTGAGATACCATCATAAGTACTGGTTCCACGACCCAGTTCATCAAATAAAACCAAACTTCTATCCGACAGGTTATTGAGGATGCTGGCCGCCTCATTCATTTCAACCATAAAAGTGGATTCCCCCTGAGAAATATTATCAGAAGCCCCAACTCGTGTAAAAATTTTATCAACCACGCCAATTTTAGCCGATTCGGCCGGCACAAAACTTCCAATTTGAGCTAACAACACAATTAAAGCCGTTTGACGTAACAAAGCAGATTTACCAGCCATGTTAGGCCCGGTTATGATAATAATTTGCTGTTTTTCGTTGTCCAGATATACATCGTTGGGCACGTAACCCTCACCGGGAGGCAGTTGCTTTTCAATAACCGGATGCCGGCCCGATTTTATTTCCAGACTGTAATCATCATCAACCACAGGACAAACATATTTGTTTTCTGCAGCCAGCGAAGCAAAACCCAACAAACAATCAATTCGAGCCAAAAGATTGGCATTTAACTGAATGGCCGGTATAAACTCAGCAATAGCGGCCAAAAGCCGGTTGTACAATTCAGTTTCTATGCTCAGGATTTTCTCTTCAGCACCCAATATTTTTGTTTCGTACTCTTTAAGTTCTTCGGTAATATAGCGTTCGGCATTAACCAAAGTCTGTTTGCGAATCCAATTCTCCGGAACCTTATCTTTATGGGTATTGCGTACTTCAATATAATACCCAAACACATTGTTAAAACTGATTTTTAAGCTGCTGATGCCTGTCCGCTCGCTTTCGCGCTGCTGTAAGTCGGCCAGATAATCTTTTCCGGAATATGCAATTCGCCTAAGGTCGTCCAGCTCAGGCGATACACCATCGCGCATAACGCCGCCTTTATTCAGCATATTAGGCGGATCATTTTCCAACTCACGTTCTATACGTTGATACACACTGCTACAGGCATTTAGTTGTTCACTAATATGATTAAGCACCTCATTGGCAGCCTCCATACAGTACTGCTTAATGGGAACAATATTAAGCAAGGCATGTTTTAGTTGCACCATCTCGCGCGGCATGAGCCTACCCGCTGCCACTTTTGAAACCAGACGTTCCAAATCACCAATAGGACGAAGATGTTTCTCCAACAGTTCTTTCAGCTCCGGATCTTTAAAAAAGTGTTCCACAACCAACTGGCGATCACGAATGGGTCTCACATCTTTTAATGGCAAAGCAATCCAGCGCTTCAACATCCGGCTACCCATTGGGGTGATGGTTTTATCTACAATATCAATAAGTGCTTTACCACCTTCGCTCACCGGTTGAAAAAGTTCCAGATTCCGGATGGTAAACTTATCGAGCCAAACATATTTTTCTTCCTCAATGCGCGACAAAGACGTAATGTGTGCAATCTGGCTATGTTGGGTAATATCCAGATAATGCAAAATTGCTCCTGAGGCAATGGTACCCAAAGGAATATTTTGCACCCCAAACCCTTTCAACGATTTGGTTTCAAAGTGTTTCAGCAGCCTGTCGTGCGCAGCATCAGCTTTAAACACCCAATCTTCCAAAGCAAACGTATAATATCGCGTACCAAATATTTCCTGAAACAATTGCCGCTTACCTTTTTCAAACAATACTTCTTTGGGCTTAAAACCAGAAAGGAGTTTTTCTAAATGCTCAAACGACCCCTCGGCTGTTAAAAACTCACCGGTAGAAATATCCAGAAATGAAATACCACCAAATTTTGAGTCGAGATGTACCGATGCTAAAAAATTATTCTCTTTGTGCTCCAAAATATTATCGCTGAAGGCCACACCGGGAGTCACCAATTCGGTTACACCTCGTTTAACAATGGTTTTGGTCATCTTTGGGTCTTCCAACTGGTCGCATACAGCCACGCGTTGTCCGGCCCTAACCAACTTAGGAAGGTAAGTATCCAACGCATGATGAGGAAATCCGGCCAACTCAACAAATTGGGCAGATCCGTTGGCCCTTCGGGTAAGCGTGATACCCAAAATCTCAGACACTTTTATGGCATCATCCGAAAAGGTTTCGTAAAAATCGCCAACCCTGAAAAGCAATATGGCATCGGGATACTTATTTTTTATGCCGTAGTACTGTTTCATTAACGGAGTTTGCACAACCTGATCCTGAGATTTCATCAACGAGAGATTTTATTTGTTATGGATTGATGGAACCTGCTTCTCAGGCAGGGAGGCACCTATGTTGAATATTTGTTCGCTTTGTATAAGCATATCCAAAACACAAATGTTCCATACTAAAATAATTTGTTCAAAGATAAAAAAACCAATTAGAGATTTTTCATTAAAAAAATTGGAAAAATGGCTCTCTGTTTGTATTTTTAAGCAAACCCTTAAAAATAGATGTCATGAACCAAGTATTAAAATACCTAGGCGTTTTTATGATACTCATTGCTGTTGTCATTCTTGGCCTATATATGTATGAGAATGCAGTCAGCAATACCCTGTTGATAGTATCAGGCTTATTGCTTATTGGCGGACTTGCTGCTTACATTTTGCTGAATAAGATAACGGAATAGCTAAAAGTCCCTCCTGCAGGCTCCATCAATGTATTACTTTGATTTATCCCTTCGTGTATTTGATGGTGCCTGCACTTTTTTTTTAATTTTCACATAAAACGCTCTGGTGAGTGCTTTATACTCGTGTGAATACTGATGGCGGCCCGAAGGTTCAATAACCAACTCCTGAACTTCGGGTTCTTTATGTTCTTTTTTTGTCCATTGCGACAAAATTCTAACCACCGGCTTTTTTAGATTAGGATAAACCAATAATTTCCGGTACTCAAAAAAACCGGCATGAATTGCAACCAATGATAATTTTTCGTATGCATCGGTGGGCAAAATTACAGCAAATGTGCCTTCTGGTTTTAAAAGCCTTTGAACACCCTCTATTAATACTTCGGGTGGTAAAGCATCGGCATGACGAGCAATGCTTCTCTGCGTAACGGGCGCTTTCACTCCGGAATTAAAAAATGGAGGATTGGTAATTATTAAATCGAAACGCTCATTGGTTGAGGCAACATATTTCTGGAAGGAAATATGCTCTACCGATACCCTGTCA
>CAZFTD010000246.1:0-3848 GCA_964521525.1 uncultured Marinilabiliaceae bacterium | reverse complement strand
TGTTATCTCGGTGTTGTAATGAAATTTAACACCCTTTTGCTCCAAAACTTCCACCAGGCTTTCAACAATTTTATACATGCCACCTTTCACATTATGATACCCATTGTGCTTTAACTCGATGTAATTGAGGAGCGAAAAAATGGCTGGTGTATCAAATGGGGTTGCGCCAAGAAAAAATCCCACCAGCGAAAAAATCATGCGGGCCTCTTTCGACTCGAAGCTGTTGCATAACTCCGTCCACATCGATTTAATAATGAGTGGACTATGTTTTAATGGTACTTTGGTTAACTGGGTAATATAATCGCTTAAAGAATTGAAATTACGGTGAACAATCCGGTTAATGGTGTCGTGATACAAGGTGCCGGTTTTTAGGAGATGGGCCTCCATCTTTTCTTTAAAACGTGGTTCAATGCTTTCGAACTGGGCAGCCAGTTTATCCAGATCTTTGTAAATGGTAAAAGTTTTGGGTATCCCATCAATGTTAACAGTAAAAAGAGGCTCCAGCTCAATAAATTCGAAAGGGTAATCAATACCGGCACTTTCCATCAACTCATCGAACTCGTAGCTCATGCTAAAAAAGGTAGGGCCTAAATCGAATTTAAAGCCATCTTTTTCAAGCAGGTTTAACCGACCTCCGGCACGATGGTGCTTTTCCAGAATGGTTACATCAAAACCTTTAGAAGCCAATCGCAAAGCGGTAGCCAATCCTCCGAGTCCCGAACCGGTTATTATTACCTTTTTTGAATTCATACAAAGTTTGTATTTTGTTTCTTAACTGCTTATAGTTTAAAGCTGTTTGAATATTTTCTTGAAATTCTTATTAAGATGATTAGATTTGAAGTTTACGGAACCCCGAGAATCGGGATAAGATATTTAGAAGGATAGAGGAGACCTATAGATTTCTCAGATTTCTTCATAATCTTAAATATCTCAGCAGTCTACCGGCAAGTAGGTCTATACTTCTTGCTTCTAAACATCTTATATAAATTTAAACATCTTCTTCTAAATCATAATCGTTTAAATCAATTATATTTGATAAACATAAAACCATTTGTGGGGTATATTTGTTTAGTTAATTGAGAAAAAAATTAAACAAAAAACCAAAGCTTTCAAATTTTATTTATGGCTAACCAGAAACCAACAGCATGTGTTATAGGTGCCGGAATTGGCGGTATTGCTACAGCTTTGCGGTTGGCAGCAAAGGGGTATCATGTTTCGGTTTTTGAGAAATCGGATGCTCCGGGAGGGAAAATGTCGCAGCTTACATCAAAAGGATATCGCTTCGATATGGGCCCCTCTTTATTTACACTGCCTCATTTGTTGGATGAGCTGTTTGCGTTGTTTGGTAAAAAGCGTGAAGATTATATTGATTTAATTTCGTTGCCTGTTACGTGTAACTATTTTTTTTCAGATGGCAGCAACCTTAGAGCATGGAGTAATTTTAACGATTTCAGGAAAGAATTGGATGAAAAAGGTTTTGATAGTGCCGGGGTTGAAAAATATTTAGAGAAACAAGCTTTTAAATACAACCATACAGCCGATTTTTTCCTTTTTAATTCTATTCATAAATCGTCGGCCCTTGTTAGTGAGGCAGGTATGAAAAGCTTAAAGGTGCTGCACCGCATGGATGCCTTTATAACCATGCACCAACGAAACCAAAAGAGTTTTGGAAACAGCAATCTGGTTCAACTGTTCGACAGATATGCCACCTACAATGGCAGCAATCCGTATAAGGCTCCGGCAACCCTAAATATGATTGCCCATTTGGAGCATAATACAGGTGCCTATTTGCCAAATGGAGGTATGTACGAAATTGTTTCAGCTCTTTTGAAGCTGGCTAAGGAGGCGGAAGTTCAGTTTTTATACAACACTGAGGTTACAGGGTTGGTAACCAATGGTCGCGAAGTAACCGGTGTTCGCACCAACGATTGTATTTATCCGGCATCGGTTGTGGTTAGTAATGTTGATATAACCTTGTTTTACAGAGATATTTTGCCAAAAGAGCATCGGTTTAAAAAGTTGATGAAACGAGAACGCTCATCGTCGGCATTAATTTTTTACTGGGGCATGAAGTTAAATTCGAATCTGGATGTGCATAATATTTTCTTTAGCAACGATTATAAAGCAGAGTTTGATGGATTGTTTAAAGCCAAAACATTGGCAAACGACCTCACGGTTTATGTTTACATCAGCAGCAAAATAAATAAGGCCGATGCTCCCGATGGGTGCGAAAATTGGTTTATAATGGTTAATGCGCCCGAAAATGTGGGGCAGAATTGGGATGATGAAACAGCCAATGCCCGCCGAATTATAATCGACAAACTTAACAAATCGCTGAATTTGGATATTGAGAATTTTATTGAAACCGAAACTAATGTAACACCGCCCTATATAGAGCAGCGTACAGGTTCGGTGAATGGTTCGATATACGGACACAGCAGCAATTCGCCTTTAGCAGCTTTTATGCGCCACCCCAATTTTTCGAGACAATATAAAAACCTTTATTTTACTGGTGGAAGCGTTCATCCGGGCGGCGGAATTCCGTTGTGTCTGGCATCGGCAAAAATTGTGGATTCTTTAGTGAAAGTTCAGATTTAAGATGTTTAGGTAAAAAGAAGGATTGACTAGTAACAAGTCAACAGTAAAAAGGCAGAAGTTTTTAGCTCCTGATAATTAGTTCCTAGTAGCTAACACCTAGCAGCTAAAAGCTAATATCTATCCTACATCAAATAAAAATAGCTAAATAGAATTAATTCTAATCAAAGTATTTAAAATGAGCATCATTATTAATTATTGTAAAAAACTTACCGAAACAGAGGTTAAAAGATTTCTGATTATTTATTATGCTGTGGGCCTTGCAGGTTTTTTAATACCGGTAACCCGCCCTGTTTTTGAAGCGTTGATACCGCTATCGGTGCTGTTAAATCTTTTTTTATTGCTGCTTTTTCATAAACCTTATGATTTTAGGCATATAGCTGTTTTTACTGTAGTGTTTTTATTCACCTTTCTGGTAGAGGCCATTGGTACCAAAACGGGACTTTTATTTGGAAGCTATTTTTATGGTGGCTCACTGGGGTTTAAAATAATTGAAACACCTCTACTGATTGGTGCCAATTGGTTGGTATTGGCTTATGGAGCCACCGCCATCGTTCGCTCGGTGGAAGCATTAAAAAAGTGGGTTCCTTTTTCGGCAGCAGCACTTATGGTGGTATTCGATTATTTTCTGGAGCCCGTGGCCATGAAAACAGGTATGTGGAGCTGGGCCTGGAATAAAGTACCTGTACAGAATTACCTGATGTGGTTTTTTGTGGCGGTTATTGTGGTGGGTGTTTTTGAATTGTTGAACATAAAAACCAACAAGCCTGTGGCTGCCAGACTATTTTGGGTGCAATTGCTCTTTTTTGCCATTTTGAGTTTTGTTTTGCCATAAATTAAGAAACTGTTTAAATTTAGATATAAGATTTTTAGATGTAAGATAGATAGAGAAGATTTCTAAGTACATGACAAAACTTTAATGCATTTACCGAGTTCGCTGATATCTAACACATTTAGAATTGCATGAGCAATCCTTATTAGCCCATATTTGAAAAAGCTGTAAGCTTTTCTACCATGTTTTTTCACCTTTATTGGAGTTACGTTCTCATGTTTGTCAATCCCAACCAAATAGGCCCACACAAATGCCATTGCGAGAACAGACAACAACGTTGAAAGTCTATCTAAATTAGTAAGATGAGTATCCTCCAAATTGAAACCGCTTGTTTTCATTGCTTTAAACATTGTTTCAATTTGCCATCTTTCCTTATAATTAATCAGAGCCTGGTCTTGTTGGTTAAAAGATGCAATGATTA
>CAZFTD010000245.1:0-3902 GCA_964521525.1 uncultured Marinilabiliaceae bacterium | reverse complement strand
GTAATAGAAGCAAGAGTTAGTTTATTTATTTGTCTATCATTTGTTTTTCTGTAGCCACATGGAACATCCCATTCTAGTCATCCTCCTGTGTGTTAAACTTATCTATCATGAATGTTTTTCTGTTTATATTTTTGTTTTTAATTTACCAGATAGCCTTCCGCGCTACGGAACAGGTTGCCCCGATATATCGGTGGAACTCGCCAATAATTCCAGATAAATCAGGACAAACTATGCTCCTGTGTGTCGCCGAAAGGCAACATGGATGTTTCATGTGTTTTTCTGAATAATCCGGGGATACGTTAGCCCAAAATTCATCTGTATGCAATTTTCTTATTTTTCCAATAAAGGGGGCTTCTTCTTTCTGTTCTTTTCACTAAGGCTCCAAAAACTTAATTTCTGTTAATTTTATCATCTCTTCTTGTTATATAAAAATGCCTGCCTTATATTTGCAACATTGTTGCATATAAAACACTTTTGCAATTATGAATGCCATTGAAGTACTTCATAAACACAACCTAAAGCGTACCAGTTGCCGCGAAGGGATTATTGAAATTATGCTATCTGCTAAACAAGCTTTATCAGAACATGAGATTAAGGATAAACTGCCGGGAAACTATGACCGGACAACTTTTTATCGATCATTTAAAACTTTAGAGGACCATCGCATAGTCCATAAAATAGTTGTTGACAACCACAACGTGAAATATGCTCTTGACACCTCTATTACCGAAAAACATGCGCATTTCTTTTGTTGTGACTGTCATGCTGTTAGGTGCATCGAAACCACACAACTCCAACCAATTAAACTGCCCGATGGCTATTCGGAATTTGAAACGGAAATATTGGTTAAAGGCCGATGTCCTGATTGCAGCAAATAAACTGTACTTAATGAATTCATCATGGGTTTCAGCAATTCACATAATGCATTTGTTACATAAAAAAATGGTCAGAATTTTTCTGCTTATTATAAGCTTGAATACAATCTTTTTAACCTCATCTGCACAATTTAAATATGTCCTTGATGGCATGGTAGTGGATGAAAACAACCAGCCTTTGGCCGGGGCTGTTGTACAAATTATGCCTGGGGCAAGAAATTTTCAGACAAACAACAATGGCAGGTTTTCAATAAACAACCTAAGCAAGGGCACCTACACTGTAAAGGTTTCATTTATTGGCTACCAAGCAAAAACCGACACCATTTCCATAAACGCGGATAAAGCTTACACTGTACAGTTGCAGTTAAACTCTCTAAACCTACAGGAAGTAATTGTTACCGATAACTATTTCCATATACGCAGAAAAGAAGAACCCCTGAACATTGAAATTGTTAATGCCGATTTTCTAAAGCAGAATTTAGGGGGGAGTATAATGAAATCGCTGGAGCGGCTTCCAGGGGTTTCAACTATCGACATAGGCTCAGGGCATTCAAAACCTGTAATTAGAGGAATGGGGTTCAACCGCGTGGTGATAGTCGAGAACGGGATAAAACACGAAGCACAACAATGGGGTTCCGATCATGGCCTGGAAATTGACCAATATGCGGTGGAAAATCTTGAAGTAATAAAAGGCCCGGCTTCACTTCTATATGGTTCAGACGCTATTGGCGGAGTGATTGATATGAACAACAGAAGGGTTCCGGCCGAAAACATCATAAAAGGCTCAATTGACCTTACCGGGAGGACCAATAATGACCTGGTGGGTGGTTCTGTTTCGCTCACAGGCAGAAAAAAATGGTTTTACGCCGGGTTTAGGACGACTGTTTTAGAATATGGCGACTTTAAGGTACCTACCGACAGCATTGACATATATTCCTATCGGGCCCCATTGTATAAAAACCATTTACGAAACACGGCAGGCAATGAACATAACCTGCATTTCACTTTTGGAATGATAAAATCCGGATTTCAGAGCCGCTTTTTTATTAGTAACCTAAACAGCAAAAGCGGTTTTTTTGCCAATGCCCACGGATTGGAACCACGACGGGTTGATACAGATTTACACGACCGGTCGAACCGTGACATACAATACCCCTATCAGAATGTCAACCATCTGAAAATTATTAATTCAAGTAATTATACCACAGATAATTATTGTATAGAAACCAATTTGGGCTTTCAGCGAAATTTCAGACAGGAATGGAGCCAATACGTACCCCATGGCTATATGCCACCGGTTTTTCCTGATGGGATGAACTTTCGGCCTGACCTTGAACGGGAATTTGAGAAACACATCTATTCGTTCAACTCGAAACTTTCGTACCGCAAAAACCACCAAACCCTTTTCAGCTTGGGAGTAAACAGCGAATACCACAACAACAGGATTAACGGACGAGGCTTTATTATCCCGGAATTTAAACAGGTAAACGCCGGTGCGTTTCTCTATGCAAAACATTCGATATCGGAAAGAAGCATCGTACAAGCCGGGCTACGCTATGACTTTGGCAACATAAGCACAAGCGAATACCTCGACTGGTTTGTATCGCCTGTGACCGAAAACAGCGATACAACATATCTACATCTCAAAAGGGCAGATGTTATTAACCGCAACTTTTCAAACATCTCATGGTCGGCAGGATATAATCTAAACCTTGAAAAATGGTCGTTTAAAACCAATATTGGTAAAAGCTTCCGGATGCCCATTGCAAAAGAACTGGGTGCCAATGGCGTGAACTACCATCAATTCAGTTATGAAGTAGGTGACTCCGGGCTTTTGCCCGAATCATCTTATCAATTGGATGCAGGTATTGAGTATAATTCGGACAAGTTTGTGGCAGAAATAACACCGTTTATAAACTATTTCAATAACTACATTTATTTAAACCCCACACCGGGGCACGACAGGCTTTATGGCAATGGCAACCAAATATTTAATTATACCCAGAGTGACGTTTTTCGCTACGGGTTTGAAATCCATTCATATTGTAAACTATCAAAGACTTTACAACTGAGCTTTATTGGTGAGTATGTTTATTCTGAACAGCTTACAGGAGACAAAAAGGGGTTTTCCCTCCCTTTTTCACCACCTCCGTCGGCAATAATTAGCGCCAAATACCAGCGGCAACAGTTACATTTTCTGAACACCCCTTACGTATCGGTTGATTATAAGCTAACGGCCACACAGGACAAAATTGTGCCGCCTGAAGAGATAACAAAAGGATACCAGATAGTTAACCTTAGGGCCGGCAGCAGGGTTCGTTTGTACAATCAAAAAGCAGATGTTTCATTGCAGTTACTAAACCTTTTCAACAACAGGTACTTCAACCACACCAACTATTACCGGCTCATCAATGTCCCCGAACCGGCAAGGAGTTTTGTGATAAACATTTCAGTGCCATTTTCTGCATCAATTAATAATTAACATATTATGTTTAACAATTAAAAGAAAAACATCATGAACAAAAAAACATTATTGCCATTAATAGCCTTTACATCATTGCTATTTTTCGCCTCATGCGACAAAGATGATAAAATAGCCAAACCAGTAATAAAAAACCTGGAAATAGGGATTGGCGACAGCCATATTGCATATATCGGAAGCGACCTCCACGTTGATGCTGATATAATTGCAGAAGGTAAAATAGATATTATTAAAATTGAAATCCATCCCGAATTTGACGGTGGTGAGGAAATAGAAGTTATCTACACTGAGTTTGCAGGGCTCAAAAACACCAATTTTCATAAGCACATTGACATCCCGGCCGACATGCTGCCAGGCGAATACCATTTTCACCTCGTAGTGAGAGACCAGGAAGGCAACGAAACAAAGGTTGAAAGAGATATTAGCATTAAGACGTAAACAATTGAAAAAAGATGAATAACAACTGGACATACACTGAAGCACCTAAATTTTTAAGAGAAGAGGCTTTAAAACAAGTAAAAAAAGTGAATAAAGCAAGAGAAGGG
>CAZFTD010000244.1:0-3912 GCA_964521525.1 uncultured Marinilabiliaceae bacterium | reverse complement strand
CAATTATCCCCTCGTTACCGGTATAGTGTTTATTACAAAAAAGGAACAATTACTTGGGAAGCAATAGCTTTCTTAACATCAATCTTAAGTTTCTCTGTCATTATTCTAATTAATGAACCATGTAGTCGCATAATGCTATCAATTAAAGACTACATGGTTCAAGTTAGAATCATTCAACTTAAAATCTTCCACAGTTGATCTGAAGAAGCAAAGAAATTATTCGTTTGAAACATAAACATCAAACTCAGAAATAACAACATATCTTGCACTTCTCCAACCTTTTATTTTAAGCCTAAGATATTGAGCATTTATTGGTTCATAGAATCTGATATACTGATATGCAGTTGCGGTTGATAAAGTAACATTACCTTGGTTTACCCAATTTTCTCCATCAATACTGGAAGATACCTCTATCGCATTTAAAGAATAACTTGTACTAAATGAGTGTATACGAATTCCAGTAATGTTAGCATGTAAAGTGGTCAAATTAACCGTAAGCTGACATTCTTTAGCAGGACTAACAAACCAATAGGTATTTGTTCTTGCATCGAACATATTTGCCAAAGATCCGAAAGATAAGGCAACATTTAGGGATGCTAACCAACTTGTTCTGCCTGTTAATGCAGTTCCAGAAATACTTGTAGCCAAATTAACGCAATTGGAATATTCGGTTTTTAGAACCAGATAAGTGGAAGACAAATTGCTACTTATGCTTGCATTTGATACAGATGCAATTTTAACAGGAACTACATATGAAACATTGCTACTTAACAGCTCAAGACTTTCGGACTCTAAAGACACAGTAATACTATCCTTAGAACTCATTGAACCTTTTGGTATGGTCAACTCGTTATTAATAATCTTTACAGTGACTCCATCTGGCAAACCAGAGAAACCATCTAAATCTGATATTTTGTCAATTTCAAATTTAACTTTAATGTCGTTTGATGCAACATGAGTACATTTCACCGGAAATTTAAGTACAATACTTTCTGTTCCATCAAGAAAACTTCCAACAGGTGTATTGGTTACATTATAAATAACACTGTTCTTAGGCATATTAATTGGATTCCAGGATTGAATATTGATATAAACCTTATTTTCCTTGGATCCAACAACATCATAGGTATCCTCCTTACTACATGATTGGAGCAGAATTGCCACAAATGCAACAAGAAGTATTGCTATATTATTCAATTTGAACGACTTTTTCATATTTGTAGTTTTTTATTCAATTAATTACTACACTTGTTCTGATCATCAAACAACCAGTTAACAAAATTTGATTTATCACGCTCAGTATCCATTTGATATGCTTTTGACCAATCCATATCAAAACCATTTCCTGAAACATCATGAAAAACCGACCCTTCACCTTCATTCATTTTCCAGTAGGCTACTAATCCCTGACTCTGAGGATCTACTCCACACAAACCAACCTGTAATTCGCTGGATGATAAAGCACGATCCCACAAACGAATCTCGGCAATGCGACCCAAAAAGCGTTGTGTGAAGGGATGCGAATTGCCTGGGTTACTACCTTCGTACCAAGACATACCTAATTCAAGGCGCTGAAATTTTGTACCTTTATTGCCTGCAAGCTCAGCATCTTTAACACCATCCACATACATAGTATATGTACTGCCATTAAAGGTGAGTGAAATTGTGTACCACTGACCTGTATTAAACCTAGTTGATGATATTAAACCTCCGCCAGGGCTAACCCATTGTAAAGAGTTAATGTCTTGTCCATGTTCACCAAAACGAAGTAAGTTTGTAATTGACTCATCAAGTGGAGAAAAATTGCATAAGCGACTTATCGGATTACTTCCAGGATGCCATTGATTAATATAACACTTAATCTCGAAGGTATAATTTGGAAGATCTACTTCCCTATCAGCATAATAATTTCCATAGAAATTATAATTTGTCATATCAATTGAACTAAAATTAATCATCCTCGAAATACGCAGAAATATTGTTTTTGATGCTGGTAAAACATTCAAACGCCCCCCTTTAACACTCTTAATGGTAATAGGAACAACATAGGTTCTGCCGTCAATAAAATCTTCGGTTGAAACGACCCGCACGGTAACACCTGTAGATGACGCACTTCCAGCCTTTATAACACCCTGACTTCCATCGATTTGAATAGCAGACTGTGGAACTGCAAAGAAACTTGTCCTATTCTTTGCATTGTAAGCCTCAAGCAATGAATTATCCTGAGCAAATTCAACAACTATATCTTCTGTAACTTTGCCTGTTGCAGAGGCAGTAACAGTATATGAAGCTGGAGTATCTTCAACAACAAACCGAACTAGTGGATTATTGTCTGTACCGGTAACAAGAATAACTTCCTTACCAAAATCAAATTTATCTCCCTCTGTATTACAACCAGCAAATAAGAATGCTCCAATTGTCACAAACAGAATTGATATTATTTTTGTTTTCATCTTCATTTTAGTTTAATCATTTTACAATGTATCCTCTTACGCTATAGAACCGCTGGATTAGCTATTTGAATGGCACGTCGGATATTGTAATAAGGAATGCCTGATTTAGAATAATAATCCCTATCCACATAAAATGCTCCAAAACCGGCCTTCTTTCCTTGAGTTGGATTCCATCTAGCCATACCTTCTAACGAGTACATTCTGGTACCATCCGTTGTAAGCGTATTCCCATCAACCTCAACAAAAGGTGACCCGCCATTCTCCCACCAACTACCAAGATTCTCTGTGACAATAAACTTACTGGGTGATGTCCAGCTAATATTATTGTAATAAGTTTGCAAACGAGCTGCTGAATGCTCAGTAAAACCCTGAGTATATGCTTGACGAATAAAATAATCAACATAAGGCTCTGTTTCGGCAGGTGGATATTCTGAATAAAAATCTACAATAAGCAGTTTATCAGGGTATTGTCCTTTAGGACCAAAAAACTTACCAATATATTGAACCAACTTGGTAAATTGCTGACCTTGTAACCAATCGCCCTCAGGCTCATAATCCAGATCGATCCCATCCAGATTAGCATCTAAAACTTGATCAACCAAATATTGTCCATAAACAGCTATACCCTCATCATTCCTATTCTCCCGTAGATCATATTCTGTACCATCTTTTAGGGTTATAGTTTTATTCATTCTCACTATGGTAGGAGCGACAAAGCGGGTACCCTTTACTCTCTGTACAAATCTCATATCAGAATAAGCCACCGGAGCATAACTTGAACTCTTAGGATCATTGCTCGGAATACCCATCCATAGCGAAACAATATCTATACTATCGGGTAAACCGATAATACGTTCGCCCCAGGATGCAGGATCTTTATACCCTCCAACGCCTTCAAGTGGCGCATATGCAGCATACCAAACAAAACACAATGTATGATCCGACTTTTTATATGCTCTTAGGTTTTCGTAATACTGAGAGTCATATGTTTTTAGTTTTTGAATCTCCAATGCCTCAACATCAGTATCGCAACTTGCAACTACAAATGCAGACAGCATGAGAGCCAGCACTCCAAATATTTTTATTTTCATCGTATTCAAGATTTATAAATTAAACATTGAATTATTTCTTATCCCACCAGAGCTTAGTGCCTCCATTATCGGGGCCGCCTAATTTTGAAATTCCCATCTGAACCCCAGTACTGTTATTATTATACTCCGATTGTGGAAATGGAATTCTTCGAACCTGAATATCAGTATTAATGGTACCATTGCTATTATTGGTAACAACCGGGAATAGCTTTGGATAGCCGGTACGACGAAATTCAGCCCAACCTTCAGGACCATCTGGATATAATGAAATCCATTTTTGTGTAATAATACGCTCAAGATTTCTTTCAAAACTATCAGCTTCATCCCATGCAATAGTAATATCACTTGGGGCAGGTGCGTTTAGGTTT
>CAZFTD010000243.1:0-3916 GCA_964521525.1 uncultured Marinilabiliaceae bacterium | reverse complement strand
AAACCATATTTTTTATTTTGAACCATGGAATCGTAAATAAACTGAGTTCCATCGGCATAAGTAAATATCAGGGCAATATTATCATGAACTTCGCGCCCTTCTTTCCAGAAACTGATGCTGCCGGTACCGCGAACGTCAACCGGAAGGGCTTTCTTGGCCCAATTGGCTACCTGAATTTGATGCGACGCCAATTCGGTTACCAAACCACATGAATACTCTTTGTACAAACGCCAGTTGATATGCCTTTCCAGTTCAGGTTTATCCTCCGGTACAGGCCGGCGCCAGTCGTTATTCCGATGCCAGTATGCCCGTATTTGCGTAACCTTTCCCAAACCACCTTCATGTATTCTTTTCATCCCTTCAAGGTATTTGGGGTCGAATAAACGCTGGTGGCCAATGTGCAAAATTTTGCCTGTTCGCAAATGAGCCAGAGCCATGGCGTGTGTGTCTTCAAGTGTTCGGGCCATGGCCTTTTCGCAAAAAACATGCATACCACTTTCAAGCGCATCTATGGTTATGTGTGCATGTTGATGAAGCGAAGTGGCTACCAGGATAGCATCCAAATCCTTCATCTCCAGCAATTTTCTATAATCGGTAAACGCTTTGGCTTTAGGAGCTAAACTTTTACCCAGGTTAAGATTGGGCTCATAAATATCACAAACAGCCACTATTTCAATGCCTTCCTGCTCACTCACCGAGTTAATTAATTCCATCAAATAGGTTCCCCTTGAGCCTGTGCCCACAACACCCAAACGTACAGCATTGTTTTTAAACGATTTATTATCGGCAGCCAACACATTCATCAACGATACCGGAGCCAGTAAAGCCGACCCAACCAATAAACCGTTTTTTAAAAACTCTCTCCTGTTAGTACCTGTCATATCTGTTTAATTTTATTACTTTAAAAAATAAAAAGTGGCATCACTAAATCGGCCTTTCAGCTCGCTAATGCCTGTTTCTCCAAGAGAAAAAGCTGCTGTTGATAAAATCTCGGCTTCGAAGGGTGAATTACATTTTACTATTGCAAGATTGTTTTGTTTCACTACTGCTCCATTTTTGGCACTGATTATATGCGGAACATAATCCGCTTTTCCATCGGTAGTTTTCACCATTAATCCTGATATAGAAATCGATGTATCGACTAGTTCTATTTCCATTTCTTTCCCCGAAACCGGATGTGTAATCGTTACCGGCCAGTAATTACCAAAGGGATGTGTTCCAATAGCCGTGATTGAACTTTCACCAAAACTGATAAAAGCTGATTTAATGTTATTATCCTTCACCAATTTAATTATTTTTTCCAAAGCCCATCCCTTACCAAAACCACCTGTATCAATGCCGGTTTGGTCGCTTAGAAACCTGATGGTTTTCTCCTCAGGAGTCCAAACAACGTTTTCCCAACCACAAATTTCACCTAATATCTTATCTCCGGTAAAGTTATTTTTTTTTAGCAAATGGTTATAGTGAAGCAAACCTGCATCAAAAGCTCCATTGGTACGTTTCCAGTAATCATCAAGTAAACTGATAATTTCAGCCATTTGGTCTGAAACTACAACCGCTTCTTTGGCTGCCAACTTGTTTATTTTACTAATCTCCGAATGGGGCTCATAGCAACTCAACAACCGTTCTTCGCACTCTAATATCAGGTTAATCTGCATAACCAGTTTTTCACCAATAAAACTTTCAATACCCGGAATAACAATGTTAAACCGGGTTCCCATTGAGAAGCAGTTATGGTGAAAAACTTTCATGCCTTCAACGTTTCTTTGTTCCTTTTATGCTTTGTATGTAACTCAGGCTTACAGGCACTCTGGAAATTACATCAGGACTTTCATCTTCAATATAATAATACTCAATAGCAGTTCCCTGAGCAGCTTGCAAAACTGCCGGAATATCTATTTGTCCGGTTCCCAAAACCACATCGTTCTCTTTTGGAGTACCACCCGAAAAATCGCCAACAATACCTTTTTTCAAATCTTTCAGATGCATTAGTTTAAAACGGTTTGGGTATTTTTTAAGCAACTCAACAGGGTCAGCTCCCGGATGGGTAACCCACAAAATATCCATTTCGAAGCCAACATATTCGGGATTGGTGTTTTGAACTATAAAATCGAACAGGGTTCCGTCCTCGTAAGGGCGAAATTCAAACCCATGATTGTGGTAACAAAAAGTAAGCCCCTTTTCTTTCAAAAATTTACCGGCTTCGTTAAAATCGGCAACAGCCTGACGTGCATTATCAATAGTAAAAACGCCATTTTCGAAGGGAATCCATGCCACCCTTACATAGCTGGCACCTAAGACCAAGGCATCAGCAGCCACCTGTTCGGTATCGTTAACCAACGCATTATAACCAACGCCATACGAAGTACAAACCATATCTCTCTCATCGAGCATCTGACGCAGTTCAGCCGCTGTTTTTCCAAATAAATTCGAGAATTCAATATTGGTTATGCCCATTTCCTTAATCATATCCAAAGTTCCCGAAACATCTTCCGAAAACTGATTGCGAAATGTAAAGGAAACTACGCCCGGTTCGGGAACGAGCACTTGTGGCGGCTGTTGACAGGATGTTGTGGTAAGATGCAGTAGCATCCCCATTATTATTGAAAGTCTAAATCCTTTCAAAATATTATTTTTCATATACTTAATCATTAATTAACAGTTAATTACCATTTTTACGGGCCAATTCTAAAGCTCTTGTAGTGGTATAATACTTAGCAAGCATATTGGGAATTTCCCACTCGGGAAGTTTGCCATCAACCAGATATTGTAAATATTTGCGCGTTACCTGTGCAAAATGAGCTTCATGCCCAATTCTGTATTTTGATGGAATTTCTACTTTAAAGCCATTCCCTGCCTGAACAATAGTGATGCCCGGAAACTGATTTGTAATACTTTGGAATGCCTGTTCGGTTTCTATCTGCCATTGAGGCACATTAATGTCGTGATTTGGTTCAATAAACAATTCAGGAATAAAACCTTCTTCTTTACCTTGCCTGATAATCAAACTTGATTTTGAACCACGCATAACCGAAAAATGAGTGTCGCCACCGCCTTCGGGCGCTGCATAATCCCAAATTACCGCAACTTTAGCATGTACGCCATTCAATGTATAATTCATTTCCCCGTTGGCAAAAACCTCCAGCATCGAATCAGCATTCATAACATGGTTCAACTGTTGTGGAACTTCGCTTAATCCGGTTATGGTAAGAAACTGCTCTTTACTTACATTGGTAGACCATCGCCGGGCATTGTATACATTCACATCCTTGGAGTAATCTAAAATAACATCGGGAAAACATACCCATTGAATCAAATCCACCAAATGTGTTGTAACATCCACAATTCCCTCTCCCTGAGTATTTACATCGAAATACCATGCCGGACGCCGCAAAACCGAACCTGCCACATATTTAAAAAAGTGATGAACACTTTCTTTAATAACAGCAGGGTTTTCAGGTGTTCCTTTTTCAAGCACCCCGAATATTTCGGGCAACAGAGCAATTTCGCGCTGTAGCTGACTGGTAATTTCATGGCGCTCAGTCATAATATCGTAAAGTAACACCTTGTTTTTATCGGCCAGTTCAAAAGCCTCCTTCAACATCAGAAAACTTGCCCGGTCGATGGCCATAGGCTTATCAGACAAAACATTGAAACCCGCTTCCACAGAAGTTTTAATGTAGTTGGTTTTTTTCCGGTTATTGCCTGCCACCACTATAACATTTCCCTTCCGTTCGGCAATCATTTGGTTTAAATAATCATCGCCGGTATAAACAATACTGCGCCAACCTGTTGGATTTTCGGTGCGGGTATTAAACCCATCAATCCTTCGCTGATGCAATTCAAGGTCGGGCCCAGCCGGGGCATAAATATAAACGGTAGAATCAACCTGTGGGTACATTTCCTTTTGAACCAA
>CAZFTD010000242.1:0-3957 GCA_964521525.1 uncultured Marinilabiliaceae bacterium | reverse complement strand
AAGGAATTCTTGGAAGGCTATGAATACATGGACCAATGGGAAGATGAAACCAGATATTATACTATTTACAGGTTATCAAAAATAGTTTTTGAACAGAATAAAGAAAAAAGAAAAAAAATGGCTGCCGATGGTGCCTATTTAAAATACCAGCAGGCCATTAACCATCTTCATGGAAGAAATTACCTGATGGCCTACTCCTTTTTTGTTCAAACCCTCGAAGGCATTAAAGATTATCTTGGAGAAGGGGTTGTAATAGAAACCCCGCAAGGATACCATATCGATTTGGGAAATGGCAGTTTAACCTATATGGATGAAATATTAAAAGAGTTGAGAATAAAATCCAATCAGAATAATATTATAATAACGGGAGAAGAACCGGAAAACAATATCATTTTTACAGTTACCGATAAACAAAACCATCCTGTATCCGATGTTCCTGTTAAATTTAATTATTCGGGAGGTTATTTGCTGACAGATACCTCAAAAAGCAATGAAGAGGGTCAGGTGGTATTCCCCGAGTTTAAGGCACCGGTTCACAGTGCCAGAGAAACGTTAACAGCAGTTATTGATGTTCAGGCCATTGCTCGTAATGCCACTTTTGATATTGATATACGAAGAATGCTTGAAAAATGGAATGCGGCCTCTGCTAAGGTACAGATTGAGTTTGTGAGGTGAAATTCAAAACTGAGGCTAAACAAATTAGGACTAAATTATGAGAATAATTACTCGATTAAAGAGAAATCAGTTTTTTGGTCATATACTTAGTCTATTAACAGGAACCACTATAGCTCAAAGTATTACCATTTTATTTAGTCCTATACTTACCCGAATATTTACTCCGGATGATTTTGGTCAATTCTATGTTTTTTTAGTACTGGCATCGTTTTATACAATTACTAAAACAGCCTCTTTGGATAAAGCCATCATCATCAGTAATTCTAATCGGGAAGCGAGTAATATTTTCATCTCTAACCTTATTCTAATAATTCTCTTTGATTTAACACTCACTCTGCTATATCCAATAATTAATTTTACGCTCTACAAGTTATTAAATATTAATTTAACCTATAACTATTTTCTCTATTTCATTTTATACTCAAGCTTACTAAGCATTATTAAATTACTTCAATCCTTTTGCAACCATCAACACAAATTTAAATCTATCGCTGTATCAAATATTATTCGGGCTGTTATTATAACTGCAATGCAAATTATTTTTGGATATTTTGGTTTCGGTTTTAAGGGATTGATTTATGGAGGAGCAATCGGGTTAGTATCTGCAATTAGTTTCTTGTTGATAACAAACAAAAATGATTTGAATCCAATCATGGCAGTCATGTCTCCAAAGAAGTTCAAATCCATATTTAGGAAAAACAAGCCGTTTTTTATTTATGAAACTCCAACAACACTTATTAATGAAATAAGTGTTCAAATCCCTCTGTTAGCATTTAAAGCATTTTTTGGACAAGCCTTTGCCGGGTTATATGCGCTTCCACAAAAAGTTTTAGCCCAACCAACTCAGATACTTGGAAAAAGTGTAGCCGAAGTCTTTTTTAGAAAAGCAGCCGATATGGAAAAAATTAAAATAGACCAGAGAAGTATTGCCTACAACACATTTAAAACACTTTTCTTAATTGGTTTATTACCTTTTTCTTTAGTTCTATTGTTTGGCGAACTCATTTTTGGTGTTGTTTTTGGAGTAGAATGGACACAAAGTGGGATAATAGCTTCAGCTCTCTCACCTTGGATGCTGTTTGTTTTTGCAGGTTCTCCAATTTCTTCAATTTTTATTACAAAAGGTAAATTAAAGTTATCTTTCAGATTAAATGTTGTAATACTCATCTTCAGGGTTTTATTCTTATCTGCAGGGATTTTTATTTTCAACAATTTTATAATTGCAGCTTCCCTCTTTGGTATTGTAAGCTTTGTATATTGGTTCTTTATAACAATCTATTCGTTACATTTATGTGGAGTAAAAGCAAAAGTTTCACTGGCTTTTATTTTAAAATGGCTTTCTCTGCCAATACTGGGTTATTTATTTAAATTATTGCTATGGTAGAAATAATTCTAAATAACAAACATTGGACAACAGATTCAGGTATTTATTTTACAGGTTATTTTATAGAAAACAACCGCTTTATTCAATCAAATGAAGCATTACAGTACATTACAGATTTCAGGAACTTATTCGAATTAAAAGAACTTGTTAATAAACTCAATGGTCATTTTGCAATAATCATAAATGCAAATGATTGCACCTATTTAATTAGCGATAAAATTAGATCAATCCCTCTTTTCTTCAGGTACACAAAAGAACGGATCATAATTAGTGATGAGGCTATTAATTGTAATATAAATAATCCCTGCAGGGAATTTGATAACGATAGTGTCCAAACATTTCTTTACTGTGGCTATACACTTAACAATAAGACTCTTTACAAGAATATTTATGTTACTGAACCGGGTAATGTTATAAAACTTAGGAATGACTTCTGGGATTCATATCCTTATTATATTTATCCATCATCGGTCACCAAATATGATGTTGATAATCTAAATAAGCTATCAAATGAACTAAATAAAATTATTGAGAAAATATTCAGTCGGTTATTTAAAAATCTGGAGAATAAACCGATAGCCATCTCTTTATCTGGAGGATTCGACTCAAGGCTCATAGCTTTAATGGCTGCAAAGTATCATCCCAAGAACTTATATTTTTTTTCATATGGAATAAAAAAACATATGGAAATTAAAATCGCTGAGGAAGTGGCCCTGAATCTTGGTGTAAAATGGTTATTTATTGAATATAATGAGAAAATAGTTTCAAACTTTACTAAAGATACAGTATTTTTAAAATACTACCCATACGCAGCCAACTACTCTTCAATGTTTTTTTTACAAGATTATTTTGCAATAAAACAAATTAAGGAGAAACAACTAGTTCCGGATGATTGTGTTTTTATACCAGGGCATTCAGGTGATGCTCTTGCAGGTAGCCATTTAAGCTCAAAACTAATTAGATACAAATCAAAAGAAAAGATAATTCAAAAGATTTACAATTTTCATTTTAATCAATTATTTGCTAACGAATCAGTAAAAAAAGAGCTTAAAAAGAAAATTGAAAAAAGCATCCCCCCTTCTATTTTAAACTCATGGCAAGCGTTTGATTACTGGTACTTGCACCAACGTCAACCTAAGTTTATAATCAATTCGTGCCGGGTGTATTCATATTTTGGTTATCAATACTTTCTACCTTTATGGAATGATGAGATACATGACTTTTTCCTTCATCTTCCCTTTGAACTAAGAGTCCACAAGAAGCTATACAATACAGTTTTAAAAGACATTTTCGAGACTAAGAACCTTAATTTTAAAAGAGAGATTGAACCCTCTATATTTCGCAAAAAAATTCAGGAGTATAAATCTTACATTAAAAAAATATTTCCTTCATTCCTAAATAATTTATTTATAGAAAAAGAAAGCCCATTTTTTTATAATCACATTACTCAAATTTTAAGAAAACAAACCAAACCGGAGTTTGTGAAAAAAACAAGATTGAAAAACTTTTTTAATGCTTACATAATTCAATGGTATGTTCAATCAATTAGTTCCAATAGAAACTAACTGGAACTAATTATTATTCTTTATCTACACTCTCACCTTATGCCCTTTCAAAGCATAATACAAAATATACAGAAAACAGGGAATACAAAGCCAATAGGCATTTTGAGAACCAACAACATCTTTTAAAAAGCCGTAAATAGTTGGAATTAATGCCCCACCCACAATGGCAATCACCATAAGCGATGAGCCTGCTTTGGTGAATTTTCCCAGATCGACCATTGCCAGCGGCCAAATTGCCGGCCACATTAACGAACAACCAAGCGCCATAAATACAATAAAATAAATAGAAACAGCTTCAGGGGTGAGTACCACCATAAATGACCCAAAAATGGC
>CAZFTD010000241.1:0-3997 GCA_964521525.1 uncultured Marinilabiliaceae bacterium | reverse complement strand
ATTTAAATACAAAACTACGCCCATATGTTAATGAAACCTAAATTTTTAATTCACAAAAAACTCATCCCGACACATCATAGACCTCACAAATAACTCATCAAAATAAATGCTATAAATTGATATACAAATTTTTATATAGGACAATTAAAAAATAATTATCCTCACTTACAAACTCATTATGACAGTATATTTCAATTTATAGCAATTAAATATTATTAACATTTAGCTTTAATATACCGGCGATAGTATCTAATGGTTAAGAGCGTCTACCTTAAATCGTTTTTAAGCTATGCAACAAAATTAACTATACTTTTTATTATATGCAACCGTTTGCATATATTTTTTTTCATTTAATCTTTGTTTCCATAAAGAGGTTTCTCATAAGAAGTAACGGCGTTTGCTGATAATACCTACTCATTTTTTCTGGAGTCTGTTTAGCACCAATCCTAATTTTATAATGCTATTATTTAAAAATTATCAAAAAAAAAGGTCTGATGAAAACTCAACAGACCGTTATAAGATTAATAATAACAGAAAAAAACAGTTACACCCTTTTTAGCAAAAAATTACAGTGCCAAAATGTAATCAATCAGGTTATCTTTCCCATCGAGATTCAGCTTTTTTCTAAGTTTGTATCTGTTATTTTCTACAGCACGTACACTGATGTTCATTAATGAAGAAATCTCTTTGGAAGACATCTCCATTCTTAGATAAGCACACAATTTCATTTCTTTAGATGATAAATCGGGGTGTTTATTACGCAAGCGTTCCAGAAAGTCCTCGTGTACCTGTTCCAGATGAACCTCAAATACCTTCCAGTGAGCATCATTGTCAATATCCTTGTCGATTTTTTGAACAAGGGTATATACCTTTTTATCCAATCCATCTATATCCCTAACTTTAAGCAATTTGGTAAGATCCTCTTTAATTTTCTGTAAAAATTCGTTTTTCTGAATAATGTGCATGGTAGAATTGGCCAGTTCTTTCTCTTTATAAAGCATATCGGTTCTAAGCTTCTCGTTTCTTAACCGTATCATTTCCTTTTCACTTTCAAGGGCTTTATTTTTCAGTTGCTCTTCGGTAATTCTGAAATTTTCCTGCTGCTTATGAAGTTCAATGGACTTACTGCGTTCTATTAGCCAGTTTAACAAATACCAGGCACCCAGAAACAGCGCTATTATTATTACAACATAAAAAACTTTGGCCAGTTGGGTTCTAAACCATGGTGGTCTCACTTCAAAACTAAACCCAACAGTCTCAGTTTCAACCCCATGTATATTAACTGCTTTTACCCAAAATGTATAGATTCCTTCATGTAGTTTGGTAAATTGTCGTTTCTGGGTATTCCCCCATGGTTGCCAATCAGTATCAAAACCTTCAAGGTAATTGGAATATCTTAAATATGAACTTTCGAAACTTGTAGCTGAAAAAGCTACTTCGAAAGAATTACTTGCATATGGAAATGATGGTATTTTTAATTGATTCTTTGGCTGGTCACTAAAAAAGTATAACATATTACCATCGAGGTTTCTTAAATTTCTGATATGGACTTTAAATGAAGTTTGAAAATCCTTGGAATCGCTTACTGTGTAGTGTGCAAAACCATCTTCAACGCCAAAAATTGCATTACGGGCATCCAGCGGTTTGACAAATTCAAAACCACCAACAAACTGTCCTTTAAGCGGATAAAAAGAATTTACTACTTTCGTGTAAGTTCCATCCTCCAACCTGCGCAATACACCTGCTTCCCCATTCGCAAAAAACCATATATTGTTTAATCTGTCTCCAACAAGATAAACAGGATAGGCCTCGTCCTGGTAAAAAAAACTATTCCATTCGTGTCGGAAAAAACTTTCAGTTGCTAAATCATACCCAAAAATACCTTTATATGACGAAAAAACGATTGAACCATTTACATTACAAACGGTTAAATTTTTATCATCCTCCAGTCCTTTGGCATTTTTAAAGGTCTGTACTTTTACTATCTCATCATATTCCTTATTAAAAAATAGTTTAAAAACTCCACGGTATCCATGGGTTATCCATAATCCTCCATCTCTATCCCATTCCATAAATCTGGAAGATTCATCAAATCCTTTAAAACGTTTTTTATAAACCCAATTTCCGTATTCTTTCTTTAGCAGTAAAACACCATTGTATGTCCCAACCAAAAGGATATCGTTTCTGTCAGGTGGATATCTGAAAATCCAGGCCCCAACCACATAAGGCGGGGTAATCAAGCGCGAAGTTTTTCCTTCAATCGCCAAAACGCCTGAGTTATGACCACACAAAAGCTGGTTTTCTTTATCGATAAATAAATTCCAGACTTGTCCGCTGGTCCCCGGAATTCTGTAAAAATCATTTCTGTTTTTTACCGGACTGCTGAAATGTTCCATGTTAATTTGATACAAACCCTGATTGGTACCCAAAAAGGCTCTGTTATTATGTATTTCAAAAGTATATCCGGTACCTAAATCGTAGTACCCCTGTAAAAAACTCACCGTTGAATTATATCCAATTCGAGCTATACCATTGTCAAGACCTACCCAAATATTTCCTTCCTTATCTATATCAACTCCCAGAACAGTATTGTTATGTAATCCTTTATCCTTACCCGCCACCAGGCGAATATTGCCATTAAAATCGGTAACAACAACCCCGTTCTGAATGGTACCAAAAACAAAGCCCTTGTTATGATAAGTGGTTCCACAAAAAATATTGGCACTTTTTAAGTATTCTGAGGCTGGTGAAATCCAGGGTTTGAAAGTTCTTAAATCCCAAATATATAAGCCCTGAGTAATTGTACCTATCAGGATTTCTCTTTCAGAAAGCGGTAATATAGTGCCGATACTAACACCTGCAAACATTTCTCCACCTGGAATTTCAAATAATTTTCCCTGACGCAGTTCCATCAACCCGCCAATTTCATCATAAACCAAAAAGAGGCCATTCACCAAAAAAGCATTGGGTATTCGTGATTTGGCAGGCACTAATGTAATGTTGTTTTTATCTTTATATAACACTAAGCCTTTATCAGCCTGAAATACAATTATATCGTTGTAAGGAATAACATTCCATACATCCCCTAAGGCTGCCAAACCGGGTGTAGTTGATAAAGAATGATAAACAAAATCGTTTACACCATTATACTCATAATAACCAAATTCATTATAAGCGCCCATATAAACCTTACCGCGATGGGCTAAAACACTACGAGTAATAACATTGGTTGCTTTGGGTAATAGTCGCCATTCAGTGCCATCAAATTCCAGAATACCATCATTGTTAGCCGAGTAGATAAGTCCATTTTCGGCCTGACTTATTTTCCAGTTTTGGGTGGCCGCACCATATGATCTTCGATTATAGTAATCAATTTCAGGAATACCTAAGAAGTTAACATCAGCTTTGAGTTGCTGATAAGGAAGCAAAAAGCAAATTGTATTGAAAACAAACCAACAGAATGTTAAAGCTATTTTTCTCATAAAAAGACATTTGGTTTATCACAACAAAAACCAAAAACAGCTACATCCCGAAAATACAATTAATTATGGATTTTTTAACAATTAGAATAATAATTTTTATAAAATAGTAATCTCTGTTCGTCGATTTTTAGCTCGGCCTTCCTCAGTATTGTTGTCGGCAACAGGATGGTTTAAGCCAAAGCCCTTATATTGAAGTCTTTTAGCATCAACACCCTGACTTATCAAATACTTATATACAGATTCGGCCCTGTTCTCCGAGAGTCGCTGGTTATAGGCAGCTGTACCAACATTATCGGTATGTCCGCCAATCAGAATGCTAACGATAGAATTTTCGTTCAAGAATTTTACCAGTGCATCCAATTCAATTTTCGATTGGTTTTGCAATTCAAAGGAGTTGGTTTCGAAGAAAATATTTTCAAGCGTAATTTTTACGCCTTTTTTAATTGGATTTAAACCAATATCAAGTTTATAGGGGGCATCCAGCGGGTGTGATTTGTGAATATCGAAGTGACCTG
>CAZFTD010000240.1:2406-4008 GCA_964521525.1 uncultured Marinilabiliaceae bacterium | reverse complement strand
GTTACGCAATAAACATCGAATTTGCTTGGCAATGGCTTATAAGTTTGATTTTACCAATCAGAAAAGGCGCCTACAAAGACGCCTTTCCAAGATTTATACAGGTTATTATCTTTATAAAAGCCTATAGATTAATAATATGCGTTTTAATGATCCTTTTTATTTAGTCAAAAAAAGAACTTTAAACAGCTACTTAATTGATGTTAAATAATTAAAATGCTGTAATAATAGCCAGAAAATCAGCTGCTTTTAATGATGCGCCACCAATTAATCCGCCATCCACATCGGGATTTGCAAATAATTCTTTGGCATTGGAAGCGTTGCAACTTCCACCGTATAGAATGGTGGTGTCATTAGCCACTTTCTCGCCATATTTTTTAACCAGTAAACTTCTTATAAATGCATGCATTTCCTGTGCCTGGTTGCTGGTGGCAGTTTTACCGGTACCAATGGCCCAAACAGGTTCGTAGGCTAAAATAATTTTACCAAAATCCTCGGCCGATAAATTGAAAAGTGCATCTTCAATTTGCTTTTTTACAACGTCGAAGTGGATGCCAGATTCACGTTCCGATAAAACTTCGCCAATGCAAAAAATTGGAGTCAAATTGTTGGCCAGAGCCAATAATGTTTTTTCCTTTAGAATGGCATCGGTTTCGCCGTAATAGGCACGACGCTCTGAATGGCCTAATATAACATACTTAGCACCCGTAGATGCTACCATAGCAGCAGATACTTCACCGGTGTATGCTCCAGATACTTTATCGGCACAGTTTTGCGCTGATACACTAATCTTAGAACTGTCAACTACTTTTACAACCTCAGTAAGGTGGATAAAAGGTGTTCCAAGCACAATCTGGCATTTGGGTGTAATGCCTGCAACCGATGCATTTACTTCTTTGGCAAGTTCAATCCCTTCCTGAAGGGTTTTGTTCATTTTCCAGTTTCCTGCAACAATGTTCTTTCTCATTTTTTTCTGTTTATTGTTTTAATATTGAATGTCAGTGTGGCTAATAATATAATTATTAAAATGTTAAACCAAATTACCAGAGTTTGGTTTCTGGTAGCCAAATCTTTTGTAGAGTATGCCAGCGGGTTATGCACCAATGTTTTATCTGGTAAATTGCGGTAGTGCCATTTCCCTGTTATGGTTCCATCGTAAATCAATATCAGCCCTGGGTTCGATCTGATCATGGTTTTTAAAGTGGTTTCATCGCTGTGCAAGAACCGGAACATGGTTTTATGCTTTAAATCAAACTCCATTGTTTCGGCCGAACCAGAGGCGGTAACACAATAAAAGGGAATGTTTTTTTCGCGGGCAGCTTCAGCTAATTCAGCAAAAGGTAAAACCCATTGAGAATTGATTTTCCCGAGTAGGGGCGATACCATTAAAAACACAGGCCCTTTATGGTTTATTATACGATGAGTTTCTTCTCCTAAATCAGGATCCATTAAATGAAAATCGTGCAATGGAGGTTGAAAGCCTTCTTTAATAACTTTTGTTTCGGTATCTATAAAAACCCAGGTGGTATCATCGTAAGGATAATCGTGCATGGTAAATGTTTTTCTTTCACCATTTTTTTCCAAAATGAAAAGTGTTTCCAGTTC
>CAZFTD010000240.1:0-2306 GCA_964521525.1 uncultured Marinilabiliaceae bacterium | reverse complement strand
TCAAAGGAGGCTAAAATTACTGCTAATGGTAATGACAGTGGTAACAATGCCTCCAGATGAAAAGCAATAAAATAATCTTCAAATTTAATGGCTCCCCCAACCGGGTCAATGGCTTTTACAATTCCTGAAAAAATAAAGGTTAAAGCCGGAATAATTCTGCAAAGAAATCTTATTATAGCCATGGTACATTATTTTATATGTTAATCTAATTTAAATCATTAAAGCTATGATTCAAAACAGGTTTAGTATTCTGGCGGTTCAGGAAATTCAATTTTTATTAATGCAAAAACAGCATAATTGATTATGTCCATATAATTAGCATCAATTCCTTCCGAAATAAGTGTTTGTCCCTGATTATCTTCAATTTGCTTGGTTCGGTAAAGCTTCATTAATATTAAATCGGTAAATGAACTGATACGCATGCTTCTCCAGGCCTCGTCATAATCATGGTTTTTATCCTGCATCAGGGCTTTGGCTTTATAAAGATATTTTTGGTAAAGCTCCAATGCCTCCTGTGCAGGCATCACCGGATTGTCTGTAACTCCAATTTCGAGTTGTATCAGAGCCATGGCAGCATAATTCACTATTCCAATAAATTCAGCTCTAATGCCTTCGTCAACCTTTGAAATACCTTTTGTTTCGATGCTTCGGATGCGCTGAGCTTTAATAAATATTTGGTCGGTCATCGACGATGGCCTTAGAATGCGCCAGGCAGTGCCATAGTCGGTCATCTTTTTCTCGAAGATTTCACGGCAAATGCCAATCACATGTTCATATTGTTGATTTGTATTTTGGGCCATAGTTGTAATTTAAGCCGTAAAAATACCAAAAAAATAAAGATGTTGCTCGTTTTATTACAGTCCTTGTGGCAAACCTTTGATATTATTATTACTCAAAGCCGTTTGCCATTAAATTATCAGGCTTATTATAAATAAATTTGCCTCAATCTATACCAATTATCAATTTGTGCGGTTTGAAATCAACAGGTTTTTCTTTTCTTTTGTAATAGGATTAAATGCTTGTTAATTTAATATTAGTGGATTAATGAGGCTTTTTTGAGGTATAATGTTCAATTTAAATGAACAGGTTGAAATTTAAGCTATCGATTTAGAAAAAA
The DNA here is from genome assembly GCA_964521525.1 of uncultured Marinilabiliaceae bacterium. Classification (GTDB taxonomy): domain Bacteria; phylum Bacteroidota; class Bacteroidia; order Bacteroidales; family Marinilabiliaceae; genus CALEUX01. The sequence goes on along the minus strand of CAZFTD010000240.1, from coordinate 1,189 downwards.
ACTTAACAATGACAGGAGCCTACTCAAATTCATTAGATTCCTTTTTTAAGACCAGGAAGTTTATTAATTGCAGGGGACGATTATTTGATTTGTCCACGCCCGTTGTTATGGGGATAATGAATATAACTCCGGATTCATTTTATGCAGCCAGCCGGATTCATAACAGCCGTGACATTCTTAAAAGGGCTGAAGAAATAATTGGGCAGGGAGGAACCATCATTGATATTGGAGCATATTCAGCGAGACCAGGAGCCATTCATATATCAGAAGAAGAAGAGATTGGCCGATTGATGCCTGCACTCGAAATCATCCGAAAACATTTTAATGACGTCATTATATCAATCGATACTTTCAGATCGAATGTTGCCTGCAAAGCGGTTGAGAATTTTGAAGTTGATATTATAAATGATATTTCAGGCGGCGAAATGGATGAAAAAATGGTTGATACCATTTCCCGGCTAAATGTTCCATATGTTTTAATGCACATGCAGGGGACTCCGCAAAATATGCAGCAAAACCCTGTTTATAAGGATGTTGTGGCAGATGTTTCGCTGGCTCTGGCTCGTAAGGTTGATTTTTTAAGAGCTAATGGAGTTAACGACATCATTATTGATCCGGGATTTGGGTTTGGAAAAACCCTCGAACAAAATTATAAGTTGCTTAAAGCATTGGACGAACTGGCTTTATTTGAATTGCCAATTCTGGTTGGTTTATCGCGCAAATCAATGATATACAGGCTTCTGGATACTGATGCCGCGAGCAGTTTAAATGGAACCACTGTGCTGAATACCTTAGCGTTAACCAAAGGGGCCTCTATTTTAAGGGTTCACGATGTTAAGGAAGCCGTAGAAAGTATTAAATTAGTTGAAAAATTTAACCATGTATAGTCCATCATCAATAGATGCGACTATAAGTAACTTTTTAAATTTAGTTTTCTCTTATTTATTAGAAGTTTAGACACGTGTCCCGGTTCACCGGAAACAGACAGATAGACGAGTCCCGGTTTATCGGGATAAGAATCAGTAGAAAAAAGAGACCAGTCTGCCGACAGGCAGGCAAACAAGATTTTTGAGTTATTTTGATTATTTTAAACATGTTACTTTTTATATCTTTTTCCGATAAACCGGAACACGAGTCTAAAAGTCTTTTGTCTAAATATTAATTTTAAACAGTTTTTAAAGATAAAACC
>CAZFTD010000239.1:0-4036 GCA_964521525.1 uncultured Marinilabiliaceae bacterium | reverse complement strand
AACCAGAATCCCCAGGTGGTTTTTATGGCCAACTCAACAAACAGTTTGCTTACCCATCATACTGTTGAGTTTATTTTTGAAGATTCGAAAAACAATATTTGGATTGGCACCCAAAATGGACTCAACCGTTCCGTCAATGGCGATAATTTTGAGGGTTTTTATAAAAACAGTGATACCGGCACCTTCAGGAAAGCGCTGGAAATGGACGGAATTGTTTATTTTTTAACCGACCGTAATTATGTATACCGGTATAATTTGCTGAAAAAAAGCTTTATTGAGCCACTTGTTTGGGATAAAAACTGCCAGTTTCTGGATATTGCCCAATTGGGACGGAAAGAAATTCTGCTGACTACCCGCTCCCATGGCTTATTGCTTTACAGCGCAATAACCAACTCGTTTAACAGCAATCCGTTTCCCAACAACGCCCCTATCCGGAGCTCTGCACAATTAATTGTTGACAGTAGGCAAGGCGTTTGGATTTTCGACCATTCAGGTATTTTGCGCCATTATTTGCCCGAAACAGGTAAATTACGTGAGTTACATCTGATACCATCACAAATAGCGTCAGTTATTGATAATGAAAGATATGTCGTTTTTATTGATTCACGAGGCGTTTACTGGATTACGACCTATGGTAACGGACTATTTCAGTACGAACCAACCACAGGACTTTTGGAGAATTACCGATACAACGCTCAAAGCAATAGTCCTGCTTCCGATTATTTATTGTCAATAACCGAAGACCAATCGGGCAATATTTGGGTAGGCAGCGAGTATGCCGGCATCATAAAGGTTATCAGGCAAAACTACAAAGTACGCTATTTGCGTCCCGAGAAAGAGGATATTTTAGGTTCGAGCAACAATGTTAAAGTTGTTTTTGAAGATTCCAAAGAAAATGTTTGGGTTGGAACCAAAAACGGAAGCCTATATTTGTACGATAAGCATTTGGAAAAGCCCAAATGCATTCATAAAAACTTAAATCCTTATACCATTATTGAAGACGACAAAAACCAGATTTGGATTGGGACAAAAGGCAACGGTGTGTACGTTTACGACCTCACAGGTACCAAACAATTGCACCATTTTGTTAACGATGCTTCCAACCCGAAGAGTTTAAGCCACAATTCTGTTTTCAACATATTGCAAGACAGGCAAAAAAGAATATGGATTGCCTCATTTGGTGGAGGTCTCGATTTACTCAATCAGGATAAAAATGGCATCACTTTTACTCATTTCTTTAGCAACGAAGGTAACAAGAGCTACATCCGTTATCTTTTCGAGGATAGCCAGCATAACATCTGGACCGGCAGCTATGAAGGACTTATCTGCTTTTATCCCGAAGATTTTATTAATAATACCGACAACTATAAACATTACCATTTTAGTTCGAACAACACCGAAGGGTTGAATTGCAATGATATTAAAACCATTTATGAAGATAAAAGAGGTAATTTGTGGATTGGTACTGCCGGGGGCGGTTTAAATTTAATGGTTCGCGACGATAACAACAGCAAAAAGAGCCGCTTTGTAAAATTCACCACCAAACAAGGATTGCCATCAGATGTGGTTACAGCCATTCTCGAAAGCCCCGACAGTGTTTTATGGATAAGTACTGAAAACGGTATTTGCCAGTTCGATTACCATCAACAAACCTTTATGACCTATCAGTTTTCGGAGCGAACCCATGGTAACTACTATAACGAAAACGCCTGCGCCGTGCGTCAAAATGGTGAAATGCTCTGGGGCACCCTCGATGGTTTTATAGCGTTTAATCCCGGTAAGTTCATTAAGAACAGCCATGTGCCTCCAGTGGTTTTTACCGATTTATTTGTTTACGACGAACGGATTGAAACCAATCGAAACAACTCACCGTTGCATGCATCCATCAGTATGGTTAACCAGTTAAAGTTAACCCATCTACAAAACACATTTACCCTGCATTTTGCCAGCTTAAACCTAACCGATCCCAAAATGAATCAGTACACCTACATCATGGAACCGTACGATAAATTTTGGAGTACGCCTGCCAGCATTAGCTCGGCAACTTATAAGAACCTTCCTCCGGGAAGTTATACCTTTAAAGTGAAAGGCTCCAATGCCGATGGACAATGGAACAACGAGGTAACAGAGCTTGAAATAATTGTAACACCACCATTCTGGCGTTCCAACCTGGCATTGGTTATCTATTTTATAGTGGCAGTTGCCTTATTATTCATCACTTTCCTGGTTATTTTTAAAATCAGCAACCTTAACAATGCCGTTCGCGTTGAAAAACAGCTAACCGACTATAAACTACGATTTTTCACCAATATTTCGCACGAGTTCAGAACCCCGCTCACCCTTATTAGAGGAGCTGTTGAAAGTTTGTCGGCAGAAAAAAATCTATCGGAACCGAGCCAAAAGCAGGTAGCGCTTTTAAATCGCAATACCCGCCAAATGACACGCTTAATTGACCAATTGCTTGAGTTCAGAAAAATTCAAAACAATGTGTTAACCCTAAATCTGGAACTAACTGATATTTCGGAGTATTTGCACAACATCTACTTCACATTCAAAGAAATAGCAACTACAAAAAATATCAATTATAAACTAACAGTCGAAACCGGTAACTGGGAGCTTTTTATTGACCACAATAAAGTGGAAAAAATCATCTTCAATTTACTCTCCAATGCGTTTAAATTCACACCCAATAATGGCACCATTCATTTATCGGTTGATAGAAATAAAACCAACGGCGCCTGCCTTATTTCGGTAAAAGACAGTGGAATTGGTATACCAAAGGAGAAACAGCATCTGTTGTTCAGCCGGTTTATGCAAATTCACTTCTCATCCGAAGGAACCGGTGTAGGCTTGTCGCTGGTAAAAGAGTTTACCGAAGCCCACAAAGGGCGTGTTTGGTACGAAGAGAATCCTGAAGGCGGTTCTGTATTCAAAGTGGAACTCCCTGGTGATACAGCTCATTATAAAGATGTTAATTATATAACACCGGGCTCCATGCCTGCCGAACATCTGGTGCACGATGGCGAAAACGATAACCACACAGCTGAAAAAGAGCATCTGAAGCAGACTTCGCCGCACGAATGGAAAATACTTATTATAGATGACAACAAAGACATTCGTGAGTTTTTATCGGAAGAACTTGGAAAGCATTTTATAACCGAAACTGCCGAAAATGGTAAAATGGGTCTGGAATTGGCCATTACCGGTAATCCCGACTTAATTATATGTGATGTTAAAATGCCCGAAATGGATGGATTTGAGGTTACAACCCGCTTGAAAAATGATTTCCAAACCAGTCACATTCCGGTAATTCTTCTTACAGCGCTGTCATCGGATGCAGTCAGATTAAAAGGCAGCGAGTGCGGTGCCGATGCTTACATTATGAAGCCTTTCAGTTTAAGATATCTGTTATCGAGGGTTTACAAACTGATAGAACAGCGTGAAAAACTCAAAAAGCGATTCTCGATTGATATTGCAGCAAAAGAAAGTTTATTTAGCAATACCAATAAGGATAAGGAATTTTATTTACTGGTGAATAAAACCCTGGATGCTAATATTAGTCGCCCGACCTTTTCGGTTGAGGAGTTTACCGAACTTTGCGGCCAAAAAAGAACTGTTTTTTATAAAAAAATTAAGGGACTAACAGGTTATTCGCCCAACGATTTAATAAAGATAAAGCGTATGAAAAAAGCAGCAGAATTGCTGCTCGAAGGTAAACATACTGTTGCAGAAGTTTCGTGGCAGGTTGGCATTGAAGATCCGTTTTATTTCAGTAAATGCTTTAAAGCGCAGTTTGGTTGCTCGCCTTCTAAATATACCCGGAGCATTCAGGAGAATATTATTTCGGTTCAGTGAAGAGCAAATTAGCAAAGGCATTGAGGTTGTTTCATTAACTTTTTAAAGCCTTTGGGTGCCAATATTCGATGAATTCACAAGAATGTGATAGAAACAAAAAGAGGGCATCTCATGTTTTTGAGATGACCTCTTTTATCTATTTGTATATCAAAACTTAAAACATGCTTAAACAACAGGTTGC
>CAZFTD010000238.1:0-4045 GCA_964521525.1 uncultured Marinilabiliaceae bacterium | reverse complement strand
AGGTTCAGACTTCCGCTCATTAACTTTGGTAGAATTGTGTCACGGAGTTGGGTTAGGGATTGGATTTGAAGAGTATTAGAGTCGATTTTTTTCCTAATTGGTGAAATTATTTCCCCAAAAATTTTAATTAAGTTCTCGTCATTTGGTATTGCAATTTTTTTATCTTCTGAAAAAAAAGTAAACTGAAAATTACTAATCCCTGTGCTCTGATTTTGGTACTCCCAAGTACCTCCTATCTGATAAAAATATTTAAAAAAGATATCCAGAAATAGTGAATAATTAAACTCTTTAGGTCTAATCAACCTACAAAAACTTGCAGGAACTACTGGACTACCAAAAAGCGATAACAGTTCATCTGTAAATAAGATTGTTCTACCTGTTGGTTGGTCTTTAGAACCTCCTGAAATCTCCAATAAAATATCACCATTTTCTACTTTCCTTTTAAAAAAATTAGATTGTTTGATAAAACGACTAGGTACTGACACAATATTTCCATTCAATATCTTATCAAAATCAGTGCCTCGAACAATAAAAGACCTTTCCGAAAATTCATCGCTGTATTCTTCCCTACCCCAATCACCACCAATAGTAACTCTGAATAAATCTCCAATAGATATCATTCTCCACCCCTTCGGCAGTCCATTGTCTGAACCTTGATTTTTAAGATTTTCTTGATTGCCTTGATTTTTTACATCATGTAAATCAGACAAATCAAATGAATCATAGTTCAGACTTTTGGGGTAGTTAAAATTTACAAACCACTCTTTGAAAATGGCTTGTGCCATAGCTTCCAAAGTTTGGTTCATTTGCAGGTTGAGTTCTATTTTGTCGTCAAGGGAAGAAAGGATTTGGGCGATTTGGCGTTGGGTGGGCAGGTCGGGGATTTGCCATTCGGAATTTTGTAATTGTTTCCAATCTGCTCTTGGCATTCGTGTTCCTGAACTGCCTGAATTAGCTATGTTTGTAAATTCTTCTGTTGCAATTAGATAGTAAAGAAAATCCTGTTCAACTGGTTTCTTGTTTTTGATAACATAAATATCTGTTGAGCAAACACCTTCAAATTTTGGCTGATACACTTTTCGGAAGTAAGGACGTAATTTGCCATAAAGTATATCACCGCTATAAAACTTGAATTTATTACTAATGACGCTGTTTGAACTTCCAACTCCATTAAGTCGTAAACTCTGTTGTTCAATATGTTCTAAGCCAATGTACGGTTGCTCTATTCCATTTGGAATAATTTGCTCTTTTCGCAATTCAGCAATCTCCCCCAACTTATATGTTTTCCACTCGCTCATAAGTCTGCACTGTGATTTTTGTGATGGGTTTGATTGCCTTGATTATTTGAAGCTTGCCCATCAGGCAAATCAAAAAAATCAAGGTTTGGACGGTTATATGTTTTCCACTCGCTCATTATCAAAACAGTTTAAGGTATTCATCAAATACAAACACACGGTTGCGGCTTTGGCCGGTCATTTCTTTGAGCAGACCGTTTTGCACCATTTCGCTTATTAAATCATTGGCGGCTTTGTAGCTCACGCCCAATAGGTTTTGTGCTTCGTTTACGTGGATAATGGGCCTTTTAAAGAGCGCATTGAGCAATATGCCTGCATTAGCGGCTCGCTTGCCGTAGGTGTTGGCAAGGCTGCTTTCAAGTCTAGTTTTAAGTTCCAGTATGGCACTGAGCGTTTGGGTGGCGTTTTCTGCCGTTTCGGCTACACCTGCCAAAAAGTATTTGAGCCATTGGGTCATATTGTTTTTGGTGCGTACAAAGGTCAGGTTGTCGTAATATAAACCCTTGTTTTTTTCAAAATATGCCGAGAGATAGAGCAGGGGTTTCTGCAATATCTTTTGGTCCACCAAAAACAGGGTGATGAGCAAACGCCCTATTCTGCCATTGCCATCCAGAAAGGGGTGAATGGTTTCGAACTGATAGTGAGCAATACCGATTTTAATCAATGCGGGTACATTGATGCTCTCGTTATGCAGGAATTTTTCCAAATCGCCCATCAGGTCAGGCACAAAGTCTTGATGGGGCGGAATAAAAACGGCATCTAAAAGGGTGTTTCCACCAATCCAGTTTTGGCTGCTGCGGTATTCGCCCGGCAGTTTGAGTTCGCCCCGCACACTGCTGAGCAGGGTTTTGTGCGTTTGTTTGAGTAAGCGGGAAGAAATGGGCAGTTTTTCTAATTCTGCAATGGCTTCGTTGAGTGCTTTGATGTAATTATTGACTTCTTTCCAGTCGTTTCTGCGTTCGGGGTTTATTTCTTCTTCTTCCAAAAGGGCTTCGTCCATATTGGTTTGAGTGCCTTCTATACGGCTCGAAACTACCGCTTCTTTGGTTACGTGCAGTTGGATAAACAAATCAATGTTGGGCACCAATCGGGCATAGGAATTCAGTTCCCCCAATTTGATGGCGGCTTTTTCTAAGAGCAGGTTCAGGGTCTGGTCTTCCCATTTCCATTGCTCGTTTATGGGTGTAGGCAGGAAATAGGTATATCCTGTGTGGTGTTTTTCAAACCTTCCTGATATGTATGACTCCAGTTGTATCATTGCTTTGTTTTTTACAAAAGTAAAATAAAAACTTCGTTATTTTACTTTAGTGCCACTAAGGTAAAATAAAATGGATGCTATTTTACTTTCGCGTTTCATATTTCATATCCGATTTTAGCAAGGTTTTGTTTTATGGCTGCATCTAATTCATTGGCTTTTTGCATTTGCTTTGAAAGGGTAGCAGTGAGTAGTTGCATTTTTTCATCAAATGCTTGTCCGTCATCCGCTACTTCTTTGAAATCAATGTAACGCCCTGGTGTCAGGATGTAATTGTTTTTGCGTATGTCCTGAATGTTGGCAGACTTGCAAAATCCAGGAATGTCCATATAGTCTGAACTATGATTTCTTTGATTAAATGATTGGCTTGATTTTTCAGCTTTTAAATCATTCTTATCAAGCAAATCAGGTGAATCAAGGTTCAGACTTTTGCTTCTCCATTTGTGGTAAGTACCGGCAATTGTAGCGATATCGTTCTCGGTGAGTTCACGCTGTTTTCGGCTAATCATTGAGCCCAATTCACGGGCATCAATAAAAAGCACTTCGTTGGTTCGGTTTCGTAATTTCGTGGTTTCGGTTTTGTTGCGAGCCAAAAACCACAAACAAGCGGGAATTTGGGTATTATAAAACAACTGTGAAGGCAAAGAGACCATACAATCCACCAAGTCGGCTTCAATCATTGCTTTTCTGATTTCGCCTTCGGTGGCTATTTCAGAACTCATACTGCCGTTTGCCAACACAATTCCTGCCGTTCCGAAAGGAGCAAGCTTGCTCACAAAGTGTTGCAGCCAAGCATAATTGGCATTTCCCGTTGGCGGAACGCCATATTTCCATTTGTGGGTTTCAGCTTTATTGATGTTATAGTCGCTGACGTTAAACGGAGGATTGGCAAGGATGTAATCCACTTTCAGTTCGGGGAACTTGTCGTTCATCAAGGTGTCGCCCAACTCTATTTTAGCATCAATGCCCCGGATAGCCAGGTTCATTTTTGCCAACTTATATGTTGTAGGGTTGCTCTCCTGTCCAAAAATGGAAATTTTGCCTTTGCGGTGCTCGTGCAGTTCAATGAATTTTTCGCTTTGTACAAACATTCCACCACTACCGCAACAACCGTCATACACCCGTTTTTCCGCTTCGGGAGCAAGCATTTCAACCAAGAGTTTTACAATGCTGGCAGGCGTATAAAACTGTCCGCCTTTTTTGCCTTCGGCATCTGCAAATTGTCCTAAGAAATATTCAAACACAAAGCCCAAAACGTCTTTGCCTTTTCCATTTCCGCCTTTGCTCAAGGTAATGGAGCCAATCAGGTCAATGAGTTCGCCAAGTCGTTGTTTGTCAAGTGCAGGTCGGGCATAGTCTTTTGGCAAAACGCCTTTAAGTGCAGCATTGTCTCTTTCAATGCTGTCCATTGCTTCGTCAATGTCTTTACCGATAGTCGGTAGTTTGGCTCTGCCTTGCAGCCATTTCCAACGTGCTTGCGGTGGCACATAAAAAA
>CAZFTD010000237.1:3113-4115 GCA_964521525.1 uncultured Marinilabiliaceae bacterium | reverse complement strand
CGGTTTAATCCATCTAAGGTTCCGGCCCATAAAAAGCCCTTTTTATCAATAAGAATCGATCTGACCGTGTTTTGCGATAGTCCATCTTTTGTACTAATCTGCCTGAAAAGCAATGATTCGTCGTCGCGGGCAAAGGATAAACCAAAACAAAAAGAAATAAAGATAAAAATTGTCAGGGCTTTACTCATGGCTGGCAAATTTCTAATGAAGGCAATTTCAAAAATACTAATTAAAAGAGGCTTTTTAATCATTTTTTACAGGTATTTGAATGATTTTACATCCCTTTTCTCACGATAATTGTGCTATTTTGGACTGATATAACTGGCAACATTGTCACATGAATGTATCATCCTAAAATATCATTATCATGAATAAATTATTGATTGGCTTACTGTTACTATTTTCTATCGCCTTTTTTTCATGTAAAAGTCAGGAAGAAAAGGTTTTCTTGTTTACTTATTTTATGGGTAATGGTGAAGATGGTTTGCATTTGGCTTACAGTTACGATGGTTTAAAATGGGACTCCCTGTTTGGCGGACAATCTGTTTTAAAACCAACCATTGGTAAAGATCGTTTAATGCGCGATCCCAGCATTGCCAGGGGAAAAGATGGAACCTTTCACCTGGTTTGGACCACCGGATGGTGGGATAAGGGCATTGGTTATGCATCATCCAAAGACCTTATTAACTGGTCGGAGCAACAATATTTGCCGGTTATGGAAGCCGATACTGCCACTCGAAACACCTGGGCTCCTGAACTTTTTTACGATGCTGCTGACGACCTGTTTTATATCATTTGGGCTTCTACTGTTCCTGGAAAATTTCCCGACATTGAAACAACGCCCAACGAAACGGGCCTCAATCACCGTCAATATTATGTTACCACCCGCGATTTTAAAACATTCAGCGAAACAGCGCTGTTTTTCGATCCGGGATTTAGTGTAATTGATGGAGCCATTGTAAAAAAAGAGAATCGATACTGGTTTATCATTAAAAACGAGAT
>CAZFTD010000237.1:0-3103 GCA_964521525.1 uncultured Marinilabiliaceae bacterium | reverse complement strand
CCCAGCGAGAAAAACCTTCGGGTAACCTTTACCGACAACCTGAAATCGGGCTTTCCCGTTTCAGTTTCAGAGAATATCTCCGGCAAGCAATGGGCCGAAGGGCCTGCGCCAATCGTTATTGGCAATTATGTTTATGTGTATTTCGATAAATACCGCGACCGGAAATATGGTGCCATTCGTTCGGTTGATGGAGCCAGCTGGGAAGATGTTTCAGAATTAATCAGTTTCCCAAAAGGAACCCGGCATGGCACTGCCATCGAAATTCCTAAACAAATGCTTGAAAATTTACAGCAAAAACAGTAACTAAATGCTATATTTCCATTGCTTAAGCCCCAGATCAATCCGGGGCTTGCATTCAGGCAGCACTTCTTCCATTATCACCAGAGCGGCTCCCAGTGCACTGGAATTATCAACCTCTGTGGTGTAAATATTCTTATCAGGAAAATAATGCGATAAGAAATTAATAAACAACATGTTTCGTGAAAATCCGCCTGAAACAAACAGGTTGTTAACCTGACTTTGCTCATCAAGAACCAGTTTGATGGAATTTACACACAAAGTGGTTAAATCGAACATTAGTTGGTGGTAAGCTTCCGAAAATGAACCAAAATGATTTAAATCAACGGTTTCATCTATATAATTTGATGATATGCCATTTTTAAAAAAGCGCTGCTGATGGGTTCTGCATAAATGACCAATTAGTTCCAGGTTAGGAGCTACGTTTTTATAAGCATCTTTATCGGCATTAAACCATTGCTGTATTCGTTCTCGATTAACATCATGAATGTGGCCCATAAACAAACGCGATGATTTAACCGGCTTTTGATTTACACTCAGGTAGCACAAACAATCGTTTTGAAGTTCACTATCGGTTAAAGGTGTATAATTGAACGGGTTCATATTAATGCACCAGGTTCCGGTTGATATGAGCAGAAACTTTTCATTAAACCCCTGAAAATAGGGTACCAACGATGCCGAACTATCGTGAATACCTACTCCAATGTCGATTTTTTTTCCTTCAATATCGATTGCTGTAACACTTGAGTTTGATACCGGCGTGGGTAACACAAAACATTCATCGGTTAACCATTGATGGTAATCCATTTTATCAAAATTCCACATAAAAGTGTGGCATCCTATGGAGGTATATTCAGAAACAGCTTTTTGGGTTAGCAAAAACGACAAGTATTGTGGAAAATGGAGAATATGACTGGTTTTTTTCAATATTTGAGGATGTTCCTTTTTTATCCATAGCAATTGAATGCCCGAGTTTAACATCATTCCAAGTGCCGGACTGGCTGTTTGACGACAAAAACTACCGGTTCCGCCATACTTTTGATAAAGTTGCTGAGCGTAAACTTCATTTATCGGTTTCAGGTAATTGAAAATGGGAGAGAGGCGTTTACCATTTTTATCCACAAAAGCCAATGAAGCGCCATAGGTTGAAAAGTTAACGCCTTTTACATCGTACTGCGAATGTTTGGCCAGTTGAAATAACGACTCTTTAATCCAAAGTTCAATACGTTCTATATCATCGCATTCAAATCCATCACTGTCATGAATAACCGGAAATATCTCCTCATGTTGGTAAACCAATTGGGCATTGCAGTTGAAAAGCAACAATTTTTTGTTGGTTTTACCAATATCAAATACAGCAATTACTTTTTCCATTTTATGGTATATATTTGAAGCTGAGCAAACAGAAAGACACGACTGAAACAGGATAAATACGTTATAATTATCCCTTCATGGTCATATCTATCTGTTCTTTAGCTTTATGTTTATCCTCTTAACTGGTATCTGTTACCTTTTTGCCAATACTTCTGCTTCGTATTTCTGAATTTCGGCAATAAAATCAACTCCGGCCGGAACATTGTTCACCAGGCAGTAATAATCCCAAACGGCTCCAAATAAGCGGGTTTTCATGAGTTCCATCAGGGCAAGTCGTTCAAAATTTTTACCGGTTTCTTCGTATTGTTTCATTAAAGCAGTTGGCTCGAGCAATGCAAATAAAAATGCCTGCTGAGTGGCTCTTGTGCCAATAACATAGGCGCCAATCCGGTTAATGGACGCATCAAAAAAATCGAGGCCAATGTTTACCCGCTTCAGAAATTTTCCACGAACGATTTCAGATGCAATCAACTGTATTTCATCGTTTAAAGTAACCACATGGTCGCTGTCCCACCGAATAGGCCGTGTTACGTGCAACAGTAGCTCATCAACAAATTGCAATACAGCCGAAATTTTATCACCTACTTGCTCGGTAAGATGAAAGTGTCCGTTGTCGAGACAAATAAGCTTATTGTTTTTAACTGCATAACCCAGATAAAAATCGTGTGAGCCCACTGTCATAGCTTCAGCACCAATACCAAAGAGTTTACTTTCAACAGCATCTTTCATGTATTCTTTCGGATAATGAACCGAAAAGGCTTCATCGAGCGATTGTTTTAACAACGCACGATATCCACTGCGATCAACGGGTACATCTTTCGAACCATCCGGAATCCAGGTGTTATGCACACAAGGTGTTCCTAATTGTTTACCCATTTCGGCTGCAATGGCACGGCACCGCTTTACATGCTCTACCCAGAATTTACGGTTTCCCTCATTTTTACTTGAAAGGGTAAAACCATCATCGGCCCTGGGATGCGAAAAGCAGGTGGCATTAAAATCCAGTCCCATTTTCCGTTCTTTCGCCCAATCAATCCATCCTTGGAAATGCTCCACACTAATCTGGTCCCGGTCAACCAGTTTCCCGCCAAATTCGCCGTAAATGGCATGTAAATTCAAACGTTGCTTGCCAGGTAATAAGGATAATACCATATCTAAATCCTGACGCATTTGTTCAATTGATTTGGCTTTTCCGGGATAATTACCGGTAACCTGAATACCACCTCCACCCAGTTCAGCGTTGGGTTTTTCAAAACCACCAACATCATCGGTTTGCCAGCAGTGGAGACTAATCACCACATCGTCCATCCGTTTTAAAACCGCATCGGTATCAACTCCCAATTCGGCATATTGCTCTTTAGCCATTTGATAGGCTTTTTCTATAATTTCTTTTTTCATGATTATCCACTTTTAAACTTTCATCAATAATTAC